>JAZSNR010000052.1:0-19635 GCA_045536495.1 Acutalibacteraceae bacterium
CTCAAGAGCATAAAGGGGCTTGAAAATGTCAAGGTAATGCGTACTGCTTACGCAATTGAATATGATTGTGTCGACCCTCTCGCACTTAAATCCACCCTCGAATTCACAAATCTTCCGGGCCTTTACGGTGCAGGTCAGTTCAACGGTTCATCAGGTTACGAAGAAGCTGCCGCACAAGGTCTTGTGGCAGGTATCAATGCCGCCCGAAAGGTTCAGGGAAAAGAACCCTTCACCCTTGACAGAAGCACATCTTATATCGGCACTCTCATTGATGACCTTGTTACTAAAGGCTGCCGTGACCCATACAGAATGATGACCTCAAGAAGTGAATACAGACTTATTCTCCGCGAGGATAATGCAGATTTAAGGCTTACTGAAATGGGCTATGAAATCGGTCTTATAAGTCAGGAAAGATATGACAAGCTCCAAGAGAAAAAACGTCTTATTGAAGAAGAAACCGAAAGAGTTTCAAAAATCACAATTCCGCCATCCGAGGAGCTTTCAAAGGTTCTTGAAGAAGCAGGAACTGCGCCAACAGTTACGGGTTGCAGACTTTCAGAGCTTATTAAAAGACCTCAGCTTTCATATAAATTGCTCACGCCCTTTGATAAAAAGCGTCCTGACCTGCCCCGAGAGGTTTTTGAGCAGGTTGAAATTAACCTTAAATATGCAGGTTATATTAAACGCCAATTAGCTCAAGTAGAAGAGCAAAAAAGGCTTGAGATAAAAAAGATTCCCGAAGACATCAATTATGACGATGTACAGAATCTTCGCCTTGAAGCAAGAGAAAAGCTAAAGAAAATCAAACCCGAAACCATCGGTCAGGCATCCCGCATAAGCGGTGTTTCCCCTGCTGATATTGCGGTGCTTTTAATATATTTAAAGAAATGAGGAACTTTCTATGATACCCAGAAATGAACATCCAAATCCGAATTTTAAAAGAAATGATTATATAATTCTGAATGGTGAATGGGATTTTGAATTTGACTTCGGCAACAGCGGTAAAGACAGAAGCCTTTTTGCTGTTGATGCTGAATTTTCAAAGAAAATCAATGTTCCCTTCTGTCCTGAAAGTGAGCTTTCCGGAATAGGCTATAAAGATTTTATGGCTGCAGTATGGTATAAGAGAACCGTTGAAATCACAGAAGAGCAGTTAAAAGGCAAGGCATTTATCATTTTCGGTGCAGTTGACTTCCACGCAAGTGTTTATGTAAACGGAGAATTTGCCGGTGAGCATTTCGGCGGGTACACCTCTTTCAGAATTGATGCAACAAAATTCTTGAAGGTTGGCGAGAACACCATTACAGTTTGCGCTCAGGATGATACCCGCTCTCCTCTTCAGGCACGCGGTAAACAGAGTGAGCTTGCTTACTCCCATGACTGCGACTACACAAGAACAACAGGTATCTGGCAGACAGTTTATATGGAATTCTGCCCGGAAAACTATATAAAATCAGTTAAATACTTCCCCAATATCACAGACGGCACTCTCACAATCCACGCAGAGCTTGTTGGTAACGGCACTTTCGAAGCATGTGCATTCTGGGATGGCAAAGAGGTAGGCAAGGCATCAACCGACGCACTCGGTCAAACTGCTACTATTACTCTCAACCTTTCCGAAAAGCACCTTTGGGAAGTTGGCAAGGGTGGACTTTATTCCCTTAACCTTTCCTTTGGCGGTGACGAGGTTTCAAGCTATTTCGGTCTTCGTGAGGTAAAGCTTACAGACAAAGCTGTTAACATCAACGGCAAACCCGTTTTCCAGAGACTTGTTCTTGACCAAGGCTTCTATCCCGACGGAATTTATACAGCACCCTCTGCAGAAGCACTTAAAAACGATATTCTTCTTTCAATGGAGGTTGGCTTCAACGGTGCGCGCCTTCACCAGAAAATCTTTGAGCCTCTCTTCTTACATTACTGCGATGAATTAGGCTACATTGTTTGGGGCGAGCACGGTAACTGGGGTGCCGACCACACAAACTTTGAATCTTTGAGATACTTCCTTCTTGAAATCGAGGAAGAAATCGAAAGAGATTTCAACCATCCCGCACTTATCGGTTGGTGTCCCTATAACGAAACCTGGGATGTTAACGGAAGACAGCAGGATGACGATATTTTAAGAATCGTTTACAGAACTGTTAAAAACCTCGATAAAACCCGTCCTTGCATAGACACAAGCGGTAACTTCCACGTTGAAACAGATATTTTCGATGTTCACGATTATGACCAGGACTGCGAGCTTTTCAAGGGTCATTATGAAGACCTTACAAATAAAAACATTCTTTTCGACCATCAGAGCCACAGACAAACCTGGAATGGTGAGCCTGTGTTTATGAGTGAATACGGCGGTATCAGAGTTGAGCTTAAAGACTTCCAGGAAAATGACAAGGAAAAAGCATGGGGCTACGGCAATGCCGCAACAAGTCTTGAAGAGTTCTATGCCCGTTATGACGGACTTACAACTGCTTTAATTGATTGCCCCAAGATGATCGGCTTCTGCTATACTCAGCTTACTGATGTTGAGCAGGAATTAAACGGCATTTTCAGATATGACAGAACAAAGAAATTTGATTCCGAAATTCTTTACAAAATCAACACAAAGAAAGCTGCTATCGAAGAATAAGTAATAGGAGGATTTTTCAATATGCCATCCGCTCTAGTAAAATTTTTAAGCATTCTCATACCATTAATTCTTAGCTTTTTTGGAATTATTGGTGGTATTATTTCCGGTGACAACAACCAATTCACCTTTAGCGTAGATGCTTCTAAGACAGGAACAACCCTTTCAAATCCTGTAAGTAATGTTAACATCTGGTCAATTGAGGGTAACCCCTTTGTTAATGCTACTGTTAACGAAGAAAACAATATTTTTGATTTCGTTGAGTATGTTCAGTTTATGCAATGCTCAGGCGGTACAGAGACAAGAGACTTATTCAAGGACCCTCTTGACAGAACAGTCCTTGATGATTACGATTTCACAGTTCTAATTGAAAACTGTCGCGGAGTTTTAAATCTGGGCGGAAAGCCTATGCTCAAATTAGGTAGCGTTCCCCTTAAATATTCTGAAAAAGCAGCAACTGATGCAGGCTTTGGTATGAATCGCTATCCCCCCGATGACTATAATGTTTATTATGACTACATAAAAGCTATTGCAGAAGCACTTGTTAAGGAATTCGGCAAGGAAGAGGTCCTTACCTGGCGTTTCGGTGTTATGACCGAATATGAAAATTACGACTGGTTTGTTGGCTCTGACAGCGAGGATGACGAAATTCTCGCAAAAGAAAGTGCCGAGGCTTATTGCAAGCTTTATGACTATACCGCACAAGCACTTGTTGATGTTTTAGGCGAGGATGTTTTTGTCGGCGCTCATTCAATGACCGTAACAGAAGGTGTCTGGGATGAAGCGATTTTCATTGAGCATTGCGCAAAGGGTAAAAACTATAAAACAGGCAAAACAGGCTCACCTATTAAATATCTTTCCGCTTCTTTCTATGATTCAACTCCCGGTGAATACACTGATGGCTACACTCTCCCCGAAACTATTGCTTACATAAGAAACGTTGCAGAAAGCAATGGTTTGACCGATCTTATTTATGGTATAGATGAAGGCAGAATTCTCTGCGGTGTTAACAGCGGTGCCAATAATGATGAGCTTCTCACAAGGACTTGTGGTTATACATATCAGGCTGCATATGATGCCCGTCTTATTGCACAGATGTTCAACAATGACATCGATTATTTCTCAGCCTGGTCATACCTTTCAAACGGTCTTTTAGCGGGTAACCCGACAGTAAGCTACCATGTTGCAAAAAATGCCGCTAAAATGGCAGGTGCGAAGCTAGCACATACCGAAAGCACAGAAAATGGTATTATTATCGGTGGTGAAATTGATGCAGTTTCCGCATTCAACGAAGAAACAAACACACTTCACATTATGGCTTATAACTTTAAAAATGATTTGGATTATAAGCACGATGTTGAGCTTACCTTTAATATTAATGCTCCTCAGTTTGACGGCAAAAATGTAAAAATCACCACCTATACAATAGATGATGATTGTAACTACTTTGATGAATGGGTAGAAGACAGAAAAACCTATAACATCGGCGATGACTGCTTCAGCTGGTCACCCGATGATCCACAAATAGATAGCCCTGTTACTCTTGAAAACCAAGAGGCGAGAGATATTTATTTCAATGAGCTTTATAGTAAATACACCGAATGTTCAAATCTAGTTCCAACAGAAGAAACCGCAACTGTTGAAAACGGAAAAATCTCTCTCAGCACAACCCTTGACCCTCACGCAGTTGTATTCTATGAGATAACAGAATCGTAATTTCATTTTCTTTATTGTATAATTCTTAATTATATGTTATTATCAAAACATATAAGGAGAAGATAGTATGGATATAGCATTTTTTATCGGTTTTATTTTCGTTTTAGTGGCAAGACGAAATGCGGTATATCATTCCGACATGTTTTTTAACAAATACATAAGCTTTGAAAACAAAAAACTTAAAAGACTTTTCGTTCCGAAACGTTCTAAAGTTTACAAAACAGCAAACGCTTCTGAAGCTGACAGAACAAAAATGAATATAATTCCCATCGTTTTAGGAACAATTGCTGCTATAGGTGTTGTTGTTATTTTTGCAATGGAAATCATTCATTTCAAAAGCATTAACCAAGTGGGATTTTTCAATACAACAGATGCAACTTTTAAATATTTGTTCTGGTTTTTATCTATGCTTTGCCTTGCCGGTGCAGTTTTATTTATTAACACCTTTAAAGTTTTCGAAAAAGAAACCACAAAACAAAAAATCGGTCTTGTTGTGAGAATATTTTTAATAATTGTATTTTTAGGCGGATTCGGTTATTCGATGTATACACTATTAACCATATAAAATGAAAATAATCCCCTTGATTTTTCTCTAATGAAAATCAAGGGGATTATTTTATTACTTATTTACCCGCTTTTTTGGAGTATTTTAATTTATAAATGATTCTCATAAGGTTAGAATCAAGTGCGCTTAAGGGCTTAACATCTGCATAAAGCTCTGCGCCAACTGCTGTTTTTGCGGCTTTTTCCATAACCAATTCAACTGCCTCTGCATCGTACTGATTACCTGCAACACAAACTGCGCCGTTGTCCTTAACAAGAACTGCATTTTTATTACCAAGAGCTCTTGCAACCTTTTTGCTTGTTTTAAGAGTGTTTGACGGATTAAATGTTGCGCATTTAACAACAGGTCCGCAAAGCTGAGCAAAGTCATCAAGAAGGGGTTTCATTGTTTTACCTTTTCTTGACATTGCAACAACAAAATCGTTCTTTGTATGACGGATGAATTTAACATCCTCTCTCTTTTTATAAATTGCCCAGTGCATATCTGCGCTATCGGGGATTTCTCCGCCACCTACCCATGCACCGCTCTTTGTATCGATAATAGCTGCCTGCTTTCCTTCTTCACCAACGAAGAAGCAATTGCCTTTTCTTTCGCTATCGCAAGGAGCAAATTCCTTTGCGGGTTTATATTTATTGCCTGATTTAAAAACATCGGTAACATAATCAACAACACCGCTGAAGGTATCAATTGCTTTGCCTGAAACCTCTGCGCAACGAGCAGCAATAAACTTTTCACAAACTCTTTCAAGAGCATTGGCAACATTAAAAGCATCTTCATAGCTTTCACCGAGGCAAACTGCACCGTGATGCTTCATAATAGCTGCCTTAGATGTTGAACGCTCCAAAGCACCGATAACACCCTGACGAAGCTTGGGCTGACCGGGAAGACCATAGGATGCGCAAGGTACATCTGTACCGAGAATTTCTGCATCTTCGCCATTAATATTGTTAATATCAAGACCGAGAGTGCTTACTACGGAAGCATTTTTCTGGTGAGTATGAATAACGAAATTAATATTGGGTCGAAGCTCGTAGCAGGATGCGTGAATACCTTTTTCAGAAGAGGGCTTAACGTCACCCTCGTAGGAAAGGTCTGCAATATTTACGAGAACAATATCATCGGGAGTAAGAACATCATATGCCATACCACTGGGAGTGATAACAAACTGCTTGTCGTTAACTCTGCAACTGATATTACCCCAGGTTCTTACAATAAGTCCTGCTGCCAAAAGCTCGTGACCGGCTTTAATGACTAATTCTTTTGCTTCTAAAATATCCATAAGTATCTCCTTTCGGGAGTTTTAGAAAGCCACGGAAAAACCGTGGCTCTTCTTTTTTAATAAAATTATTCTTTAACTGCAACGTTTGCGAATACTCTGTCAAATCTTCTGAGAGCTTCGTCGATAAGCTCAGGGGTGTACTGAGCGTTAGTGTAAAGACGGCTACCTGCAAGAGTAACAAGACCTTCTGCCATATATGCCGCACCCATATGCTGCATTTCTTTTTTCCTTTCGCTTGTTGCGGAAAGAACACCGGGAATTTCCCAGGGCTTTGACCAGTTGATTGAGTAGTGCATTGTACCTACTGTATCAATGTGGCAAACTGAACCTTGGTTGAATGCAACGAAGGGAAGATTGTATTTCTTAATGAGCTCCTGAAGACCTTTTGTGAGTCTGTCACCCATTTCACCTGCTTTTTGACAAGCATTCTGTTTATCAATTTCTTCAAGAGTATAATAACCTGCAACACAAGAAATGGGAGTAGCAGCCATTGTACCGCCCATAAATGCTTTCTTAACTTTTTCGCCGCTTGCGTCAAGACCTGCACCGAGGTATTTCATATATTCTTTCTTACCGCCGATACCGCCTGCACCGGGATATCCGCCTGCGATAACTTTACCGAAGATAGTAAGGTCAGGAGAAACGCCGAAGTAACCCTGAGCACCTGCCATACCGATACGGAAGCCTGTAACAACCTCATCAAAGATAAGGAGAGCGCCGTATTTACGGCAAAGTCTTTCAACGCCCTTGTTGAAGTCTTTATCAAGAGGTCTTGTACCGCTTTCGGGGCCGATGGGCTCCATAAATACAGCAGCTGTACCGCCACGGAACTGGTTAAGACGAAGAACTCTTTCAAGAGAATCAAGGTCATTGGGGAAGAATTCCTGAGTATGTTTGAAAAGGTAGAGCGGAACGCCGTGTGCCTGAGTGAATTTTGAACCGGGAACACGGATACTGTAACCGAGCTGGTCGGACCAACCGTGGTAAGCGCCACCCATTTTTACGATGTTTTTATTTTTTGTTGCAAGTCTGGCAACACGAATAGCTGCCATACAAGCTTCTGTACCTGAACCGAGCATACGGAACATATCACAGGTTTCAACGCTGTCGCAGATTTTCTTTGCAAGCTTATATTCAAACTCGTGGAAAAGACCTGTTGAAGGACCGCAAGTATTAAGAAGGTCGATAACCTGATCTCTTACAACCTTGGGATTGGAACCGAGAACTGTGGGACCGCCTGCCTGAAGGAAGTCGAAATACTCGTTGCCGTCAACGTCATAGAGCATCATACCGTCTGCCTTTGTGAAAACAAGGGGGAAGGGATAGTTAAATGCAAGGTTATGCTGAACGCCACCGGGAATAACCTGTTTAGCTTCTTCAATCATTTCCTTACTTTTAGCGCATTTTTTACCGTAGTATTCTTCTTCGTACTGTTTAAGTACATCGGGTTTAATAGTGTAAATCGGTTTTTTAATGAGCTCGTCAAGCTGTCTTGTAACCGCTGCTGCGTCATGATACTCATTAATAGCGAATCTTGTGTCCATAAAGACACCTCCTAAAATAGAGTTTAATAACAAAAGTGAATTTGTATTCACTTTTATTATACCTTATTGTATAAAATTGTCAAGGAGTCACAGCGTTTAAACTATACAAAATAAAAGGCTGTGTTTTATGAACTTTTTATAAGTTTCCCTTGAAAACAGCTCTATTATTCTTTTTTAGAAATAAACTTTTGATGTTGTGTGATTTTTCAACATAATCCGAGTTAAATATTTTTCTCTATTTGTTGACTTTGCCCGAAACCTCTGCTAAAATATAATGGACTGAATTCTATTTTTAAAAAGGAGGCAATCGCTTTGCAAAATTTAATGGATTCAAAAACTCTTGCGTACATAAATATGTACGCCGTTCTCGGCACTTTGGAAAATCTTTGTGAAATCGTTCCCGAAGCATCCGAGCTTCTGCAGGGCAAAAAACCGATTTCCATCGGTTTAGAAGTTAAAGGCGGCCCCTCTGCTACTCTTTATTTCAAAAACGGCAAATGCCGTATGGAGCAAGGCTGCAGCAATTGTGACGTAAAACTTCCCTTTTCAAGCTGTGAAAAATTCAATGGTCTTATTGACGGAACTGTAACTCCTATTCCCTCAAAAGGTTTTACACATATTAAGTTCCTTCTTAAAGAGTTCACCGCCCTCACAGATTTACTTTCAAAATATATGAGAGCAAGTGAAGAAGATCTTCAAGACCCGGTTTTCTTCGAGAGAAGCACAAAGCTTATGCTTTATACAATCGGCGTTGCCATTGCTCAGATTGGTAACAATGATGAAATCGGTAAATTCAGTGCGAAATATATTGCAGACGGCAGTGTTATGATAGGTATCAAAAACGGACCTGCTATTGACCTTGTTTGTAAAGATCACCGCCTTGTTACACTTAAAAGAGCTCCCGAAAAATATCGTGCTGCAATGATTTTCGAATCAATCGAAACTGCACGCGCTCTTTTTGACGGCAACGTTAACGCCCTTACCTGTATCGGTACAGGTAAAATCGAAATGCACGGTCTTGTTAGTATGCTTGATAACGTTAACCGCATACTTGACAGAGTTGCATTATATCTTGCATAAGGAGGTAGTAAAATGAGCAAAAAATTCCCTTTATACAAAACAACTAAATCAGATGAATGGTACGCTCGTGCTACCGAAGTCATCCCTTCAGGTGTTTACGGACATCTCGGTCCTGCAGAAGGTCAGTTTATTCCCGTTAACAGATGGCCCCGTTTCTCTGAAAAAGCAAAAGGTTCATATTTCTGGGATGTTGACGGAAACAAATATATTGACTATATGTGTGCATACGGACCTAATGTGCTTGGCTATGGTGATGAAGATGTTGATGCAGCAGTTATTGAACAAATTAAAAAAGGTAACTGTGTAACATCTCCCGACAAAATAATGGTTGAATGCGCAGAGCTTCTCGTTGACACTGTTAACACTGCTGACTGGGCATTCTTTGCAAAGAACGGTAACGATGCAACTCAGGGTGCTATTCTTACTGCTCGCGCTCATACCCACAGAAAGAAACTTATTTTCTTCAACGGTTTCTATCACGGTGTTTCTCCCATGGTGCAAAAGATTGACTATCCCGGTGTTACTCCCGAGGATGTTGCAAACAACCTTTACACTCCTTGGGATGATATCGAAAACTTCAAGAGACTTCTTGCAGAAAACGAAGGCGAAATTGCTGCAGTAATTGCTCAACCTTATAACCACGGCAACTTTAACGACAACTCCTTCCCCATTGACGGCTTCTGGAAAGAGGTTCGCGAGCTTTGCACAAAAAACGAAATCGTTCTTATTGTTGACGATGTTCGTTGCGGTTTCCGTCTTGACCTTGCAGGTAGTGACCATTTCTTCGGCTTTGAAGCTGATATTATCTGCTTCTGTAAAGCTCTTGCAAACGGCTACAATATGTCTGCTTTTTGCGGTAAGGAATTCCTTAAAAATGCCGCATCGAGCCTTTCATATACAGGTTCTTATTGGATGAGTGCAGTTCCCTTTGCAGCTTGCATCGCAACAATCAACAAGCTCAAAAAGCTGGATGCACCCAAGCTTTTTGATGCTATGGGCAGAGAGCTTACAGACGGCTTCAAAAAAGCCGGTGCAGAGCATGGCTTTGACCTTGTTGTTTCAGGTGCACCCGCACTTTTCTATTTAAGAATTGCAAACGATGATTCTCTTCTTCTTCATCAGGATTGGGTTGCTGAATGTGTAAACCGTGGTTTGTTTATTACATCTCACCACAACCACTTCATTAACGCTTCACTTACTCACGAAGACATTAACCTTTCAATTGAAATCGCAGAAGATGCTTTCAAAGCAGTTAAGAAAAATCATCCCGAGTTGGCTTAATTTAAGAAAAAATACCGAGTTTTCGGCAAATTTATATTATAGGAGGAATTTATAATGGCTCTTTCAAAACAGGAGTGGCTTGCTCTTGAAAAGAAAGCAAATGAGCTCCGTAACCTCTGCCTTGATACAACCTACTGGGCAGGCTCAGGTCATATCGGCGGCGGTATGAGCGTTATGGACATTATGACAGTGTGCTATCACAAATATATGCACATTAAAGTTGAAGATCCCAACTGGGAGGATCGCGACAGATTCATTCTCAGTAAAGGTCACGCAGGTATTGCTTATGCACCTGTTCTTTGTGACCTTGGCTTCAACGACAAGGAAATGCTCAAAACCTTTAACCTTTCCGGTTCAAAAATGGGTATGCACCTTGACTCAAACAAGGTTGTAGGCGTTGATGCTTCAACAGGTTCTCTTGGTCACGGTCTTTCAATCGGTGTTGGTACTGCTCTTGCAGCAAGACTCCTCAAAAAAGACTATAAAACCTTCGTTGTTCTCGGTGACGGTGAGCTTGACGAAGGCTCAAACTGGGAAGCAGCAATGAGTGCGGCTCATTTCAAGCTTACAAACCTTATCACTCTCGTCGACCGTAACCACAATATGATTGACGGTAACACAGAAGATGTTATGGCTCTTGAACCCCTTGCAGACAAGTGGGAAGCATTCGGCTTTATCGTTAAGAAAATTGACGGTAACAACATCAAAGAGCTTTGCGAAGCAATTGACTTTGCTTACGAAAACGAAACAGACAAACCCGTTCTCATTCTCTGCGACACAGTTAAGGGTTGCGGTATCGACTTTATTGAAGGCGACACCAGATGGCACTATGGTGCATTTGATGACGAGAAATATCAAAACGGTAAAAAGTCACTTGAAAAGACTTATGCCGCAAGAATTGAACGTGTAGAAAAGGAGGCTGAATAATTATGGCAGGCGGATTAAGTTACACAGCTGAACAATCAACATCTCTCTCCACAGCCGAAATTTACGGTCAGGCTCTCGTTGAGTTGGCAGAGGCACATCCCGAGGTTGTTGCCCTTACTGCTGACCTTGCTAAATCAACAAAAATCGGTGATTTCCAGAAGAAATTCCCCGACCGTTTCTTTAACGTAGGTATCGCAGAACAGAATATGTTCGGTGTTGCTGCAGGTATGGCAAAGGCAGGTCTTGTTCCCTTCCTTTCAACCTTCTCACAGTTTGCATCCTTCCGTTCCGCAGACCAGCTTCACACAGACCTTTGCTACCAGAATATCAATGCAAAAGTTATTGCTACTCATTCAGGTACATCCTTCGGTCAGGCTGGTTCAACTCACCACGCTATCTGCGACCTTGCTTTGACACGTTCAATCCCCAACCTTACAGTTATCTGCCCTGCTGACGGTTACGAAACCTACAATGCAGTTATGGCAGCTTACAACACTCCCGGTCCTTTCTATATCAGAATTAACCGTGGTTTTGACCGTGTTCTTTATAAAGATGCTAACTACGGCTTTGAAGTAGGTAAAGCAGTTGAAGTTCACGAAGGCTCAGATATTACAATTATCGCTTGCGGTTCTTGTGTATTCCAGGCTTTCCAGGCTGCTGAATTCCTTGAGAAAGCAGACGGACTCAAAGTTCGCGTTCTTGATATGCACACAATCAAACCTCTTGATAAAGAAGCTGTTCTTAAAGCAGTTATGGACACTCGCCGTATTATCACAGTTGAAGACCACACAGTTATAGGCGGTCTCGGCAGTGCAGTTGCAGAGGTTGTTGTTGAATCCGGTAAGGGTTGCGCATTCAAGAAACTTGGTGTTCAAGATACATTTGCACCTATCGGTCTTCACGAAGACATTATGAGCTACCTCGGTATTGACTCTAACGGCATTATCGAAGCAGTTCGTGAAGTTATGAAGGCAGACTTTGAAGAAGACAACGACTGGGACGACGAGTTTTAAGGAGGAAAGCAAAAATGGCTAACACACAGGAAGCATTATACACAAACAAAATCTTCCTTTGCGGTGCGTTGCCCCTCTTGAAAACTATCGTTGCAGATGTTCCCTCTCTCAAAAAGAAATTTGAGAAGGTTCACTGCATCTATCAGGTTAGTTGTCTTGACCCGGATGCTCCCGAAGGAAAGTGGGCAACACACTTTATGGTAAATGGCGATGAATGGCTCGTTCACGCAAACAAAGTTGCATACAGAGTTAAAAAACAAAAATTTGTTGAGCTCCAATTCAAGAGTGTTGAAGCAATGAATGCTTTTTTCAAGGGCAAAATCGGTCCTGCAACGCTCCCAAAAATGATTGGTCTTAACAATGCTTATGAATTCGGCGTATTTATGATGGCTCTTCTTAAAATGTCAGGTCTTTTAACAGCCACAAAACCGCCGGAGAAAGAAGAAGACAAACGTCTTACAGTTAAATGCTATTTCTACCTTCTTTCATCAGGTATCAGCACACTTAACAAAATGGGTCACCCCGAAATCCACGACTGGACTTCAAAGAGTCCTGACCGTGTTTATGCCTGGAAGGTTGACGGCGAAGACTCCGTTTCCGCTTTCATCAGAATTAAAGCAGGTAAGAGTAAAGCCGGCAGAGGCGAATATAAACGCGCTCTCCCCTTCTTCACAATGCGCTTTAACAACCTTGACAGCGCTTTGGGTATATTGATGTCAATTGACGATATGCTTGAATCCGTTCAACAAGGCAAGCTCATTATGGACGGTGCTCCCGAATTCGGTGCACAGATTGGTGCATATATGATGGAAATCGGCGCAATGGCAAAATGATAAAACCAATGTCTTAAGCGAAGAACAAAAAGAAAAAGTTTTAACTTTAAACACATTTCCTGTAAAGTCCTTACGGGAAGTGTGTTTTTTTAATTAAAGATTCTTCTTTTTCTTTTTTAGTTTTTTACGAGTTTCGATGTATCTCATACTATCTTCAACTCGTAAAAAACTTCTTTATCTTAAGCCCTTGATTTTCTCTACTCTATCCGCCTTCGCTTTCAAAAACATCTTCCGCATCCTTATCTTACGCTGTTATTACCTCTCACAAACTTTTTCGCCTTAATGAAATTTTTACAATTTCCCTCTTGACACTTGAGCGTTGACATAGTATAATGCTAACTGTATATTGATATTTATACCTTTGTTGGTAACAGCGGAGGGAGGGAACTATAAATGAGTCAGGTAAAAGTTAAAGAAAACGAATCTTTAGATAGCGCACTTCGCAGATTTAAAAGACAGACTTCAAGAGACGGTGTTATTCAGGAAGTTCGTAAGAGAGAACATTATGAAAAACCCTCTGTAAAGAGAAAAAAGAAATCCGAAGCAGCTCGTAAGAGAAAGTATTAAGAAAATGAGATATGAAGCCTTATTTTTAGGTTTCATATCTTTTCTTTTTTGTTTTTTTGTGATATTATTTAGATTGTAGTAATTTGCTTTAATGATATTAATTTCAGAGGCGCTTCACATGAGAGAAAAAGACACCACAATAAAATATATGTTTCATACAGTTCACGATATAACTCCCGAATTTCTAAGAGAAATAGGAGTTGAAGCTGTCGCTTTTGATTTAGATAACACATCTGTTAAGGATTCAACTCTCACAACAATTCCCGGCTCAATTTCCTGGATCAAGACCCTTAAAGAAGCAGGTTTCAAGGTTGCAATAGTTACCAATACTCCTCATATAAGAGCATTTTGGTTTTCAAGGGCTTTCGGAGCACCTTTTCACGCTTATTCTAAAAAGCCCCTTCCCCATGGAATTATTAAAATGGCAAAAAAACTGAATGTTGATGTTTCAAAAATCGCTATGGTGGGCGACCAGGTTTTGACAGATGTTGCCGCCGCCAATCGTTGCGGTGCAATTCCCATTCTTGTTGACCCCATTGAGAAAGAAAGACTTTTCAAAAAACATTTTGAACGAAGCAGAGCAAAAGAAAAACCAATCCGCGAGGCTTTTATAAAGGAGCACGGCTACTATGGAGAAAATAAATAAGCTTCAAAATTTTCTAAAAAATTCTCACGAAGCAATTCTTATTCACTCTCCCGTAAACAGAAGATATTTCATAGGGTTTCCATCCTCAGATGGCTACCTTCTTATAACTAAAAAAGAAGCTGTTCTTTTTGCTGACAGTCGTTATATTGAAGCTGCGCAAAAAACTGTTTCTGTGTGCAAATGCCTTTTATTAACAAAAGTTGCAGACGAAATCAAAAAATATATCAAAGATAACAACATTCTTAAAATCTATATCGAAAGAGCGCGAATGACTGTTGGTACAGCAGATTTTCTTAAAACTGTTTTTCTTCCCTGCCGTGTTACACCCTCAAAGAAATTAGATGCAAAAATTGACGAATTGAGAATGGTGAAAACACCCGAAGAAATTGAGTGCATAAAAAAAGCACAAAGCATCGCAGAGGATGCTTTTGAGCATATTCTTACCTTTATAAAACCCGGTGTAACAGAAAAAAGAATTGCTCTTGAGCTTGATTTCTATATGCTTTCTCACGGTGCAGAGGCACTTTCCTTTGAAACAATTGCTGTAACGGGCAAAAAGACCTCTATGCCCCACGGTGTACCCGATGACACTGTTGTTCAAAACGGCGATTTTGTTACAATGGATTTCGGTGCAGTGTATAAGGGTTATCACAGCGATATGACACGCACCGTTGCAGTTGGTACTGTAAGCGAGGAGCAAAAGGAAATATACAACATTGTATTAAAAGCTCAAAAAGCCTCTTTGGAAATTCTCAAAAAAGGCGTTTCCTGTAAAGATGCCGATGCCGCCGCAAGAGATATTATAAAAAATGCAGGTTACGGCGACTTTTTCGGTCACGGAACAGGTCACGGCGTTGGAATTGAAATCCACGAGCTTCCAAACCTTTCACCCCGAAGCGAAGCAACTCTTGAAGTCGGCAATATTGTTACGGTTGAACCTGGCATATACATTCCCGACAAATTCGGTGTAAGAATTGAAGATATGGCTCTTATAACCGAAAACGGATATGAAAACCTTACTAACACACCCAAGGAGTTGATAATTCTTTGAAATACGAGAATTTTGAACAATTAAAGAAAGATTGTTCAAATTGCAAAAACTGTCCTTTAGGGGAAACCCGAACCAACCTTGTTTTTGGTGTTGGCAACGAAAATGCAGATATTCTTTTCGTTGGTGAGGGTCCCGGAGAAAACGAGGATTTGCAAGGCGAACCTTTCGTTGGAAAAGCAGGTCAGCTTTTAGACAAGTATTTAAATGTAATCGACCTTGACAGAAAGAAAAATATTTATATTGCAAACATCGTTAAATGCAGACCACCTCAGAATCGCGACCCTAAGCCCGAAGAACAAGAAGTCTGCCTTGACTGGTTAAGAAACCAGACAAGACTTATTAAACCTAAAATTATCGTTTGTTTAGGTAGAATTGCGGCACAAAAGCTCATTTCCGAGGATTTCCGCGTTACAAAGCAACACGGAGAATTTATCCAAAAAGGGAACATTCTTTTTATGGGCACATTCCACCCTGCTGCATTACTCCGAAACCCTCTCAATAAGCCCGATGCACTTTCGGATTTTCAGAAATTGAGGGATAAAATAAATGAGTTAAATATTGAAATATAGGAGATATAATTATGGACAAAAAACAATTGATTCTCGATGGTAAAGCAATACTCGGCATTGAATTCGGTTCAACAAGAATCAAAGGCGTTCTTATTGACGACTGCGGCGAGGTTCTTGCGGTTGGTGCTTTTGATTGGGAAAACAGCCTTGTAAACGGCATCTGGACTTATGCAGAGGAAGAATTTTTCGCAGGTCTTAAGGGTTGCTATGGTTCTCTTAAAAATGATGTTAAAGAAAAATACGGCATTACTCTTACAAGCCTTAAAGCAATCGGTATCAGCGGTATGATGCACGGCTATCTTCCCTTTAACGCAGAGGGAAAATTGATTTGTCCTTTCCGCACATGGAGAAACACCCTTGCAGGTGAAGCCGCAAGTAAATTAACAGAGGTTTTTGATTTCAACATTCCTGACCGTTGGAGTATTGCTCACCTTTATCAGGCAATTTTAAACGGTGAAGAACACGTTAAAGACATTGCATATTTCACAACACTTGCAGGTTACATACATACTCTTCTTACCGGAGAAAAAGTTCTCGGTATCGGTGAAGCTTCAGGTATGTTCCCCATGGAAGGCAATAACTACAGCGAAAAAATGCTCGATAAATTCGATACACTTGTTGAAGAAAAAGGCTTCCCCTGGAAAATCAGAGATATTCTTCCTAAAGTTCTTGTTGCAGGTGAAAATGCAGGTACTCTTACAGAAGCAGGCGCAAAGCTTCTTGACGAAGAAGGCGACCTTAAAGCAGGTATTCCTATGTGTCCCCCCGAAGGTGACGCAGGAACAGGTATGGTTGCAACCAACAGCGTAAGAGTGAAAACAGGTAACGTAAGCGCGGGTACATCCGTATTTGCTATGATTGTTCTTGAAAAGCTTCTTTCAAAGCTTTATCGTGAAATTGATATGGTAACAACTCCCGACGGTGCACCCGTTGCTATGGTACATTGCAATAACTGCACATCTGACATCAATGCCTGGACATATCTTTTCAAAGAAGTTCTTGACCTTATGGGTGCAGAATGTTCAATGGGCGATTTATTTACCGCACTTTTCAAAAAATCTGCCGAAGCAGATAAAGACTGCGGTAATCTTCTTTCTTACAACTATTTTTCAGGTGAATTCCTTACAGGCTTTGAAACAGGTAAACCGCTCTTTGTAAGAGAACCCGACAGCAAATTCTCTCTTGCAAACTTTATGAGAGTTCAAACCTTTACCGCTTTCGGTGGAATTAAAATCGGTATGGAAATTCTCGATAAAGAAAATGTTGCAATAGATAAAATCCTTGGTCACGGCGGTTTCTTCAAAACTCCTGTTATCGGTCAGAGTGTTTTAGCGGCTTGCATGAATGCACCCGTTTCCGTTATGGAAACTGCAGGCGAAGGCGGTGCTTGGGGTATTGCAGTTCTTGCAGCATACGCAGTTAATAAAGAAGAAAACGAAATCTTCCCCGACTACCTTGATAACAAGATTTTCGCAACACAGAAAATGACAACTCTCGAACCCGATAAAGATATCGTTGAATCCTTCAACTTGTTTATGGAAAGCTATAAAAAAGGATTGGCTGTAGAGAGAGCTGCGGTTGAAATGTAATTTCAAGTTACAAATTGCAAGTGGCAAATGACAAATTGAGGGGCGCAAAAATGCGCCGTATAGTTTGACAAAACTAAAAACTCCTCCGTTTTTAAGCTAAAAACGGAGGAGTTTTGTTTTATTTATTGTCGTCAGTTCTTTCCAAAAGATAATCAACAGAAACATTAAAATAATCAGCTAACATAATGAGCGTTTTATAATCTGCTTCACGTTCACCTGTTTCATATCGACTTACTGTGTTTTGGTTCAACCCTAAATCCATTGCAAGTTTTAATTGTGTTATACCTTTCTTCTTGCGAAGTTCTTTTAATCTCATAAAATCACCTTGACACAATTATACCTAATTGGTATAATCTAATAATCCCGTTTCGGTATATTTGAGGTGATACTATGTATAAGAAAATGTATTTTCATTTATTTAATGTAATTACAGATGCTCTTGAAGAAAACGATATAACTGTGTTAAAAGAAATATTAAAACAAGGGCAAATAGAAACAGAAGAGATGTATATTGAGAGTGATGAAGATTAATTTTTTAATCATACAATTACAATTTGGCGCATTTTCGCGCCCCGACATTCCGCATTCCGAACTCCGCATTCCGCATTTTTATAAACTGCAACTGTTGGTTGCTAAATTTTAAAGCAATCTTGATAGACAAACACCCTTTTGGCATAGTATAATAAAGCCATAACAAAGGGGTGAATTCCTATGACTCTCGGTGAAAAAATTTACAAATTGCGAACTCAACACAACCTATCTCAAGGCGATTTGGCGAACGAATTGAATGTTTCAAGGCAATCTATTTCTAAATGGGAAAATGGTAACTCAACACCTGATTTGGATAAAATAATAAAGCTTGCGGAAATATTCAATATATCTCTCGATGAGCTTATAAAAAATGAAGAAAAAGATATACCTGTAGTAAATACACCCGAACAAAACCCAAATATACAAACCAACGCCCGAGAAAAGAAAATCGGCTAAGGTCTTTTAATTGCAGGAGTAATTTCTATTTTTGTTTTTCTTTTATTGGGTCTAGGAATAACAGGATTTTTTATTGCCATCCCCCTTTTTGCTTGCAGTATCATTTATTATAAAGCCAAAAGCAACCATTTCTTTTACTGCCTTTGGGCAATAATTCCTTTAGCAGATTTATATATTCGCTTTGCGACAGGTATAAGTTGGAGTGTAATAAAACGAACTCTGGAATGGGAATACAGCATGAATTACGGCAGATTGGCAATAGGTTGGGGGCAATTTATTGTTATCTTATTCTTAATTATTTTTTCTGTTGTTAAGCTTTCAAAAAAGAATGTTGAAATAAATAAGAAATTCAAAAGGAATTTTATTGCTGCAGTTATCGGGTTTGTATTTTTGTGGGTGGGTGAATATATAACTTCACCTTTAATTATGGAAAAAGCAATGAATTACACTCATATTGAGATACAGCAAGGCATCTTTACAGTTATGAATATTGTTTTCAGTATTTTTGATTGGTTAAGAATATATTTGTTTGTAAATTTTGTGTCAAAAGCTGTGCAATATATTAAAATTAAAAAGAGTTAAACCGATTAAAATTTTCGATACTTTTACAAATGAGTGTCTTTACGGGGCAACCCACCACCGCTGACGCGGTCCCCCCTCCTTTTTGCTTCGCAATACTTTTACTAACCACTATTTGCTATCTGCTAACCGCTAATTGCTATCCGCTGGCAACTGGTGGCTGGCGACTGGCAGCTTCACAAAAAAACTCTTGCATTTTATAAAACCTTGTGCTATAATATCAAAGCCTTATGACTCGGAGTATGGAGTAAGCCTATTTTAAGGGCATTCACCTGCCGTATTACTGGGTTGTTTGGGAATATATTAATGAGGTGAAAATAATGACACAGGCAGAAAAACAGGCAATCATTAAAGAGTATGCTACTCACGAGGGCGACACAGGTTCTCCCGAAGTTCAGATCGCTGTTCTTACAAAAAGAATCAACGACCTTAACGCACATCTTAAAAACAATATGAAGGACCACCACTCTCGTCGCGGTCTTCTTAAAATGGTAGGTCACAGAAGAAACCTTCTCGCTTACCTTCAGAAGACAGACATCGAGCGTTACCGTGCAATCATTGCTCGTCTCGGTCTTCGTAAATAATTGCTCTTTTCGGGACAAACGGTTTTCCGTTTGTCCCGTTAGCCGTTTTTTTAATGGTATTTTAACCCGTTTTTTCGGGTAAAATAATGTTTACAATTCGCTGACTTCGGATTTAGCGATAAAGAAAAACACAGGTAATAAAGCTACCTTTTCCGATGCTTTATCATTTTCTTGTTTGTGCTTTTCTTTGTTGCTAATCCATATG
>JAZSNR010000063.1:0-24146 GCA_045536495.1 Acutalibacteraceae bacterium
GACATTGCGTAAGCGCAAGAGAGTATTATACTCAAAATCGGTTTTAGCTTGTCCTTTAAAGCAAAAAGGAAATTGCACATAAGAAATCCCAAGCCTGCAAATTCACAGAAATGAGCTAATGCTCTTACGAGGCTTTCTTCAACGGAATGTCCTGCAATAGCTGTAATAAGTCTTGTGAAAAAACCGCTTGTTGCGGAGGAGTCTTCGCCGTTTTGTGCCGAAAGGCAGAAAATTGTGATTAATACTGCTAATACTGATATTGCAGAAATCGCAATATAAATTTTGCGTCCTTTTGAATAGTTCATTTTAACCTCATTTGTTTTTTGATAGGTAATATTTGCACACTTCCTTGAGCGAGCATTCATTGCATTTAGGTCGTCTTGCGATGCAAACCGCTCTGCCGTGAAGAACAATCCTGTGGCAGAAATCGTTGCTCTCCTCGGGGGGCAAAATCTTTTTTAACTGCATTTCAACTGCTTTCGGGTCTTTTGAATCGGTAAGTCCCAAAAGATTTGTTATTCTTATAACGTGAGTATCTGCAACAACTGCAGGTTTCTTGTATACATCGCCTACAATAAGGTTGGCGGTTTTTCTGCCCACTCCGGGAAGCTTTGTCAGCTCTTCAATAGTATCAGGGAGAATACCATTGTAAACGTCTCTCACATCTTTAGCCATCCCCACTAAATCCTTTGCTTTTGCACGGTAAAAGCCGCAGGAATGAATAAGCTTTTCAACATCTTCAATATCTGCCTCGGCAAGTTCATTTTCGGAAGGGTATTTTTTGAATAAATCGGGAGTGACAAGGTTAACTCTCGCATCGGTGCATTGAGCAGAGAGACGAGTGGCAACAAGAAGTTGAAAGGGCGTGTCCGCATTAAGCTGACAAATTGCTTCGGGATAAGCTTTTTTCAATAATTCGCAAACTTTTATTGCTCGTTCCTTTTTAGTCATCAAAACACCTCGCAATAATGACAGACTTTTATTTATCTTATCATTTTTGCGAGGCTTTTTCAATATGGTATACAAAATTCAGCTTATCGCTTTCAGGCGCATTTTCGCGCCCCTATAATTCTCCATTCTCCGTTCTCAATTCTGCATTTTTATAGTAGTGCTTCAAAATCTCGTCATAAGTACTCCCTTGTCGAGCCATAAAGTCTGCACCATATTGGCTCATTCCTACGCCGTGGCCGTAACCTGTAACATTAAAGGTGACAGAGCTCTTGGTACATTCAACAGTAAATACGGCACTTCTCAAAGAATAGGCTTTTCTTATTTCTTCTCCGCTGTATTCTTTTTTGTTTACAGTCGCCTTGAGAACAGTACCGGTTTTTGATTTTTCGGTTATTTTTATTATGTTTTTTAATGATGTTATGTCTTCTGTTATATCTAATTTTTCTGTATGCTTAAGGAATTCTTGCTTTTGGAAGACCACAGTAGAGGAATATTGAGGTGAAAGATTATCCCCGGTGCTTTTAACACTGACAAGATACGGAACTTTTTCACCCCAGACAGTTTCTGCTGATTCTGTTTTTCCGTTGCATATAGCGTGGAAAGCGGCAATGCAGAGTTCATTGTCATAATAAAGCGCTTCATTTTCTACCTGTTCCACAATGTTTTTTAGCTTGGCTTCATATTTGTCGAAATCCTCACCCCATTTTTCTTTACGTTCTTCTTCAGTTAAGTAGCCTTGATGAACACTGCTGTCGTCACTGATATGATATGGAGCCGTGTTTTTTGAAGAAGTTTTCAGTCGCAGGGCGTTGGTGTAGCAGGCAACAGCTTGCGCTTTCAGAGCTTCTTCGTGATACGAAAGAGGCATTTCCGCTGCAACACTGCCACACACATATTCAAAAAAATCAACTTCAACATTTGTATTTTCAACAGAACGGAAAACCGTAACGGTATCAACATCCTCTGATGAGGCTTCAGTGCTTTCTTCGGAGTTCTCGGTGGAAAAAGGTATTTGAGAAGCGGGGAGGTTGTCTTTCAAAAGGGCAACGGGTAAAACAAGTATAACTATGCCGGACAGAAGAATAAGGGTTAAAAATTTTTTCATAAAAATTTAATCATTCCTTTGTTTTGAGATTATTGACAATAAAGATAATATGTTATAAAATAATATGAATTATTATTTGAAAGTATGATTGAGTTTCTATGAAAAGGAGTGAGATATTTGCCAACATATATTGAACCCATTAAAAGTGCCGATTTGAAATCACTTTGCGATGAGCTTAAATTGTCAAGTGCAGTTCCCCAGGAATATTTTGACAGATTTGAGGTTAAAAGAGGATTAAGAAACCGTGACGGCAGCGGTGTTATGGCAGGTCTTACAAAAGTATGCTCCGTTGAGGGCTATTATATAGAGGACGGCGAAAGAAAGCCTATTGAGGGTAAGCTTAAATACAGAGGCTTGGACATTAACCAGATTGTTGATGCCTGTGTAGCGGAAAACCGTTTTGGTTATGAAGAGGTTGCATGGCTTCTTCTCTTCGGCAGTCTTCCTACAAAAAACCAGCTTAAATTATTTAATAATGTGCTTTCAGAGTGCCGTGAGCTTCCGGAGGATTTCATAGAAGATATGATTATGAAAGCTCCCTCGCCCAATATTATGAATAAGCTTGAACGTTCCGTTCTTTCTCTTTATTCTTATGACAGCAATCCTGATGATATTTCCATAGAGAACGTTTTGCGCCAGAGCATTCAGCTTATTGCACAGCTTCCTATGATTATGACCTACGCGTATCAGGTGAAGAGAAGATATTATCTTAAAAAGAGTATGTATCTTCACCCCGTAAAAGAAGGTCTTACAACTGCCGAAACAGTTCTTTATACCACTCGTTCCGACAGAAAGTTTACCGACGAAGAAGCAAAGCTTCTTGACCTTTGCCTTATGCTTCACGCGGAGCACGGCGGAGGTAACAACTCCGCTTTTGCAACGAGAGTTCTCACTTCAAGCGGAACAGATACATATTCTGCAATTTCCGCAGGTATCGGTTCTCTTAAGGGTCCCCGTCACGGTGGAGCAAACCTTAAGGTTGCGGAAATGATTAAATATCTCAAAGAAGATGTTGCGGATATTACAGACGAGGGACAGATTGCAGACTTCCTCAAGAAAATCATAAACAGAGAAGCCGGGGACAAGAGCGGTCTTGTTTACGGTATGGGTCATGCGGTTTATACACTTTCCGATCCCCGTCAGGTTATTCTTAAGCGCGAAGCAAAGAAAATTGCAGAAGAAAAAGGCTATGGTGCGGATTTCAGAGCCTTGGAGCTTATTGAAAAACTCACTCCCGAGGTTTTTGCAAGTGAGAAAAATAATAACAAAAAGATTTGTGCTAACGTTGACCTTTATTCAGGACTTATTTATGAAATGCTCGGCATTCCTGTGGACCTTTACACACCTCTTTTTGCGGTTGCTCGTGTGGCAGGTTGGTCTGCTCACAGAATTGAGGAGCTCATCACCGGTAACAGAGTTATAAGACCCGCATATAAGAATGTTGCTGTTCCGAAGGAATATGCACCTATTGAAGAAAGAATTTCCAATTTTAAACGTCAGACCCACTACATTCCTCTTGACGAGAGATAAGTTGACGACGTTAATCGAAAGGACTGTAAATAAATGAACAAAATCAAAGGTTCTTCAAGTGCTGTAAAAATGAGGTATCTTCTTTTCGTTTTTGCAGCGGCGGTGTTGGTTTCGTTACCGACAAGAGTTTACCAGTTGTTAGCTCTTGTGGACGCATCTAACGGATTTTTTAAAGAAAGTGACGTAACAGTTCCTGTGCTTTATGCTGTTGTGGTTATTTTCGGACTTCTTTTCCTCGTATTGAGTTTCATAAGCAAGGAAGTACCGTCGCCCAAACTCCCCACGGGAAAAAATCCAATATTGGGTATTGCATCTTTTGTAATAACTGCAGGTCTGGGTTGGGATATGTTCGCAACTCTCCGCGATATTATTCCGGTTAATCAGGGTAATGCAATGATTTTTATGAGCCTTTTGAAGACAAATCTTGCTGAAAAAGGCGGCACATTTACAATTTTTCAATTTGTATTTGCTTTCTTTGCAATAATATATTTCATTGTTTTCGGTTTGAGCCATCTAAACGGTAAGGCGTCATATAAAGAATTTAAAATTCTTGCGCTTTCTCCTTTGTGCTGGTCTATGACCGTGCTTGTTACTAAACTTATGAATGCAATAAGCTTTATAAAGGTTTCTGAGCTTCTTTTCGAAATCTTTATGTTTGTGTTCACTATGCTTTTCTTCCTTACATTTGCCCGTATTTCTTCAGGTGTGTTTACAGAAGACAGTATGTGGGGAATTTACGGCTATGGTCTTACAGCATCTCTTTTGGCAGCAATGGTAACAATCCCGAGAATTGTTATTGGAGTTGTTGGCTTGGATGCGGTAGATGGTTATGAGTTTGATTTTGCTCACCTTGCTGTTTTGATATTTATAGTTGCATATGTTTTTGCGTCTCTCGGCGTTGGCTTTAAAGATGGTCTCAAAAACAGACGTGCAGTAAACGAAATCGACCTTCCGGACGATTTCGAAGCAGTTACAAAGAAAGACGATTTTAACGGCTTTTTCTCTGAAGAAGATGACGAAGAGCTTGAAGAAATTGTTGAAAGCGAAGAAAGCTTTGAGCCTGAAAAAGAGGATACTGTTAAAGCCTTCGGATTTTCTGTTGACGCTACAGATTACGATACTGTTGAAGAAAAAGAACCTCAGGCAGAGAATGAGGAAATTCAAGAAATAATTCTTGAAAGTGAAGAGGAAGCAGTTGAAGAAGAGGTTGAGGAACCGGCAGAAGAAATCGTAGAAGAAGTTGCTGAAGAAACTGCTGAAGAAATTGTTGAAAAAACTGTTGAAGAAACTGTTGAAGATTCATCGGATGAATTTAAAATCGTTTCTCTTGCGGATTTGAAAAAAAGAAAAAATAAAGAATAAAGAAACTTATCAAGTGCGGTAGGAGGAATAAAAATGTTTTTAACTAATATGACAATGGCCGCACAGCAGGTTCTTATACTGTATTTAATTGTTGCGGTCGGCTTTGTTGCCGACCGTTTGCATGTTTTCGGTCAAGATACCGCAAAACGTTCAAACGATTTGCTTTTTTATATAATTACACCTGTTGTTATTGTTCAGTCCTTTATGAATATGGATTTTGACATAAAAACTGCAAAATCTCTTTTAATAGCCTTTGCTTGTATGACAGGCACTCTGACCGTGGGTATTTTTCTTGCAATGCCCTTTTTTAACAACAAAAAAGATAAGAATTCAACTGTTTTTAAATATGCTGTAAGTTACGGTAATATGGGATATATGGCGTTGCCCCTTTGCAATGCCATTCTCGGCAGTGAGGGCGTTTTCTATTGCTCTGCAGGGGTTGTAGCGTTCAATATTCTTTCCTTTACCCACGGAATCTGGTGTATTAATAAAGGCGAGGGGAAAGCCAAATTTGAATTAAAAAGATTAATTTTAAACCCCGGAGTTATATCAGTTTTAATCGGTTTACCGCTTTTTGTGTTTGATGTTGAAATGCCGGGAGTAATTCAATCTGCAGTTGACCATATTGCAAATCTTAACACTCCTCTTGCCATGTTGTTTTTGGGAACATATATTGCCAACACAGATTTAAAAACAATGTTCAAGGAAAAGAACAATTACCTTGTGATTTTATTGAAAACAATTGTTTTACCCCTGATAATGTTCTGTATTTTCAAGCTTTTCGGTATTTCGGGTGCGCTTCTTACAGCTTGTATGATTTCCGCATCTGTGCCGAGCGCCAATAATACCGTAATGTTTTCTGCAAAATACGGAAAGGATACGGGTGTTGCATCTAAAATTGTTGCTATATGTTCGCTTGTTTCCGTGTTTACAATGCCGGTTATGATTGCTTTGAGTAAGATGTAAAAATAATGTGTTGTAAACTTGAGAAAAATGAACTATAATAATATTGAGTAAACTAAAAAGGAGTGACAGTTTATGAAACTTGTTATAGGTATAATTAACAGCGATGACGCTAATGACCTTCTTGCAGAGATTACAAAAGCATCTTTTCAAGCTACAAAGCTTTCAACCTCGGGTGGTTTTCTTAAAATGGGAAACGTGACCGTTCTTGTGGGCGTTGAAGATGACAAGGTTGATGAAGTGGTTGAAATTTTCAAAACCTGTTGCTCTCGCAGAACACAGATGATTCCCACTGCTCCGCCATATATGGGAGAGGGATTTGTCAGTGCTGCACCCGTTCAGGTTACAATCGGCGGGGCAACCTTGTTTGTAATTGATGTTGATAAAATGATTAAGTTGTGATTAAAGAGATGTCTTTTTCAGAGAATATTTTAAAAAATCTTGATAGCTTCTTTGCAGACGGAAGAGCTCCCCACGCCCTTCTTGTTGACGGTGCAAGTGAGCCTGAACGCACGGAGCTTGCTCGCCTTGCGGCAAGAATGATTGTTTGCGAAAATAAGGACAGAACTCCTTGCGGAGAATGTGAGCATTGCAGAAAAGCAAAAGAGAATATACATCCCGATATTATTACAGTTGAAAAACCCGCAGATAAAAAGCATTTTGTAAAAGATGATGTAAAAAAAATGGTGGCAGACGCTTTTCTGACACCTAATGAAGCAGATACAAAGGTTTTTATCATCAAAGAAATGCAGCAAATGACAGAAGAAAGCCAAAACCTTCTTTTGAAAATTCTCGAAGAACCGCCAAGGTACACAGCCTTTGTTTTAACTTCTCAAAATTCAAATGCGGTAATAGGAACTGTTCTTTCAAGAGTTGTTCGTTTGAGAATGGGTAAAGCTGTTGCAACAGAGTACAGTGAAAAAGCTGTTGATGTTGTAAACAGGTTCGTTGACGCGGTTTTATCACCCTATGAATACAACAGAATAGAAGCTACTGCACAGCTGGACGGCAATAAAGCCTTGACAGCAGAAGTGCTTGAATTGTTGACAAGCGTTTTACGTGATGCAGTTGCTCTTAAATCTGGAGGAAAAGCTTTACTTGAAGATTTTTCCAATAAATCAAAAAGTCTTTCGGAGAGTTTGACCCTAGGCAAAGTTCTCGAAATGTATGAAACTGTTGACGGCTTGTTGAGGTCTTTGGAAAACAACCCTAACTACACGTTGCTTTCCGCGGTTTTATGCGCAAGAGTTTAAAAATTAATTTGGAGTATATTATATGGCAGAAGTTGTAGGTGTTCGCTTTAAAGAAAACGGGAAGGTCTATTATTTTGACCCGGACAGAAAAGCGTTTTCCAAGGGCGAAAAGGTTATAGTTGAAACTGTTCGCGGTATAGAATGCGGGGAGGTTTCTGCAGCAAACCATAAGGTGAATGATGCAGAAATAGTTCACCCGTTAAAAAAAATTTTAAGAGCGGCGAACAAGGAAGATATTAAAATTGTTGAGCAAAACAAGAAAAAAGAGGACGAAGCCTTTGCTTTTTGTCAGAAAAAGGTAGAGCAGCTTGGTCTTGATATGAGTCTTGTTGAAGTGGAATGTGCTTTTGATGCAAGCAAAATGATTTTCTATTTCACCTCTGATGACAGAGTGGATTTCAGAGAGCTTGTAAAAATTCTTGCAGGTAATTTCAGAACAAGAATAGAAATGCGCCAGATCGGTGTTCGCGATGTTTCAAAAATGTTGGGCGGTTTGGGTATTTGCGGAAGACCCTTCTGTTGTTCTCAATTTTTAGATGATTTCCATCCCGTTTCAATAAAAATGGCAAAGGAGCAAGGGCTTTCTCTTAATCCCTCAAAAATCAGCGGTACTTGCGGACGTCTTTTGTGCTGTCTTAAATATGAGCAGGAAAGCTATGAATATCTTGCAAAGGTTACACCAAGAGTGGGTTCTGTTGTTGACACAAGAGAGGGTAGAGGTACTGTTGTTGAAAACAGCTTATTAACAGGAAAAATAAAGGTTCAGCTTGACAGACGTCCCGAAGCAATACCCACAGAATTTCATCGAAAAGAAGTGAAAATTGTAAAAGGCGCGAAACCACAGAAAGAAGAAGTCGATTCTGAGGAATAAAATAAAAATTTTGTAAATTCAAATTTTTCTATTGATTTTAGAAAAATATGTGCTACAATGAAAACAAATATTAGCAAGGAGGTCAGAAAAATGGCATATAAGATCACTGATGATTGCATCTCTTGCGGTGCTTGTGCAGCAGATTGCCCCGTTGAAGCAATTTCTGAAGGCGATGGCATCTATGTTATCGACGCAGACACTTGCATTGATTGCGGTGCTTGTGCAGGTTCTTGCCCCGTAGGCGCTCCTGTTGAAGACTAATTTGTACTTATTTTTAGCAACTAACCGCTCACCTTTTGGTGAGCGGTTTTGCTTTTGTAAATTTTCTTAAAATTTTAAATAAAGTATTTGTTTTTATATATATTATATGTTATACTTATACGGATAATGGATAGGTGCCACTAAAATACGAAAGGAAGTGTGGATTATGTCAATGGATCGTTTTTTAGATATAACCGATTTTTCAAGAGAAGGCTTGAGAGAAGCACTTAATGTTATAACATTTATTAAAGAAAACAGAAATGCATATTCAAAAGACCTTGAAAAGAAAACTGTTGTTCACGCTTTTTTTAATAAAGACAGAAATGCCAAGGCCGCATTCTCCGCTGCAACAGTTAAAATGGGCGGAGTTCCTCTGGACTTTGATTTGTGCGAGGGAGAAAGCTTGAAGGATGCCGTTATGGCTATGTCCGCTTTCGGCGAGGCTATTGTTATTTCTCATAATAAAAAAGGTGCAGCGAGAGCGGCGTCGCTCTATGCAACGGTTCCTGTAATAAATGCCGGTGACGGAAATAGGGCATATCCTGTTAAAACACTTGCGGATTTTGCATCTGTATGGGTTGAAAAAAAGCATGTTTCAAATATGAAAATCGGCTTTTTAGGTGATTTTTCCGACAATATTCTTGTTAAAAATCTTCTCCAATGCCTTAACCTTTACAAAGGTAATGAATTTTATTTCATTTCTGTTAACGGTAAACCACTTGGTGAAGATTATGTAAACATAATGGACAAAAGAGAAAAGGATTTTGTTGTATACGATAACCTTTTTGAAATACTTCCTGAGCTTGATGTGCTTTATATGACAGAAGTAAAAAAAGAATCCTTTGACAGTGAAATTATGTACGAAGCAAGAAAACATAATTTTACTTTGGACGAAAGAATGCTCCTTACAGCAAAAGAGGATTTAATAATTCTGCATCAGTTCCCCAGAGGCGATGAGCTTGATGCTTCTGTTGATTCAGACAGAAGAGCAAAATATTTTGACGGCTTTAACAGATATGTTGATGCTTGTATGGCGATTTTATCAAAAACCATATCAAACAGAGCGGGTAGAAAAGTAAAATCTCAATTTGAAGAAGACACTCACGATACTTTTTGCGGAAAAGATAACTGCATAACAAGTGAGGAAAAATATCTCCCCAAGCTTTTCTATGAAACCGCTGAAGGTAGATTGTTCTGCAAATATTGCGGTCAGGAACTAAAGAATGAGTGAAAAAATATTAATTATCAAAGGCTCTTGCCGTAAGGGGAGTTTTACAAACCGTCTTTGGCAGGATGCAGTAAAAGACCTGAAAAATTCAGAAATTACTGTTTTTGATACTTTTTCTGAAAATTTCCGATTTTGCAACGGTTGCAATTACTGTGAAGAAAACGGTAAATGTGTTCATAGAGATCTGGACGAGTTCTTTAAGGACTTTGAAAGTGCCGATGTTATCATTTTTGCAAGCCCCGTTTATAACGGCGGATTTTCTGCTCCAATGAAAGCATTAATCGACAGATTTCAGCTTTATTACACCGCTTTTTACAAAAACGGTAAGGTTCAACCCATAAAAAAACACAGAAAAAGTATTCTTCTTGCGGCAGCGGGAAGAAACGGCGAAAAAGCACTTCAGGATATGGAAAAAATTTTAAAGTGCGCCTTTACGATTTTAAACTCGGAGTTGGTTGGGTCTGTTTTGTGTTCCTGTACAGACACAATTCCCGATTATGAAAAGTCATTAAAAGAATTGAAAATGGTTCTCAAAAGGAGTTTATCAGATGAATAAACGAAAGGTGAAAATTGTATCGGTTATTGTAGCCGTTGTGGTAGTTATGCTGTCTTTGTGCGCCGTAGGTCTTGCAAACACGGTTAATGACGGTTTGTTCAATATGAACACACCAATGCACATTACACCTAACTCAACTGTTGTGGGAACAATAGAATCAAAAGAGGATTACGAAGCATTTGTTTTTGATATAGATAAAGATGGTGCTTTGTGCGTTCGTTTGGACCATGATGATCTTCTCGATACAGTCAAATGCGGTTACAGAGTTACCCTTTATATAGTAGAGGGTGAAGAGAGAGAATATAAAGAACTTACATATTTCGATTCTTTCTGGAGTGATGTAACATCAAGCTGGGGAGAAATCGGTGTTTCTGCCGGTACTTATGTGGTAGTTGTTACTCCCGGAACAGATATACTTTACGGTGAATTTACTCTTGTGACTACCTTTACTGCTACATCAACCTTTGAAAAGGAACTTAACGATACAAAAGAAACTGCAAATACTTTGGCTATAGGTCAGGCTTTTTACGGTTCTTCCTCTCAACGTACTGAAGGCTATGATGACGATTGGTTTGTTTTCGAGCTTCTTGAGGACAGCTGTATCAACATTTCCTTTGCACATGATGATTTAACATTCCCAAAAGCAGGTTGGAATATAAAAATCCTTTCCGAAAAAGATGAGGTAGTATGTGACTTCACTTCAAAGCTTACAGATACACTTATAAAAACCGGAACACTGGGCTTAAAAGCAGGTATTTACTACATTAAGGTAGAAAGCGTTTCTTTAATTGCTACAACCTACAGTATTGCATTGGGAGCAGATAAGGCAGTTAACCATGAGTTCGAGCTTAATGATACTCCTGAAACAGCAATAAACTTACCCCAAAATATAGCTATGGGCGGTTCTCTTGCAGACAGACTTCTGAGCCTTGATAAAGATTATTATAAGATTAATGTTACAGAAAACGGAGTACTAGATATAACATTCTCTCACGAGGCTCTTGAGGGCGATAAAAACGGTTGGAATATTCGTGTTCTTAAAGAAAATGAAAACGGCGAATATTTTGAAATAGTTAAGAAGATATCTGCTTGGAACAGCGGCGAGTGTGTTATAGCAAATCTCGGTCTTGCAAAAGGTGAATATTATATTGTTGTTGACGGAGATTCTCTTTCCTACAACTCCGCTTCTTATACACTTCAATGGACATTATCGCCGAGAGATGATTTCGAAACCGAGCCTAACGGTATGATAGAGCTTGCAAAAGATATTGAGGGCAACACCTTCTACTATGGTGCGCTTATCTCCTCCGATGTGGACTTTGACGAGGATTATTACAGATTTGTTATTACGGAAGAACGAAACGTCAGTCTTGAATTGGGTCACCAGAAAATTAACGACAGTTCACTTACCTGGGTGGCAAGTATTGTTAATGAGGACGGTGAAGTGGTTCGTTCGGTTGAATCTTCTCTTAACGAAGGTCTTGTTTCAACAGGCGTTATTACTCTTCCCGAAGGTACATACTATGTAAAAATCGAAACAGGTATGTATGGTTCCGAAGCACCCTATTATTTCAGATTGGTAAGGTGACAAGGGCTTGAAAAGATTTATTTGTGTGTTTCTTGTGCTCTGTTTTATGATTATGAGCGGGTGCACAGGAAACACGCCTAAAACAGACGAGAGCAAGAAAACGATTGCCGCATCATTTTACCCGGTTTATATATTCACATTGAACTTGGTTGAAGGAATTGAGGGTATAAATGTTGAATGTATGGCAGAGCAGAGTGTTGGTTGCCTCCACGACTATACTCTCACCGCAAGAGATGCAAAGCTTTTAAGTGATGCGGAGATTTTGGTCATAAACGGTGCCGATATGGAAAGCTTTCTTCAGGATGCGTTTGAAAGCGTTGAGGATTTAAGGGTAATCGATTCTTCCGAAAATATAGAAATTCTTTGCAATGAAGGACAGCACCAAGAAAATGATTCTGACGCTCATCACCACGAAGAAAATTCTCATATATGGCTTTCTGTTGATAATGCAAAAATACAAGTTAAAAACATAAAAAATGGCCTTGTAAATGAATTTCCCGAATACGAAAATACGATTGAAGATAATTACAAGGGTTATATTAAAAGATTGAATGCACTTGTTGAAGAAAGAAATTCACTTTTGGGACTGTCAAAGGAGTTTTCCGTGATTTCTTTTCACGGTGCCTATGAATATTTGGGAAAAGAGATAGGCTTTGAAATTAAGGAAACTATTGAAAGTGACGAGGGTTCAGAGCCATCTGCAAAAGAACTTGCTCATTTAAGCTCTGAAATTGAAAGAGAAAATATAAAAGCCTTGTTTGTTGAACCTGATTACAGCGGTTCTGCGGCGGAAATTCTCCGCAGAGAAACAAATACGGAAATTTATGTTATCAATCCCGTAATAAGCGGCGAGGTAAAGCTTACCGCTTATGAAGATATAATGAAAGAAAATTACAAAATGATTTTGAAGGCGGTGAAGTAATGGCTTCCGAAAACGGCTGCGGTCTTTGCAAAATAAAAGTTGATAATATCGGCGTGAAAAAAGGCGGCGAAGTTTTGCTTTCGGAGGTGTCATTCCATCTTCATTGCGGAGAGTTGACTGCCCTTATTGGTGTTAACGGTGCAGGGAAAACAACTCTTGTTAAATCAATTCTTGGTGAAATTCATCACGAGGGAACTGTTTCATTTGAATCCCACGATGGTGAAAAAATCAACAATATAACAATCGGTTATGTTCCCCAGCATCTTGATTTTGACCGTTCTGCTCCTGTGAGCGTTGAGGATTTTCTTCTTGTGGGAAGAACAAACAGTCCTGTTTGCTTTGTAAAAAACAAAAAAATAAAAAAAGAAATTGATAAAGCTCTTGAAGCCGTTGGTTTCAAAGAGTTGAAACATAGGAAGTTAGGTTCTCTTTCAGGGGGCGAGCTTCAAAGGGTGATGCTTGCCAATGCTCTTTATCCTCTTCCCGAGCTTCTTTTGCTTGATGAGCCTGTTTCCGGAGTGGATGCGGCAGGTAGTGAAAAATTCTATGAGGTTATAAGCGACTTAAAGCATAACTATCATATGGCTATTGCTATGGTTTCTCACGATTTAGGCATCGTAAGAGATTTTGCAGATAATGTTGTGCTTATTAATAAATCCGTTCTTAAAAGCGGAAATGCAAAGGATGTTTTCGAATCTCCCGAATTCAGAAAAAGCTTTTATAGTTTGGAAAGGGAGGCGGAAAAATGAGTGCAGTTTATAACATAGCAGATATTTTGCTTCCGTTTTCCTGGGCAGATTATAAATTTATGGTAAACGCTTTTGTTGCTGTTCTTTTGATTGCTCCTCTTATGGGAATTTTAGGCACAATGGCAGTTAACAATAAAATGGCGTTTTTCTCCGACGCTCTCGGGCACAGTGCTTTTACGGGTATTGCATTGGGAGTGCTTTTGGGAATTCAAAATGAAATGATTTCCCTTATTGCTTTCGGAGTTTTTCTTGCCCTTGTTATTACACGGGTGAAAAATAAAGGAAATACCTCGTCAGATACTGTTATCAGCGTGTTTTCTTCAACTGCTGTTGCTGTGGGACTTTTGGTGCTTTCCTACGGTGGCGGTTTTTCAAAATACAGCGCATATCTTGTTGGCGATATTTTGAGCGTAACCGAAAAAGAAATCTTCTGTTTATTTATCACCTTAATAGGTGTAATCGTAGTCTGGTCGCTTATTTATAACAAGCTTCTTGTTATTTCTGTGAACAGAGAGCTTGCCGCAAGTCGCGGAATAAAGACTTCTGTTTACGAAAATATATTCGTTATTGTTGTTGCAGTTGTTGTAATGATGTCGATAAAATGGGTGGGTATTCTCCTCATTAATTCATTGCTGATTTTACCCGCAGCTGCTGCAAGAAATATTGCAAAAAACTCCCGTCAGTATCTGGCGTTTTCCGTAATCATTTCATTGGTTTGCGGAATTTCGGGACTTCTTGTTTCCTTTTATGCAGATACATCTGCAGGAGCTACTATTGTTACCGTTTCCGCAATAGTATTTTTTGCAACATATTTATTAAGAAAAAAATAACCGAAAGGACTGTATATAAATGTTATTTTCACAGGACATAGGCGTTGACCTGGGTACTGCCAACACACTTGTTTTTGTTAAGGGAAAGGGTATTGTAATAAGGGAACCCTCCGTTGTGGCAGTGGATGAAAGAACAAATCCCAAAACAGTTGTTGCCGTTGGTGCAGATGCTAAAAGAATGATTGGCAGAACACCCGGTTCCATTACTGCAGTAAGACCTCTCAAGGACGGTGTTATTGCAGACTTTGATATGACCTCTGATATGCTCAAAGAGTTCATTAAAAGAGCGATAAGCGGTTCACCCTTCAACAGAGCGAGAGTTATGATTTGTATTCCCTCGGGTGTTACAGAGGTTGAAAGAAGAGCTGTTCACGATGCGGCTAAAAGCGCTGGCGCAAGATATGTTAGCCTTATTGAAGAACCTATGGCGGCTGCTATCGGTGCAGGGCTTCCCGTGCTTGATGCAACAGGCAGTATGATTGTTGATATTGGCGGCGGTACAAGTGAGGTTGCGGTTATATCTCTCGGTGATATTGTTACATCAAAATCCGTAAGAGTTGCAGGCGACACATTCGACGAAGCAATTATTTCTTATGTAAAAAGAACATTTAATCTTCTCATTGGTGAGCGTTCCGCAGAAGATATTAAAATAAAATTAGGCTCTGCTTACCCTTACGAGGGAGAGGCAGCAATGGAAATTAAGGGCAGAAACCTTATTGACGGCCTTCCCAAATCTGTTGAAATTACAAGTGAACAGGTGCGTCAGGCACTTGCAGACCCGGTTGACCAGATACTTGACTCTATCAGATACACTCTTGACAGAACTCCTCCCGAGCTTGCGGCAGATATTATCGAAAGAGGAATAACTCTTACAGGTGGCGGAGCACTTCTTCGCGGTCTTGATAAGCTTATTTCTTCGGAAACCGGTATGCCTGTTAATGTTGCAAAAAACCCCATTGACTGTGTTGTTAACGGTACGGGTATCTGTCTTGAAAAAGACCTTTTAGGATTTAGGGCGAAATAAGAAAGGTTAATAAAATGAAACGATTTTTTCGCAGTCAAGGATTTAAAAACCTTGTTGTTATAGCGGTTGTGGTTTTTCTGGGCGTGCTTACGGCGGCATTTACACATAATTCGTCATCACCTATTACATCTGTATTGGGAACAGTTTTTTCACCCTTGCAAAAATTATCTGCGGCGATTTCCGAAAACCTCGGAGAGCTTTCTGTTTCTTTTGAGTCTGCCTCGGTTTATGAGGAGGAAAACAAGGAACTGAAAAAAGAGCTGGAAGAATATCGCAAAAAAGAAGCAGATTACAATGAAATGAAAAAGAAAGTAGATTCCTATGAAGAATTCTACGGTGTGAAAAAACAAAACTCCGATTTTGAATTCAGCTATGGTTCGGTTGTGTCCCGCGATGCCGCCGATGCCTACGGTTCTTTTGTTCTTAACGTGGGCTCAAAGGACGGTATAGAGGTTGATGACCCCGTAATATACGGGGAGTATGTTGTGGGTATTGTAAAAAAAGTTAATTATTCAACCTGCGTGGTTTACACTCTTATTGACCCGAGAGTTAATATTGGTGCATTGGAATCCGGAACGAGAGAATACGGCTATGTTTCGGGAGATGCAGCCTTGTTTAAAGACGGTTTGTGTAAATTATCGGGACTTGATGCCTCAACATCTGTTGTAGGCGGCGGCATAGTTTGCACATCGGGAGCAGGTGGAGTGTTCCCAGACGGTCTTCTTATAGGTGAAATAACATCGGTTCAGAATGATGATGTTTCGGCAGGCTTTTATGCAGAGGTTAAACCCTTTGCTGAGCTTTCAAAGGTTTCCGATGTTTTTGTGATAACCTCATTTGAAGGTCAAGGAGAAGAATAAATTATTAAAAGATAAACGAAAAGAGGTGATACCTTTGCATTACGGAGATAATAAACCAAAATATATCAGATGGGCAATTTATTGTGCTTTACTGGCAGTTTCTGTTTTACTGCAAAATTCCGCATGCGGACTTTTAGAGGTTTTTGGTGCAAGGGTATTCATCAGTATTCCTCTGTGCATTGCTGTTGCAATGTTTGAGAGAGAAGTTCCTGCGGCGATTTTTGGTGCTTTTGCAGGTGCCTTGTGGGATGTTTCAAGCGGTGTTGACGGTTTTAACGCTGTCGTTCTTATGGCGTTATGCGCCGTGAGCAGTCTTCTTATAAGTCACCTTATGAGAAACAATGTTGTTACAGCCTTTGTTTTAGGTGCAGGCAGTATTGCCGCTTATGAGATTGTTTATATAGCAGTCAGATTTTGGGGTGCAGGAAACCCTATAAGGCAAATAATTACATTCTATTTGCCATCCCTTATAATTACGGTGGTTTTTGTTCCCGTTTGCTATTTTATAGTTAAATCTATATATAATTCTTACAGAATTGCAGAGTAAAAAGTTATGTCTATTGAATTGAGGAAAAAAAGAAGAATTGCAGGTACGGTAATTATAGGTTTGCTTTTTTTGTTTCTTGTTTTCTCTCTTGTGAAAACCCAGTTAATCGATGCAGACCAATATAAAGCCGCGGCGGACAGTCTGGCAGTTTCCAGCAGTTCCGTTAAAGCTGCTCGTGGAGAAATTCTCGACTGCAACGGTAATCCCCTTGTCACAAACAGACAGGGGAATTCTGTCGTGTTTAAATATTCCGAATTTCCTTCTTCAAAGAAACAAAACGAAAGAAACGAGCTGATTTTTTCCCTTATAACTCTTTTTGAAAAAAATAATGTTGAATGGATTGACAGGCTTCCTCTCATTTATAAAAGAGGTCAGCTTATAATTGATAAAGATAAAGAAACCGAATTTGAATATATGGTTTCTCAGAATATGCTTGAAATGGAAAAGGGTGAAAAGGCAACTGCAGAAGAATGTCTTGATGCTCTTATTGAAAGATATGGTCTTGAAGGTTATTCTAAAGAGGATGCAAGAAAAATTGCATCTGTTTGTTTCGGAATGAAATATTTGTACTTTTCCGCTTCTTCACCTTATACCTTTGCAGAAGATGTTCCTACAGAAATTGTATCGGCGATAATGGAGAAAAGCAGTAAGTATCCCGGTGTTGCCTCTGAAAATGTCAGTTACCGGGAATACAGTGACAAAAAAAGTTTTTCCCATATTCTCGGCGTGGTAGGTTCTATAAGTGCGGAAGAATATGAACTTGAATCACAAAAACTTTCCGAAAAATTAAGTGACGATACTCTTACGGCAAAAGAGATTAAGGTTTTAAAAAATAACGCATATTCCCTTAATGACAGCTACGGAAAAAGCGGTATTGAAGCCGCAATGGAAAACTATTTACGCGGTGTTAACGGAATAAAAACCACAACAACTAATTCCGACGGCTCTGTTACAGAAGATTATCTTTCAAAACCTCAACAGGGAAATACCGTTGTCACAACTATTGACAGCGAGCTTCAAAAGGTAGCGGCAAAAGCATTGCAGGAAATGCTGAGAGATAATAAGAATTCATCTTATTTCGGTACAGCAGGTGCAATGGTGGTTTTAAACTGCAAAACAGGTGCGGTTCTTGCAAATGTATCTTTGCCCACTTACGATATAACAAAATATTTTACTGATTACAGTAAGCTTGCTTCCGATACCGAAAGTCCTTTGTGGAACAGAGGCATTCAAAGTGCTTATGCTCCCGGTTCAACAATGAAACCTGCAATTTCTATTGCGGCTTTAGAGGAAGAAACCGCAACAATAAACACAACCTGCTATTGCGGCGGAACTTATGTTCTTGAGGACCAGACCTTCAAATGCCTGCAATCTCACGGTTATTTAAATGTTACTTCTGCTTTGGAAAAATCCTGCAATATCTACTTCTTTGAAATGGGTAAGATGCTTGGAATTGATAAAATGAACAAGTATTGCAGTCTTTTGGGCTTGGGACAAAAAACCGGAATAGAGCTTCCAGAGGCAGAGGGAGTTTTGGCAAGTGTTGCAAACAAAGAAGCGGCAGGTCAGGTATGGAACCCCGGTGATACTGTTCAGGCGGCAATCGGTCAGTCCGATAACCTCTTTACACCCTTGCAGCTTGCAAACTACTGTGCAACAATTGCCAACGGCGGAACGAGATATAAGCCTTTCATTATTAAGTCTGTGCTTTCTGCGGATATGTCGGAGGTTATATATGAAACAGAACCCGAGGTTCTTAATACCATAAATGTAAGCAAAAAGACGCTTAATATAGTAAAACAAGGTATGCGCCAGGTTGTAGAGAATGGCGGTAGTTCCTATTATTTCAAGGATTGCATAGTTGAAGCGGCAGGTAAAACAGGTACATCACAGCTTAAAAGAACAACCGAAAGCGGTGTAACAATGGATTGTAACAACGGTTTTTTCATTTCATTTGCACCCTATGATGACCCTGAAATTGCTATTGCAATTGTGGCGGAAAATGCTTTAACAGGTAGCCAGACCTCACAGGCGGCAGTTCCTGTTTATAACTATTATTTCGGACAGAAAACAAGCTTTGATTCCGCAGGAACTGCAAACGAGTTAATTCCATAAGGTGATAAAATGAAAGTTATATCTGTTGCATCTGCCAAGGGCGGTGTAGGTAAATCAACATTTTGTGCAAGTGTTGGCAAAATGTTGGCTCTTCACGATAAAAGAGTGCTTCTTGTTGATATGGATATCGGCGTGAGAAGTCTTGATATTTTATTGGGAGTTTCCGAGAGAACCGTTTATAACTGGGGCGATGTTGTAAAAAATAATGTTGATTACAGAAAAGCAGTTATAGAGGCAAGCCGAAATCTCTTTTTGCTTCCTGCTCCCATTGATTTCGCAGAAGAAAATACTCCTGAAAGATTTTCTGAATGTATTGAGAAATACAGAAAGGATTTTGATTTTATATTTTTGGATTCTCCTGCAGGACTCGAAAGCGGTTTTTTACTTTCTGCAAAGGCAAGTGAAAGCTGTGTAATTCTTTCCACACCTGATAATATAAGCATCCGTGCCGCGTCTTACGCTTGTGAAAACGTGAAAAAATGCGGTGTGAATGATGTCAGATTGGTTGTTAATAAATTCAATAAAAAATTACATAAAAAAATTGATGTAGATGAAATTATTGATACAGTAGGTGCAAGACTTTTGGGTATCGTTCCCGATTCACAGGAAATTTATGCCGGTGTAAACGGTGAGAAAATACCTTATGACTGCAAAGGAAACAGCGCATTTTTGAGAATTTCAAAGAGAATTTGCGGAGAGAATATTCCTTTCAGAGCAAAAAATCTGTAAATTTTTGTTGACTTTTGTTTTCAGAGTTGTATAATGAATTTGCAAAATTAAGTAGCTACAAATTTTGCCGAAAATAAAACAGGGGAGCTGACGGACGTCGGCTGAGAAAGAAAACATTCCTTTTCTGACCCTAATAACCTGATGCGGATAATGCCGCCGTAGGAAAAATACCAATGGATTAGTATCTCTCTATGGCAGTGTTACCGCCGTAGGGAGATTTTTATTCGGAGGTATTATTAAAAATGAACACTTTAACAAAGAAAGAAAAAATAAGACGTTTGGTAGAAAGCGCTTTAATGCTTGCTTTATCAACACTATTGGCAGAATTTGCCATAATAAAGTTCCCCTTTGGCGGAAGTGTGACAATTTTCAGTCAGGTTCCAATGGTGGTAATATCATACCGTTACGGAATCAAATGGGGCGCTTTTGCAGGTCTTGCAATGGGTATAATTCAACTGCTTTTCGGTATAGGAAATTTTGCTTATGTAAGCGGTATTGTTGCATATCTCATATTAATTTTTGCCGACTACATAGTCGCATTCGGTGCTTTGGGCTTTGGCGGTATGTTTAAGAATAAGATTAAAAATCCCGTTGCTTCCCTTGCTTTAGGCGGTGCGGTTGTTTCCGTAATCCGCTTTGTGTGTCACTTTATAAGCGGTGTAACCATTTGGGGTGATTACAGCGGCGGTGCGCAGGCGGTTTGGGAATACTCTCTCACTTATAATGCAGGGTATATGATTCCTGAACTTATAATTACTGTTATAGGTTGTGTTGTTCTGGCATCAATTTTCGATCTTTCTTCAAAAGAAATAAAGATAAAAAAGCGAAAAAAAGAGGAAAAATGAACTTGAAAAGTGAATAATTTGTAAACCTCCTTATTATATTGGTAATTTTATTTGAATTTTTCTATAATTAGTGATAGAATGAAACTACTAATTTTTAAGGAGGTTTTTTCCTTGAAAGACAATGAAAAGAATGCATTTAATTTGTCTAATGATGAGTTGTCTGAAGCGGCTGATAAAACTGCCGTAACAGAGGACAATTTTTCAAGTGCAATAGATAAGTCCCAAGAATATTCCGACAAGGCTCTTGATGCGGAATTGGACCGACTTGCACAAACATTCCGCCAGGAACTGAAAAAAGCTCAGGCAATGAGTGAAGAGGAGCTTATTAAAAGTGGAATAATTATTCAGCAATATGAAGACGAGGACGGAAAAATTCCCGAAGAGGAGCTTTGCCAATGCTGCGGTGAGCAACGACGTGACAAAACCTTTGGAGAAAATTATGAATACTGCAGAAATTGTCGTGAGGCAATGAGAAAATATCCTTTAAGCATATCTGGGGTTATTACACTTGCAGCAATGGTTTTTGTAGCAGTGGTTTCTGTTTTCTCCTTTGCGTCAGATTTTACGACATATAATACCATACGTCAGGGCGATGAATGTATAAAGGAAAATAAGGTTTTTTCTGCTTACGATTCATACAAAGCGGCAATTACCGCTTTCGAGGAAGGCGATATTGTTCCTCGGAATTTGTATTTTAAAAATGCGAAAATTGTTTTTCACACAATGCCCGATGGTGAGCGCTCAATGAACGAGGTAATCGAACTAATTGGATCTGCGTTAACTCAATTTGAATCGAAAATTCCCATTTATTCAAATTATATGGAAATGTATAAAGAGGTTCAGGTGCTTTACGGGACAATTAATGAGTTTTATATAGTTGTTAATGATGAAAAATATGTGGATTATGATTTTGAAAACAAGGAACAGTATGAGGAAATTATGACCGGAATCGGCTCGATAATTGATAAGCAGATAACGGTTACATCTATCGATAAAAAAACAAGTGAGCTTGTTGCTTCAAGCGAAGCAATTGTAAGATTCTGTCAGTATATGTTTGCATACACAAGTGGTTATTATGAAGATTCGTATCAGTATATGAATAAAGTGTATGAACTTGAACCTGCTTATTTGTGGTTGTATGCCTATGAGCTTGGAATGGCAGAACTTCAAAGAGGTAACAGAGAAAAAGCACAGATTTTGGCGGATACTTTATATGACAGTAATGCTGAGTTGGCTGATTCCTATGCTTTGCAGTCTGCCATAGCCAGAATGAGCGGCAACAACAAAAAAGCAATAAAATGGGCAGACGACGGTATCAAAATTACTTCGGGAAATACAGAGCTTTACAGAGTGAAAGCAATGGCGCATATTGCAGATGGTGACTATGAAGCTGCTAAAGAAGCTGTTGACACTGCGCTTGAAACAGAAAAGTACGGACTTCTTTATATGACTTCGCTGGTTATAGAAAATGAGTTAGGAAATGATGATGCTGTTGAAGATTTAAAAGATACTTTAGAGGAAAATAATATTGAACTTTCCGAAAAGATGGAGAAATATATTAAAGGGAAAATTACAGCTCGACAAATGTTTACGGAAGGGACAGGTGATGTAGAATGATAAATCTTTATGTAGTAACACGTGTTTTAACCTTTTTCGGAACATTAATGAGAACATTCTGGGAGCAAGTTACCTGCCGCCTTTGCAGTATTCCTGTTGAAGATGTCAGAGCGTTTAAGGCTTCCGAACTTTGCGGTCATGTTGAACATGAACTTGTAAAAAAGAAAAGTCACGTTTTTCTTATTTGCTGGTTACCTTTTACACTTAATTTCATTTTGTCTTGTTGTTTTCTTTTAAGCGGTGCATATCGTGTTATCTATGTTGGTGATATTAAAACCCTAACATCTTGGGCGTTTTTATGGCTGGGTATTTCCTTTGCTGCAAACTGTGTACCTTCCTTTGAAGATGTTCTTTCTTTTAAAGATGTTTTTTACGGAAAAGATACAAAGCCTGTAATAAAAATTCTGTTAGCTCCGTTTTTTGCCGTGATTTACGGATTTTCACTTCTTGAAAGATTTTCATTGACATTTATAGTTGCAATTCTTTTTGCAGTAGTGTTCCCGCAAATTTTTAATGTTTTATTTCCTGTAATTATAACAACTTCTCAAATGCTTAATTGAGGGTATAAATATGAAAAGTGTTTTAAGAACTGCACCGGCGGTTTTTGCGGTTGGTAAAAACTATCAAATTACTGTTCCTGTTACTTGTGAAACGGTTATGTGGGTACGTGTAGGTGAACAAAGCTTCTATGACGACTCAAACGGTATTTTGCGTTCTGCAAAAAGAATACATAAAATGGAAGTTCCTTGCGAACTGCTTGATAAAGAGTGCGAGTATACAATTTATTACCGCAGAATTATAAAAAGAAAAGCATATTTTTCGAAAACTCTCGGGATTAAACAAGAAACTTTTCCATTTCGCCCTGTTAAGAGCGATAGAATTGTTGCATATCATGTGGCAGATGCTCACAATATGATAGAAGAACCCGTTGCCTGTGCAGAAAAATTCCGTCAGGAAATAGGTGAAATAGATTTTCTCATTCTTAACGGTGATGTTCCCGAGGACAGCGGAAAAACAAAGAATTTCAATACAATATATGAAATTGCTTCACGAATAACCAAAGGTGAAATCCCCGTTGTTTTTTCAAGGGGGAATCACGATACAAGAGGCATTTATGCAGAACAAATAGCAGAATATACGCCTTGTGAAAACGGTAATTCCTTTTTTACTTTCAAAGTGGGTAATGTTTGGGGTCTTGTTCTTGACTGCGGCGAAGATAAGCCCGATACCAACGAAGAGTACGGTAATATGGTTTCCTGCAGTGCCTTCAGAAAAAGAGAAACCGCATTTCTTGAGGGTTTGTCAGATAATCCTGAAAAAGAGTTCTGTTCAGAAGGTGTTGAGCACAGAATTGTTGTTGCTCACAATCCTTTTACAAGAAGATACCCTGAGCCATTTAATATCGAGGAAGACACATTTTCGTATTGGGCAAAAATTCTTAAAGAAAAAATAAAACCTGAAATTATGATTTGTGGTCATATTCATAAATTTTCTCTTGATATGCCAGGTTGCAAAAACGATGCTTTCGGCCAACCCTGTCCGGTGGTTGTTGGTTCAGAGGTAAACAAAAGAACTAATAGCTTTGCAGGTAGCGGTTTTGTTTTTGAAAAAGATAATATAGAGATTATTTTCAATGATGAAAATAAAATAATTGAAAAACATATTTTGAATATATAAAAGGGGATGTAAAAAAGCGCAGACCGCATAAAACAATATAAATCAAGGGGTTCGAGCAAGTCAGACACTTGCAAGAACCCCTTAAAACACGCAAAATACAAAAATTGTTAAAATTTTTTGTTTTACATTATAGGAAATTCCTTTCCTATAAAGCAAAAATATTTATAAGTCCCTCCTTCGGTCGCACACTCCCTCGGAGAGACTATTCGAAAACGGTCGCGGTAAGGCTACGGGGAAGCCGTTTTTTTGTTCATTGTACAAGAATTTTTCTGAAAAAAGAGAGATTATTTTTAATTCTTTCATCTGCAGGAGAAAGCTTTGATGCTATATCTGCATTAAGCACAGCATTTTTTGTATCACCCGTATGGTAATATGCTATTGACATAAGATCATAGGGCTTTTCACGCCAGGAGGCAGCATCTGTTATATATGTGTTTGTTTTTTCTGTTATGTTAAGTGCCATTTGGCAGAATGCTATTACGCCGTGCCAGTTTTTTTCTTTATAAAAAAACTCGGCAGTCTCTATAAACGGCTCTCTCAAATAAGGTGCTTGAGCACAGGCA
>JAZSNR010000072.1:0-37370 GCA_045536495.1 Acutalibacteraceae bacterium
CCTCTTTTTAAGGCCTCCTGCGAGCCACTTTTGCGGTTCGTTTTCGCCCCTCTCGAAGAGTGCCTTGATATAATATCACCACAAGTGCCATTTGTCAAGCACTTTTTTTAATTTTTTTTAAAATTTTTTCAACTTTTTTACTAATCACAAGATATTGTGGTTGTGCATATTGAACAACCACAATTTTCGTGTTCAAAACCTTGTAGAAAGCATGTATAATCCCTATTTTTGCGAAAAAACTATTAAAAAATTATATGAGGTGCTATATGAAAAAGAAAAAATCTGAACCCAATTTTCAAAAATTCTTACATTCAAAGTATGGTAGCTTTATTGGCATTGTTTTGTCACTATCTATTATAATCGGTATAACATTCATTTACACAAATCAACCGGAACAAACACAAGCTCAAGAAGCTCTTTCTAGAATCGGTTCTCGTGGTGACGAGGTAAGAAGAATACAAAACAAACTAAAATCCCTCGGCTTCTTTAATGGAACGGTTGACGGTATATACGGTGTGCAGACCCAAAGTGCAGTAAAACGCTACCAACGCTCTGTGGGGATTACCGCCGATGGTGTGGCAGGACCTAAAACACTTTTATACCTGGGTCTTGGTTCCACATCAAGCGGTTCAACCGGTGGTTACAGTTCTTCGGATGTATATCTGCTTGCAAAAGTTATAGCAGCAGAAGCACGAGGCGAAAGCTACACAGGTCAGGTAGCCGTTGGTGCCGTAGTTCTTAACCGTGTAGATTCATCTTCCTTCCCTGATACAGTTTCAGGTGTTGTTTACCAAGCCGGTGCTTTTTCTGCTGTAAGGGACAGCAACTGGTCGGTAGCTCCCGATTCCACATCCCGAAAAGCCGCGCAGGATGCCCTTAACGGATGGGACCCCAGCGGTGGCGCGTTATATTATTATAATCCTGCAAAAACTTCAAACAGATGGATTCGCACCCGTCCTGTTATAACCACAATCGGAAGACACGTCTTCTGCCGTTGAAACACTATATATATAAATAGTATATAAAAATACTGAAAACCTTTGCTTTTTGAACTTTACCTGAAGCAGAGGTTTTTATTTTGTATACAACAGTATTTTATTGGCAGAATATTAAGGATTTTTAGTTCTATTTTTGACAAAATTGTAACAATGCACTTGATAAATTTCTCCGTTTAGTGTATGCTAAAGTGGGGAAAATTGGTAGGGATATTTTTCCAATGTCCTACCTTGGATATACAACTTCCTTATACAATATATAAAATGAAGGAGAAATCGCAAATGCAAAAGGTTCAATTTACCGAAACCGTGTTGCGTGACGCTAACCAGTCATTAATCGCAACCCGTATGAAGTTCAATGAGTTCGAGCCGATTCTCTCAAAACTCGACAAAGCAGGTTACTACTCTCTCGAGTGCTGGGGCGGTGCAACATTCGACTCTTGCCTTCGTTACCTTAAAGAAGATCCCTGGGAAAGACTCAGAAAAATCAAAAAGGCTTGTCCCAATACAAAGCTTCAGATGCTTTTAAGAGGACAAAACCTTCTCGGTTATCACCACTATCCCGATGATGTTGTTAGAATGTTCGTTAAAAAGAGTGTTGAAAACGGTATTGATATTATCAGAATTTTTGATGCTCTCAATGACGTTAAGAATATCGAAGTTGCTGTTGACGAAGCAGTTAAGAACGGTGCTATTGCTTCCGGTGCTATCTGCTACACAATCAGCCCCATTCATACTCTTGATTCTTATGTTGAGCTTGCAAAAAATATGGTAAGCATCGGTTGCCAGACAATCGCAATTAAGGATATGGCAGGTATCCTCAGCCCTGCAGAAGCTCACAAGCTCGTATCTTCTCTTAAAGACGCTGTTGATGTTCCTCTTGTTCTTCACACACACAGCACAACAGGTCTTGGCTTTATGACTTGCCTTAAGGCTGTTGAAGCAGGTGTTGACGTTATTGATACCGCTATTTCAACAATGTCCGGCGGTACTTCACAGCCTGCAACAGAAACTCTTAACTACACACTCGCAGAGCTCGGTTACGAAACCGGTCTTGACAGCGAAACTCTCAGAGATATTGCTGATTTCTTCAAGCCCATCAGAGCAAACGCTCTTGAAAGCGGTCTTCTTAACCCCACAGTTCTTGCAACGGATGCAAAAGCTCTTGACTATCAGGTTCCCGGCGGTATGCTTTCAAACCTTGTTGCTCAGCTTACTGCACAGGGCAAGATGGACAAGTTTGACGAGGTTCTCCTTGAAACTCCCAGAGTTCGTGAGGATTTAGGTTATCCCCCTCTCGTTACTCCCATGAGCCAGATGGTTGGCGTTCAGGCTACTGCAAACGTACTTGCAGGTGAGCGTTATAAAAACGTTTCCAAAGAAGTTAAATCCTACCTTATGGGTGAATATGGTAAAGCTCCCGGTAAGGTAAACGAAGATGTTAAAAAGCAGATTCTCGGTGACGAAAAAGGAATCGAGGGCAGATATGCAGATACTCTTGAACCTGCATTCGAAGCTGCAAAAGCAGAAATCGGCAAAAAAGCAAAGAGTGACGAAGATGTTCTTTCATACATTGCATTCCCCACTCAGGCAGAAAACTTCTTCGATTATCGCGATGAAATGGCTTCTAAAACATACAGCTATGAAATCAAGGCTATTGACTAAGGAGGGTTTAAAATGACTTTTCTTCCTTTGTTCAGTTTCCCTGATGCCCTCGGAACATCAGGCATGGGTTTTCTCATCGTTCTTGCTGTTCTTGCCGGTATTATGTTGTTTGTAAGACTTCTTTCAAAGGTTTTAGGCGGAAAGTCTAAAAAAGAAATAAAAGAAGATGCTAAAACAGAGGTTAATATTCCTGCACCTATTCAGACTACACAGACTGAAACAGTTGTTGCAGAAGAACCTGTAATAACAGAAGAACCGCTTCCCTACACACCCGGTTATATAACTCTTGATGGTGTTAAGGAGCAGGATGCAGCAGTTATTATGGCTATCACTTCTCACGAAACGGGCATCCCCCTTGAAAGACTTTGCTTTAAATATATTAAACGTCTTAATCAGGAACCCGAGCTTATTAACATCGAAGAACAGGATGCCGCAGTTGTTATGGCAATCATTTCCGACAGAACCGGCATTTCTCTTGATAATCTCATTTTTAACTCAATCAAATTAGTGGAGGAATAATAATATGAAATACAATGTTACTTTAAACGGTAAAATTTACGAAGTTGATGTTACAGAATCCGATGCAGTTGTAACCGGTGTTACTCAGGTTCCCGTTGCTGTTGCTGCTCCCGCTGTTGCTCCTGTTGCAGTTGCACCCGTTGCAGCTCCCGCAGCTCCTGCTGAAGCACCCGCTGCTGCTCCTGCAGTTGCTCCCGTTTCTGCAGACGGAACACAGGTTAAAGCTCCCATGCCCGGCACAATTCTTGCAGTAAAGAAAAATGTTGGCGATGCAGTTAAAGCAGGCGACGTTATCGTTGTTCTTGAAGCTATGAAAATGGAAAACGACATTGTTGCTCCCTGCGACGGTACTGTTAAATCCATCAACGCTCCAAAGGGCTCAACAGTTAACACAGACGATGTTATCGCTGTTATCTGATTATTATCTATTACTTAAAACTTGAAAGGTTTTATCTATGGACATTTCTTCAATATTAACTAACCTTTGGGAACAGTCCGGCTTTGCTCTTTTAGAATGGCAGAACCTTGTTATGTTGGGCGTTGCATTCTTCTTTTTGTTCCTTGCAATTAAAAAGAACTATGAACCTCTTTTGCTTGTTCCCATAGCATTCGGCATCATTCTTGCTAACCTTCCCGGTGCTAATATGATGCTTGATACTACAGGCGGTCAGTTAGGCAGTATCGGACAAGCGGTTGTGGAAGGCACTCATTGGTACGATTCAGGTGTTCTTCGTATTCTCTATGTGGGTGTTAAGTCCGGTATCTTCCCCTGCCTTATCTTTATGGGCGTTGGTGCTATGACCGACTTTGGTCCTCTTCTTTCCAACCCCATAAGCCTTCTTTTAGGTGCAGCGGCTCAGCTTGGTGTTTATTGTGCATTCCTTCTTGCGATTACTTTTGGTTTTGAACCTGCAGAAGCGGCATCAATTGCAATCATCGGTGGTGCAGACGGTCCTACAGCTATTTTCCTTACATCGAAATTGGCATCGCATCTGTTAGCACCAATAGCGTTGGCGGCGTATTCCTATATGGCTCTCATTCCTATTATTCAACCGCCCATTATGAAAGCTCTCACAACAGAAAAAGAGCGCAAGGTTGAAATGAAGCAATTGAGAACGGTTTCAAAAACTGAAAAAATCATTTTCCCGGTAGCAGTTCTTATTCTTTGCGCATTCCTTCTTCCTTCCGTTGCTCCCCTTTTGGGTATGCTTATGCTGGGTAACCTTTTCAAAGAATGCGGCGTTACTGAAAGACTTTCCGAAACTGCACAAAATGCACTTATGAACATCGTTACAATTATGCTTGGTGTTACTGTTGGTGCTACTGCTAACGGACAAGACTTCATTCAATTGAAAACCCTTCTCATCGTTGTTCTCGGTCTTGTTGCATTCTGCTTCTCAACAACAGGCGGTGTGCTTTTCGGTAAGCTTCTTTATGTTGTTACAGGCGGTAAAATCAATCCCCTTATCGGTGCGGCAGGCGTTTCCGCTGTTCCCATGGCGGCTCGTGTTGCACAGAATGAGGGCAGAAAATATAACCCCACAAACTTCCTTTTAATGCACGCTATGGGCCCCAATGTTGCCGGCGTTATCGGCTCGGCAGTTGCCGCAGGCTTCTTACTTGCAGTATTTGGACAGAATTAATTATCAAAAAACTCGATTACCAAAAGGTAATCGAGTTTTTGTTTTAATTCAACGCAACTCTTGTGAAAAGGCGTTTCATTTCTTGGGCTAAAAGGTGTCTTTCTTCGGTGGTTACTGAAACCTCGTTGTCAACAAGCTCTTTTGCGGTTTTTTGTGCTTCATAAAGGATGCGGGTATCTGTCATAAGATTTGCAATTCGCATATCGGGAAGACCATGCTGACGAGAGCCGAAGAAATCACCGGGTCCGCGCATTTCCAAATCCTTTTTGGCAATTTCAAAGCCGTCGGTTGTTCGGCACATTGTTTCAAATCGGTCAACCGCCTCTTCATTCTGCGCATCGGAAAGAAGAATGCAGGTGCTTTCCTTACTGCCTCTGCCTATTCGTCCTCTTAACTGATGAAGCTGGGAAAGACCGAAGCGCTCTGCATTTTCAATAACCATAACTGTTGCATTTGGCACATCAACGCCAACCTCAATAACAACCGTTGAAATAAGGAGCTGAATTTCTCCCGAATAGAAACGAGCCATAACAGCGTCCTTATCCTTGGGCTTCATTTGTCCGTGAAGAAGACCTAAAGTACAATCGGCAAAATAGGTGGATTTTAAATAATCATAATATTCCGTTGCGGGAACAAGGTCGCTGTCACTTTCGGAAACCAAAGGACAAACAATATAAGCCTGTTGCCCTGCGGCAATATTTTTTCTTATAAAATTATAAATTCTTTCGTGGTAGCTTGTTGGCACGTGATATGTTTTAACAGGTTGCCTGCCTTTTGGAAGCTCGTCAAGAACGGAAATATCAAGGTCGCCATAAATCATCATAGCAAGTGTTCTCGGTATAGGTGTTGCAGACATAACAAGTGTATGAGGATTATTACCTTTATTTGAAAGACTTGCTCTCTGCCCAACACCAAAGCGATGCTGCTCATCCGTAATAACAAGACCTAAATTATAAAACTCAACATCATTCTGAATTATTGCGTGAGTTCCGACAACAATATCACACTCGCCGTTTTGGAGCTTTTCTCGTATAATTTTTTTATTTCTTGCAGTAACAGAACCTGTTAAAAGTTCAATTTTTATATCATTACCAAAAAATTTGGAAAGTGTTTTAAAATGTTGATTTGCAAGCACTTCCGTAGGTGCCATCAAAGCACTTTGAAAACCGTTTTTTGCGGCATTATACATTATTGCCGCCGCAACCGCAGTTTTACCCGAACCAACATCACCCTGAAGAAGTCTGTTCATTTGCTTACTGCTTTTCATATTAAGAACTGCCTCTGTAACTGCTCTTTTTTGTGCATTTGTAGGTTCGAAAGGAAGAGAATTATAGAAATCTTGCGTATAATCGCTTTCAATAGGGATTGAACTTCGGTTTCCACCCTCGGTTTTCTCGCTCATAAGCCCCATTTGCAAAAGCAGAAGTTCTTCAAAAATAAGTCTGCGCTTTGCAAGAGCAAGCTGCTCCTCGCTTTCAGGGAAATGAATTGCTCTTAAAGAATCCTCAAAGCTCATAAGACGGTATTTTTTAACAATATATTCGGGAATTATTTCCTGAATATTTCCCTTTATTTCTCTTAATGCAGTTTCAACAAGTCTTTCCGTTGTTTTTGAAGGCATTGCTGAGGTTGCTTTATAAACAGGTCTTATTCTCTGCTTATCAAGAGATTTTTCAAATCTGGGAGAAAGCATTGTTTTGTTGTTATATTTATCTAAAGTAATTTTTCCGAAAAACAAATACTCTTGGTCTTCAACAAGCTGATCTTTTACATATTTATTATTAAAAAATGTAACGGGTATATAGTCGCTTCCATCGGAAATTACGGTTTTAACAAGAATTCTACCGCCGTTTATTTTAACAACCTGAGGATTTTGGGCAACAATAGCTCTCACGCAGATATTTTCGTTAATCTGCGCATCACGTAAAAGTGTTGTATTGTTCCAATCCTCGTATGCTCTTGGGTAGTTTCTTAAAAGTTCACCGATACTGTAAATTCCTTGTTTGGCAAGAGTTTTTGCTCTCGCTTCACCAACACCTTTCAGAAACTGAATTCTTGTGTCAAAATTAACCATATACTTATCACCTGTAGTAAGATAATTATAGGCAGTCCTATCATAAACTTTTTATGTTTTGTTTTGTGTCGAATATTGAGCATTGTCAGAAATTCTGCCACGCTTCCGCCCAGAATTGCCAACAAAAACAAAACCTTTTCGGGTACTCTGTGTTTTGGTCGGTTTTTTGCGGCTTTTTTATCATAAAAAGTAACTATAGCAGTAATTACGGAAATTACCGCAAAATAAATTAAAATATATTCCATTTCATTTTCACCTTTAGAACATTTGTTCTAAATAATAGTAGCATAGTTTGTTTTATATTTCAAGATAAAAATAAACACATTTAAAAGTTTTTAGCTTTTAAATGTGTTTATAGTAATTTTATTCAGTTACAACACCTTTTTTGAGGATTACGTTTGCATAAAGAGCCATTTCGCTTGTTGCAATAATAGCATAAGCCTCTTTTGCTCTGTCGTAGAATGCAAAACGCTCGATTTCACTCATTTTTGTTTCGCCGTTGTGCTTGTTAACGATTTCCTGGTACTCCGCCCAGATAACAGGTGTGGGGTCGCCTTTCGTTGTCTGCATAAGCATAACGGGACTTTCTACATAAGTATCAAGAGGCATAAGCTTTAAAATAGCGTCAAGAAGCTCGGGAACATTGTGACCGTCGCAACGGATAAGTCTTTGTGCATTTGATGCGGCAGGAAAATTGCCGTCACCGATAACTATTTCGTCACCGTGACCCATTTCGTCAAGAATTTTAAGAAGCTCGGGTGAAATAATATTAGGAATACCTTTTAACATAAATCTATCTCCTTATCGTTTTTATTTATTCTTTTGTCTCATATCAGTTCCGAAAAACTGAATAATTTCAAAAACATTAAGTCTTGATGCAACTCTTTCGCCGTATCTTTGCTCAAATGCATTTTTATCAAGATTTGATATGAGTATCATTGGCTTACCCATTAAAACAGCATCGTCAATAATTTCATTGATTGCCGCTGTTGCAAAGGGTGTTTCAAACTCTGCACCTAAATCGTCTATAATGACCAAATCATTTCTGCTCAATTCTTCGTTTAAATCTGTATCGCCTTTACCGAAATGCTCATTTTGAAGCTGCTTTACAACTTTTCTTGCAGAGGAGTAATAAACACTGTAACCGTTAGCTGTAAGAACATTAAAAATTGCAAGTGCCAGATGTGTTTTTCCCAAGCCTGTTCCGCCACTGAAGAAAAGACTGGAGCTGTCAAGACCAAAGTTTTCGGCATAGTTTTTGAGCATTGCAAAAACTCCACCCATAATTTCACGGTGAGAAAAACCTAGCTCGGTGTCTTTTACGGAACTGTAATTTTCCAAATCAAAAGAATCGAAAGTAGATTTTGCAAGTATGGGACTGCAAGAAAGGCTTTCTACGGAAAGCTTTTGCAAAATTGCAAGGTGACATTCACAAAGCTTACCGTTAAAAATACCGCTGTCATTGCATTTTTTGCAAGTATAAGGAACATCAAGATAATCTGCGGGATAGCCGTTTTTCACAAGAAGCTCTTTCTTCTTTTCTTGCGCTTCCAAATTGGTTTTGGCAACCTCCGAAATATTAACGGGTCTTCCGTTTGAACCAACGCTTCTGATTACTTCAAGAGCGGAAAACTTCATTATATTTTCGATATCAATAAGCTCGGGGAATTTTTGGGAAAACTGCTTACGGCGCATTTCAGCAAGTTCTTCTGCACGAACGCGTCTTTCCTTAAGCTCTGCTTCTGCTTTTGAATATATTATTTCGGAATATTTCATTTGTTTTCCTCCCCGTCTGCATATTTTTTAATCCAATCAAGAACACTGTTCTTTCCGATTTCTTCAGTATCGTATGTTTTCTTAACTTCTTTGGGTAAAGATTTTTTCTGCCTTTGCTGAACCTGTTCCGGACTTTGAATTCCCGATTGCACATATTTTTTGAGAAGCTTATTTGTGTCTGTTAAAACCTTTTTGCTTTCTTCCAATGCAAATATTATCAGTTCCTCTGAACATTCCCATTCAATCGCCCAGGTACGCAAAAATTTTGCAATTCGAGTTGTGGGAACATCTCCCGAAAAACCTGCAACATCTTTAACTGCATTAAAGGTTTTTGTTATTTTTTCGAGGGCAAGAAGCTCTTCTTCCACAAGGTCGAGAGAGTCAATACCTCTTTTCGCCCAATCCTCTGCTCTGCTTTTTATAGAAGATGAAGATATTTTACCCTCGTTCTTCTGATGTTGCAAAAGAGTAATAACAACCTCGGGAGGAAAACCGTAATAATCGTAAATCATCAAAATAAGAGCTTGAGTATCATATCCGAAAGTACCCAAAATATTTTGAGCCTCTTTATAAATAATTTCAAGCTCGGGACTTTCCGATAAACGTTGAGCAATTTCTCTTGGAGTCGGTTTCTTTACGGGAAGAGCCTTAACAGCTCTTATTCTTTCTTCTGTTGTTTTTATTTCAGGTTCTTTTGAAACAGAAACCTTAGCATTTCCCACAGCAGAATTAAAGGCATCCTGAGAAACCTTTTCTCCCGTAATCTCTATTACTCCGTTACTCTCCCAAAAATCAAGGCAATTGCACACATCATCTTCGTTAAGCCCTGTGCACATTCCGATTTGCTTGGCATCGGCAGTACCCTCTGGATTTCTTAAAATAAAAAGCAAAACCTTAAAACTTGCCGCAGGGGCAAGTTTTAAGTGTTTGTCTATTAGTTCTGTGGGTACGGCAACCGCGCCACCCAGATAATCACATTTAATTTTAATCATTATTCGGGAAATTTCACAATAACGCCAATAGTTTTGTCTGTAACGTACTGTGCAATACCTTTCATATCTATATCTTTTGAAAGTGTTCTTCCTGCAACAAGATATCCGCCGTCTTCCGCAAGACAAATTGCACTGGCACTTTCGCTCTTTGTTCCGCCAAATGAACGCGCCCAGGAAAGATCACCGTATTTATCGAAAGAAGCAATAACTATATCATTTCCGCCGCGTGTTGTAACGCCTTTAAGGTCACGAGAGGAAGAGTTGCTTGCACCTGCGGTAATAAATGAACCGTCTTCTGTTTCTGTAACACAAGTTAAAGCATCATTATTCTGACCGCGGAATGTTCTCGCAAATCCGATAGATAAATCAGAATTACATTTGACAATGTAAGCATCATAACCGCCTCGAGAAGCAAGGTCAGAAACAAACATACTTTCAGTAGAGCCTGCATCAGAGGAGTTGGAGCGACCTACTACTGCCACACCGCCGTCTTTACAAGCTGTAATTCCGGTAAATTCTTCGTTTCCGCTTCCTGCAATAGAGCGTGCTTTTACATATTTACCGTTACTTGTATATTTGAGCAAGCAACTGTCTGCATAACCCAAATTCTTGAAAAACTCGTCAGTATAAAAATTACCTATACAGAAAATGCTACCGTCTGCACCTTCAACAACACCTGTCAGGGAATCTTTATTTCCTCCGATAATATCTTTCCAAACAACTGCACCGTCGGCACTGAATTTTACAATAGCACCGGCAGATTCATACTCGGGTTTTCCAAAGCCTTTTGCATCACCGTCGTTATTACCAACTGAACCTACGGCAACAATGCCTCCGTCACTTGTGAGCGCTGCTCCGTTGAAGAGGTCAACAGTACTTGTTCCGAAAACGCTGTACCAAAGCTGCTCACCTTTTTTATTGAATTTAAATACAGCGCCGTCATAGTAACCCTTACCGGTTGCCCCACCAATGCTTTTTCCGTAGCCTGATGCATAGAAACCGCCGTCATCAAGAGCTACAAGGCTTGTAATAATTGTTAAACCTTTTCTTGAACCCAAAGCATTCTGCCAAACAATATCACCGTTTTTAGAAAACTTTGTAAGAACTGTATAAGGGGTTGCATATTTCAACTCTTTAAACTTTGCGAAATCTCCGTCAGTGGAGTTTGTAACAGTTGATGTTATGTAGCTGCCGTCTTTGAGAGTTGCAATGCTTGAAACATAGTCTGCAGCTGTTCCGCCTAAAGAAGCCTTCCATTCAATATCCGCAGGTTCAACAATTGCGGGTGTGGATGTGATTTCTACAAGGGTGGTAAGAACATTACCCTGGTTATCTACTCCGGTATTTCCTTGACCGTCAGTAACTGCAACAGCAGTTGTACCTACAACAACGTTTCCGTTTTTCTGTGTTGTGGGTGTAATAACCTGCTGTTCTGTAACTGCTACACCGTCTTTATCTGTAACTGTCTCGCCTTTTTTATCGGTAACCGGAACATTTACTGTAACGTCTTTATATACAACTGTGGTTTTCTTTTCGCCGTTTGCGCCTGTATATTCGTGAACCTCTGTTTCGGGAATAACTGTAACAGGCTCACCATTCGCGTTGGTAACGGGAACTCCGTTTGCATCGGTAACAACTACGGGAGCAAGTGTTGTATCTTCCTTACCGCTACCTCCGTTTTTGAGAACAACGGCAAGAACAATTGCTGCTACTATAATTGCAATGATTACAGGTATAAGAACAAACAACTTCTTGTTTTTCCCTTTGCTATTGTCACTTTCTTTTTTAGGAACAACAGGTGGCGGTGTAGGAATTTTTAATTCATTTGCGCCTTTTGTTGCTTTGTTTTCTTTCATTATATTAACCTCCATAGGATTAAGTCATAATAATTGAGTATAAATTCTCACTATGCGCTTATTCTATCACAAAAGCTTTTATTTTTCAACGAAAAAAAGCGTTATTTAAAATATTCGTTACATATTACATAAAAACCAACGCTATTTATTATGTAATATCTATAATCTTTGCAATTTACTCAAAAAAATCGTTGTAAACGCGAAAAATATGTGCTAAAATACCAAATATAAGTCTCCTTAGTATTTGTAAGTTTCTTTGGTGACATTATTTAACAAATTGAACGCGGTGAAAAACCGCTTATTTTAGGAGGAATTCAACTTGAAATCTTATGCTAAAGAAAACATCAGAAACGTGACCATTGCGGGTCACGGCGCAAGAGGTAAAACAACTCTTGCAGAAGCAATGCTCTACATAGCAGGTGCTTCCGACAGACTCGGCAGAGTTGCAGACGGCAACACCGTTCTCGACTTTGATGCAGAGGAGAAAAAGAGAAAGGTTTCAATTTCTTCCGCTATGGCATGTATCGAATGGCGCGACAGAAAGGTTAATATTATTGACACTCCCGGTCTTTTTGACTTTGAGGGTGCAAGAAGCGAAGGTATCCGCGCAGCTGAAACTGCAGTTATCGTTCTTTCCTGCGGTCACAATGTTGACGTTGGTGCAGAAAAAACCTTGCGTATAGCAGGCAGAAAAGGTCTTTCCAAATTTATTGCAGTTTCAAAATGTGACGGTGAAAACCGTGATTTCTATAAAACTCTTAACGACTTGCAGGAAAAATACGGCACAGCTATTTGCCCCGTTGTTGTTCCCTATATGGTTGATGGTGTTGTTGACTGCTACGTTAACTTCCTTCAGAACAAAGCATTCAAATATGACGGAATTAAAGCTACTGAAGTCCAGATTCCTCAAGATGCTCACATCGAAGAAATTTATAACGCTTTCGTTGAAGCTGTTGCTTCCGCAGATGAAGACCTTATGATGAAATTCTTTGAAGGCGAAGAATTCACTCACGATGAAAAGGTTTCCGGTCTTTCTCAGGGTGTTGCTGACGGTACTGTTATTCCTGTTTACGCTTGCTCAGGCTTCACAGGTGAAGCTGTTGACCTTCTTCTTAACGGTATCACAAAGCTTGCACCCTCTCCCAAGGGCGAAGGTAACATCACTTGTGATGAAAACGGACCTCTTGCTGCTATCTGCTTTAAGACAGTTGCTGACCCCTTCGTTGGTAAAATGTCATTCTTCAAGGTAGTTTCCGGTAAAATCACTTCTGCTACAAAGGCATACAACGCTCGTACAGAAGAAGAAGAGAAAATGGGTAAAATCGTTTTCGTTAAAGGCGCAAAGCAGGAGGATGCTTCCGAAATTACTGCCGGTGATATCGGTGTTGTTACAAAGCTTTCAGGCTTTAAAACTGGCGATACAATGTGCGACAGCAAAAACCCCGTTGAGCTTGATCCCGTTGACTTCCCTGCTCCCTGCTATTCAATGGCAGTTAACGTTGTTAAGAAGGGTGAAGAGGATAAGGTTGCTTCCGGTCTTCATAAATTAGCAGAAGAAGACGGCTCAATGGAGTTCTATACCAATAAAGAAACAAAAGAACAGGTTGTTTCAGGCCTTGGTGAGCAGCATCTCGAAAGCATCGTTTCCAAGCTAAAAAATAAATACGGTGTTGAGGTTACTCTCACTGCTCCCAGAGTTGCATACAGAGAAACAATCCGCAAAACCGTTGATAAACAAGGTCGTCATAAGAAACAGTCCGGTGGTCACGGTCAGTTCGGTGATGTTTGGATTCGTTTCGAACCCTATATGGGCGAGGAAGAATTCGTATTCAATTCCGACGAAGTTGTTGGCGGCGCAGTTCCAAAGAACTTCTTCCCTGCAGTTGAAAAAGGCTTACGCGAATGCGTAGCATCCGGTCTTATTGCAGGTTATCCAATGGTTGGTATCAAAGCTTGTCTTCACGACGGTTCTTACCACCCCGTTGACTCTTCTGAAATGGCATTCAAGATGGCTGCAAGAATCGCTTTCAAAGCTGCTGTTCCCGAAGCTGCTCCCACAATTCTCGAGCCTATCGGAACTCTTAAAGCTTACATTCCCGATAAGGACTTGGGCGACATTATGGGTGACGTTAATAAACGTCGCGGTAGAGTTTTAGGTATGGGACCCGCTGAAGAAACAAATATGCAAGAGCTTGTTGCAGAAGTTCCAATGGCTGAAATGAGCGACTTTGCTATTACTCTTCGTTCCGTAACAGCAGGCAGAGGTTACTTCACTCTTGAATTTGCCCGTTACGAAGACGCCCCCAACAATATCGCAGAAAAAGTTATTGCAGAAGCAAAACTTGCTGACGATGATGAATAATGATAAAAAGCCTCCCGAATGGGAGGCTTTTTAGTTGCCAGTCACCAGTTGCCAGATGCCAGTTTCAAAAGCTACAACTTCAATTGTCTTTATCTCCTGAACACTTATACTTATAAATAGTGTAAGGTAAAATCAATATACGCCATAACAAATAAAAAAATTTATATACAAAAATAAATGGGATCAAAATATATCTGTATTTATGAAAATAGTAACTTTTTCGTTCAACTATGATTGTGTGCTTCATTCCTCAACAATTTTCACATAAATTCAAGTTTTTTGACATAATGTACTTTTTTTCTGAATGATTTGTTTCATTTAACTTATTCCAACAATCCAGACAAATTTCTGCCACAGACATCACCTCATTAATATTATAGGTCAATTTCACCCTAATTTCAATAGGGAAAATTGCCATAATATTAATGGTGATTATAATGAGCAGAATAAAAGAATTACGAAAAGAACGCGGTTACACACAAATAAAAATTCAAATATTGACCGGAATAGACCAAAGTGACTATTCAAAGATCGAAAGCGGTAAGCGTCATCTCACTTTTGAACAATGCAGAAAATTAGCAATAGCTCTTAATACCAGTATGGATTATTTAGCCGGTTTAACTGATGAAAAAGAACCATACAAAAGAAATAACTTTTAAAATGTTTGGAAGCGAAGCTTCCCCGACACTCCTCATTCCTAACTCCTCACTAAAAAAAGGATTGGCTTTCGCCAATCCTTTTTCTTACGCTTCTATTCTTAATTTAGCATCTTCATACATCTTTTCGATTTCTTCGAAATGACTGTAATTATCTTTTTGCTTTATAAGCTTTTCTGCATCAAGATAAACCTTTGCGGCACGGTTGAAATATGCGTGTTTGTCCATTTCCTCTTTGGAGAACTTACGAGCATCTTTTCTGTCAGCATCAGTTTTCTTAATATCTGCTTTCAATTGCAATACCTTTGAGGATTCTTTTGCTTTTTTAGCATCTTTCAAATCAATATAGAGGGTTTTAAGCTTTGCTTCGCAATCGTCTTCGGCATTAAAGAACTTATCGAGGTCTGCAAAGTCGGGCTGTTTGAAATCCTGACCCTTGCTGAAATACTTTTTAACTGCTTTATAAGAAGCTTTCTTACTCTTTACAATTTCAATAGCAGTTTTGCGAATTTCTTTTTCTTCTTTAGTTGATTTTGGCATTGCCTTTGCAACAGAAAGTTCCTGATTTATAAGTGAAATATCTGCATTAAGAAGAGCATCAAGTCCTGCTGCATATACCTTCATATTTTCTTTTACCTGAAGCTGTACTGCAGGAGTTGAGAATTTATTAAGCTCTTCACAAACGAATTTACCGATTTCAATCTCATCGTTAAATTCTTTATCTGCACGATATGCCTTCTTAGCAGCTTTTCTTTCTTCTTTATCTTTTACAGATTTATAAGATTTTTTGTCTAACGCTTTAGGCGAAGCTGCTGCCATTTCTTTTGCGTTACGGATTATATCAATAACTTCAACGATTTCTTCGTCATTAAGAACGCCGTTGCCATAGTCCTCAAACATAGCACGAACCTTGAGAACACGAATAACAGATTTTTGTTTTCTCTCATTAAAGTCATACCAAATGTAAGGAATAACATTCATTAATGCGCCAACAGCAGCAACAAGTATGAGAACCTTTATTAAACTCAAAAGAATATCAGGGTCATAAAGAGCTGAAAGAGCATTGTTGTAGTTATCTTGTCCGTTCGCTAACTGTTCCGAAAGAATTTGGCCAACTGTTTTGCCGTCTCCTAAAACTCGGTTAAGAACCTCGGGATCAGAAGTAACCATGGCAGCATTTTCTTTTGTCAAGCCGTTTTTCTCATAAATAAACGGAAGAACTGATGATGTAAGAAGAGTAATAACAGTACCGATTGTTGTAACAACAGCAAACATACCGTCAATTCTTTCTCCTGTTTTATACTGCTGATAATCACGGATATCCGCTTGAATTGAGGGATTGAGAATATGAGCAAATGAACCCATAAATGCATTAAGATACAAACAACCCAAAACTAACCAAATTGTTAGGTTATCAATTTCTTTTGTTGCGGGAAGAAGCATCAAGATAAACAGAATGTTAAATAAGTTTGTAACAACAAGAACTGCTTTTTTACCCCATTTTCTGATGCAGAATGGTGCGAAAAGCATACCCCATAGGGATGCATTGCCGTAGACAGTAATAACAAGGCTATAAATATTACCGGAACAAGCTCCACCATAGTTATAAATCCAGAACATTACGTTTGCATACGCTGACTCTAAGAAGCCAATCCATCCTGCAAGAGAAATAATGCAGAAATATTTATTCTTTGCAACTGCTTTAAGAGCATCAATAAATTTAATCTGTACAACGTGAGTTCTTGCCTGGACAATTTTTTCTTCAGTATGCTTATAAACAACCATACAAAGAAGAAGACCGCCCACTGTAAGAATGGGATATAAAAATCTATAAACACGAATATCCGTTGTGTTTGAATGGAATATGTTTGATGCAATAATTGGTGTGAGAAGGTTTACAACTGTGGGAGCAAAGGAATAAACAACACTTTTAACTGATGCAACGTCTGTTCTTTCCTGAGAGTTTGGAGAAAGAACGTGAATAAGGTTTTCATAAGCATCGTAGAAGAAATAATAGAAAAAGTGAAGCAACAGGTTCAGGAACATTATAATTGCACATTTTGCAACATAAGCCTTTGTTTCGCCGAAAATCATTCCATCCCCTAACCAATCGGAAAGCTTTGCATAGGGGAACCATACTAAGATATTACAAATAATTGCTGCAGGAAGTGCCATTGAAACTATGTAGGGACGATATTTACCTGCTTTGTTACGGGTATTGTCAATAATATTTGCACGAATACCTGTTAAGGGAATATTTGCAATAACTGCAAGAACGTACATTATGTACATATCCATTGGGTCAACACCCAATGTACTGGAAAGAAGGGTGCTGTTTGTTGCCAATAAACAAGCGGAACCCATTGTGATAATCATATATGCACCGATACCACCGCCGGAATAAGCGGCAATCTCTTTAAAGGGCATATATCTTTTTGCAGGTGGTGTTTTCCAATAGGTTTTAACCTTGGAAATGCCTTCAACTGCTTTTTCTTTTAAACTCATTTCGATACTCCTTTTTTCAATATTTATGCTATTATATAACATTATAGATTGTATCATAAAATGAATCAATGTTCAATCAAAAAAACAGAAGATTAACGATAGCATTTCACTTTCGTTAATCTTCAACAAACTTAAGTTGTTTTAAATGTGCATTTCAGCAATTAGTTTTCGGAACCGTCTCCCTCACCGTCTGCAGAAACATCGAGAATTGCAGCACCACCGGTTGCATAGGGAAGCTTGCCGTCCCATTTTTCTATCTTATTGTTTTCAAGCACATTTTTGCTAAGTGATTTTTCAATTCTTTCATTAGCTTCTGCCTGAGCCTCTGCTTTTTTGAGAATTGCCTTTGCTTCTGCCTCTGCGGCAATAACCTTCTTTTCTGCCTGAGCATTTGCTTCAACAATTAACTGCTCCTGCTCTGTTTTTGCTTTTAAAAGATTCTGCTGTGCAACTTCTTTTGCTTCAATGGCTTTTGAGAATTCTTCAGAGAATGAGAAGTTTACTATATTGAACTTTTCAATAATAATTCCGTACTCTTCCATTTTTTCTGAAAGAGTTTCCTGAATTTCAAGTGCAACCTTAGAACGGCTTGTTACGAGCTGTTCTGCTGTATATTTTGCTGTTACTGCTTTAAGACTCTCGTGAATTGCAGGCATAAGCATAATTGTTTCATAGTCTCTGCCAATTTCTCTGTATATCTTTGCAGATGAGCTATCACCTATTTTATAGTTAACAACAATTGTTGTTGAAATAGCCTGAAGGTCTTTTGAAACCGACTCTGCACCTTCAATTTCACATTTCTGAATCTGGTTACTCATCTTAACAACATTCTGTACCAAAGGTGCTTTAAAATGGAATCCTTCGGACAAAACATTACTGCTTACTTTACCTAAAGTCACAACAACACCTGTATGACCTGCAGGAACAATCGTAATTGATGCCAAAAGCACAATAACAGCAATTGCTACAACAACAGCGGCAATAATTAATTTCTTTGCATTTGAAAAATTAAATTCACCAACAACTTTTGCATTTTTAATCATAATATGTACTCCTTTTTAAATTTTATTTTTATTTTTGTTCCACGTGAAACATTATGGCATTAAACCGATGTTCACCGTGAAACTAATTTTTATAGCTTGTTCCACGTGGAACAATCAGTTCATAAATTCCTGAAGCATAGCATCAGCTTCATTTTTAAGATTAGAAGATATGTGTGCCAACATCATAATTTCAAGAGCGTTACGCAATTTCTCTTTGCCTCCGGAAAAAGGCTCTTCGTAACCTTTAATCTGCTCGTCAATAACACTGACAATTGTTTCCTTATTCAAATTTCCGATTTTATCTATTTCATCGGTAACGGAACACATAATGCTATACAGTTCACCGTCGGGAATAGCGTCGTCACGCCTATCATCAACCTTACCGTTGATATATGACATTAAGGAAACAATATTGGAGAGCTGCATTGCACCTTTAAGCATATTGATTATAAGAACTCTTGCAATAGATTCTTCGCCATAGCGACGGTCCTTGGGCGGTTCAATCCATCCTCGTTTTACCCAGTTCTGAATTGTTGTTGCCTCTAAACCTGAAATCTCTGCAAGCTGGGAAAGGGTAAAGCCACCGGTGAGCTTCATAGCAGTTCTTATAGGTTCAAATGCTTTTTCTTTCGTTTGCATTCTCTCACTCCTTTCGTCCCACGATTACTTATCGTGTTGATATGATAATATCACAGGTTCACGTGACTGTCAAGTGTTTTCGTAAGATTTTTACAGATTTTAGCAATTTTCGACACAAAGGTGCTTTTTTGTAGTTTAATTGATGTTTAACACTATATTCACAGTTTGCTAATAAATAATTGCTATACTTTAGGTGTACTTGGAAAGGGAGCCGCACCCGAGTACAAGTATTTAGTTCCGAGAGGAACTAACCCCTCCTCAAGTAAACCCAAGATGCGGAGTGTTATATTCTGTATCGGGAATACAGCGCCTGTCCCCTCAGGTGCTGTATTTCTTTATAAGTTGAAAGTTCCAACTTGCCACTATTTTTATTATTTAACACATACATTTGTAGTTTATAATGCTTGACTATTAACTAATATAGTTGTAAAATATATAATTGATTAAATTTGTAAAAAATCTGATAAAAACAGATTGGAGGCATAATTTTGGCTATCATTAAAGTTGACGCTCTCACAAAAGCATATGGCGACAACATAGTTCTCAATGACATGAGTTTTACTTTACCTGAAGGCGAGATAATCGGTTTATTCGGTCCAAACGGTTGCGGTAAAACTACACTTATGAAAATACTTACGGGACTTATTCACGATTACCAAGGAAATGTTCTTATCGATGGAATTGCTCCCGGTGAAAAAACAAAAGCATTTATCTCATATCTTCCCGAACAGACCTTTGTTCATGAATGGATGAGAAATATTGATGCTGTTGACTATTTCAACGATTTCTTCTCTGACTTTGATAAAAACAAAGCCCTTGAAATGCTTAAAAGATTCGGTCTTACCGAAAAGCAGAAAGCAAAAACTATGTCAAAGGGTATGCAGGAAAAGCTCCTTTTATCGCTTGTTATGTCAAGAGATGCAAAGCTTTATATATTGGACGAGCCAATGGGCGGTGTTGACCCTGCAACAAGAAGCTCAATTCTTAATTTCATAATGGAAAACTATGCGGAAAAGGCAACACTTCTTGTTTCAACACATCTTATAAACGATTTACAATCTGTTTTCACTCACGCGTTATTTATGGGTAACGGTAAGGTTCTTCTTAATGACAGTGTTGAAGAGCTTACAAAAGACGGAAAAACTATCGAGGACATTTTTAAGGAGGTATTCAGTAATGTTTGGTAAGCTCTTAAAAAATGATCTCAAAGCACAGTGGCACTCAATGTCTGTTGTATTTCTCTGCACCTTTGTTGTTGCTATTGTTGCAGAAATTTTCACATTAACATCGAATAATAAAGTAATAACCGCTTTGGGTGGTTTGCTCGTAAGTGCCGCTTTGGGTTTTGCTTGTATTATCATTATCATCGCTGTTGCAATGATGTTTTCAAAAACCATGTTCGGCAGAGCAGGGTATTTGACCCTAACTCTCCCTGTTAAAACAGGCGCTCTTTTAAAATCAAAAACAATTTCAGGGCTTATATGGGTTTTTTCTGTATATGCACTTTTCATTGCGTCACTTATTGTTTGGGTTTTCCAAGTGCAAGATGCAGTGGGTGAAGAGGTTATGGAAAGCGTAGAAAGTCTTCTCAAGATTTTTGGTGTCCCCTCTTTCCTTACAATATTTATGGGAATAATGTTTTTCTGCATTTCTCTTGCTGTATTAGTTCTTGTTGCAGTGCAGTCCTTGCAGTTAGCAATTACACTTTCCTGCGTCTCCCCCTTTTCAAAATTCGGAAATTTAGGTGCAATTATAATTTTCTTTGCTCTTGTGGGTGTAATTCAGTCTATATCTACGGGTATTTCCGAGCTTATTCCCTTCGGCTTTGTTATAACTCCCGATGTGGTTAAGATAACAAGTGATATTTATGAAACTAAAGCTACAATGGGTATAAATGCAATGAGCGTGAATATAACCGGCTCTATTTTTAGACTTATCTTTGCTATTGCACTTCATTTCCCAACAAAATTCCTTATTCAGCATAAGGTTAATGTAAAATAAAATTATTCTCAGCGAAAGGGCGTATAAATATGGATAATATGAACGGTCTTAAAAGAACCGTTTACTGCGGCGAGCTTCGTGCAGAAAACATAGGTAACGAAGTAACCGTTTGCGGTTGGGTTGCAAAACAACGTGACCTGGGCGCACTCATTTTCGTTGACTTGCGCGACAGAACAGGTATTGTTCAATTGGCATTTGACGAAAACACAGATAAAGAGATTTTCGGAAAAGCTTTCAGTGTAAGAAGCGAATATGTGCTTATGGCAAAAGGTGTTGTCCGTGAGCGTTCCTCAAAAAACAGCGAAATTCCTACAGGTGACATTGAAATTGATGTTAAGGATTTAAGAGTTCTTTCAAAAAGTGAAACTCCCCCCTTTGATATCATTGAAAACTGTCAAACTGCGGAGCTTACAAGACTTAAATACCGCTATCTTGACCTTCGCCGCCCGGACTTACAGAGCAACATTCTTTTCCGTCACAAAGTAACAAAAATTACCCGTGACTATTTCGATGAAAACGGCTTTATCGAAATCGAAACACCTATGCTTATTAAATCAACTCCCGAAGGTGCACGCGATTTCCTTGTTCCCAGCCGTATTCATCAGGGATCTTTCTATGCTCTTCCTCAGTCACCCCAGCTTTATAAACAGCTTTCAATGGTAGCAGGCTTTGACCGCTATATGCAAATTGCCCGTTGCTTCCGAGATGAAGACTTGAGAGCAGACAGACAGCCTGAATTTACTCAAATCGACCTTGAAATGTCTTTCGTTACAATGGAAGATGTTCTTTCAATAGGTGAGGGCTACATTGCAAGAGTTTTCAAAGAGGCTCTCGGTGTTGAAATTCCCCTTCCCCTTCCCAGACTTACATATAAAGAGGCTATGGAACGCTATGGTTCCGACAAGCCCGACACTCGTTTCGGTATGGAAATTTTTGACCTTACCGATATCGTTAAGGACTGTGGTTTCTCCGTATTCTCTTCTGCAATTGCAGGTGGCGGTTCTGTTCGCGGTATTACTGCTAAAAATGCAGTTACAACTTACACAAGAAAAGAAGTTGACAAGCTTACCGAATTTGCAAAAGGTATCGGCGCGAAAGGTCTTGCCTGGATAAGACTTACCGATGACGGTATTGCTTCTTCTTTCGCTAAATTTATGTCCGAAGAGGAAATGAAAGCAATTCTTGACAGAGCGGGCGCTGAAAAAGGCGACGTTGTTTTCATTATTGCAGATACAAAGAACAGCTCCGTTCTTTCTGTTCTCGGCTCTCTTCGTAATGAAGCTGCAAAGAAGCTTGATATTATCGGTGACGGCTTCAATCTTTTATGGATTGTTGAATTCCCCTTCTTTGATTGGGACGAAGATACACAGCAATTCGTTGCTATGCATCATCCCTTCACCTCGCCTCTTCCCGAATGTCTCCCCTATCTTGAAACAGATAAGGCAGCTGTAAGAGCAGAGGCCTATGACCTTGTTCTCAACGGTGTTGAGCTTTCTTCAGGTTCAATCCGTATTACCGATTCCGATTTACAGGACAGAATCTTCAAGCTTCTCGGACTTTCCGATGAAGAGGCTCAGCAAAAATTCGGCTATCTTCTTGATGCCTTCAAATTCGGTCCTCCTCCTCACGGCGGTATGGGTATCGGTCTTGACAGACTTATTATGCAGCTTCTTCAGGTGGATTCTCTTCGTGATGTTATTGCATTCCCCAAGGTGCAGAATGCAAGCGAGCCTATGACAGAATGTCCCTCAAGAGTTGATAACATTCAGCTTGAAGAATTAGGTATTGACTTAAAAGAAGAAAAATAAAAAATATACTGTATTTTCCCTCTATAACTTGCCAAAATATAAAAAAAGACTTGAAAATAGGGGCGAAATGTTATAGTATTATTATGTAAAAATATGAAATTCATTTTCGGAGGATTTAATTATGGTAACAGCAGGCGATTTCAAAAACGGCGTTACATTCGAAATGGACGGCAAGGTTTATTCCATCATCGAATTCCAGCACGTTAAACCCGGTAAAGGCGCAGCTTTTGTTCGTACAAAAATCAGAGACGTAATCAACGGCAGTGTTGTTGAAAAAACATTCAGCCCCACAGACAAATATCCCACAGCTTTCATTGAGAGAAAGGATATGGAATATTCTTATGAAGACGGCGGTCTTTACTATTTCATGGATCCCGAAAGCTATGAAATGATTCCCGTTGACGCTTCAAACCTTTCTGACAACTTTAAGTTTGTTAAGGAAAATATGACTTGTAAGATTCTTTCCTACAAGGGTAATGTTTTCGGTGTTGAACCCCCCACATTCGTAACTCTTCAGGTTACAAAAACTGACCCCGGTTTCGCAGGTAACACAGCTACTAACGCTACAAAACCCGCTACTGTTGAAACAGGTGCAGAAATCAAAGTTCCTCTCTTCATCGACGAGGGTGAAATGATTAATATTGACACAAGAACAGGTGAATATCTCTCAAGAGCATAATTGTTTTTGAGTATTTTAATAACAGGAGGTCATTGAAATGACACTTACAGAAAAGGTTGCATACCTTAAAGGACTTGCAGCAGGTCTTGATCTTGACAAAGACTCCAAAGAAGCAAAAATTTTCGAAGCTATGTTTGATATTCTCGAGGATATGGCTCTCACAGTAAGCGATATCGATGAGGATCTCAGCGCAGTTGAAGATCTCGTTGATGCTATTGACGAAGACCTCGACGAGCTTGAAGAATACATCTATTGCGACGAAGATGATGATTTCTGCGATTGCTGTGATTGCGAGGACGACGAGCTTTACGAAGTAGAGTGTCCTTCATGCGGTGAAGAAATTTATCTCGACGACGAAATGCTTGACGAAGAATTCATTGAATGCCCCGCTTGCGGCGAAAAGCTTGAACTCGATATCGATTTCGACGATTGCGATTGCGACTGTGGTTGCTGCGACGAGTGTGATGACTAATAATTAACAAAAACCGTCTGACCAAAAAGGTCAGGCGGTTTTTTAATTAGGAATGAGAGTGGCAAAATTGTCAATCATATTCTCCATATGATATATACATTTCTTCAGTATCAATTTGCGCTTGCATTAAAATTATTTTAGTGTCTTCTTTAGGGTTTGTTTCTAGAGCATCTGTTATGGCATTGAACAAATGGTAATACATTTTCTTATAAATTTCTTCAACCATATCAGAACCTACTTTCTTATTTATTATCTACTTCATTGTATGACAATCTGTCATATTTGTCAAGAATAAATATGACATACTGTCATTAGGTGATGAAATTGGAAAATAATCTGAGAAAATTAAGAAAAAACAAAAATTTAACTCAAATCGCATTACAAATGCAAACAGGAATTGAACAAGCTTTACTCTCAAAATATGAAACAGGGGAAAGAGTTCCGCCTACAGAAACATTAATTATTTTAGCAGATTTTTATAATGTAAGTATTGATTACATTTTAAACAGAACAGAAAATCCCGAAATAAACAAATAATAAAATAAATCTAAAAAACAACACCCGTATCAACCGATACGGATGTTGTTTTATAATTGTTTGGTTTTCTTTCTGAAATTTCAAAGCCAACAGATGTGATAACGTAGGACGCAATAAATAAAAGAATAACAATTATTGCAATTACAATTCTTCTTATTGTTTCATTTCTTCTTACAATTCTGCTTTCACCGATAACATATTTACTTGAACCTAACTTACCCGGATAGTTTTTTGCAAAACCGTAATAGCTTTTACGTTTTTTTACATATTCATTATTTTTACCCATTACGCCGCCACCTCTGTGTCAGGTACATTGCTCTGTGCAGTATCAGGTGGGGGAGGGGGAGTTTCCGAAGAAGAAACAGTTGTATCAGGCTGAGTCACAACATCTGTCGTATCGGGTACTTCAACAGTTGTATCGTCAACAATCGGTTCTTCTGTTTCAGGTTCAGTAGATATTATTTCAGTTGTATCAGGAATATCTTGTTCCAAAGTAGTCTGAGGAGCAGGAGTATATTGTGACGCAGTTGTTGGAACAGAATTATTATTTGAAGAGCTATTAGAATAATCTCCCGTATAATTTGCGCCTCTGTAAACATCTATAATAGAAGTTCTGCCTTCATTTAATGTTATATTTGACATTCCGTATAATTCAGTTTGAAGCTTATAAGCTGCAAGCTGATAATCAACAACCCAAATCCAAGCATTAGCACTTCCGGAAATTCTGCATTCTTCATCAGGCATCTGAAGTTGTGTTCTTTCGTAATTGAACCATTTACCTGTTAAAGCCTGAACTCCCAATGAAAGAATCTGAGTTTTACTGTAGCCAGTATCAACATAAGGAAGCAAAATATCAATATACTTGTTAAGGTCACCTATAGATGCAGAATTAACTCTGTCAATTATTGATTCGATAACCTGTCTTTGTCTGCGAGTACGGCTTACATCACCGTCAGAATCGGAACCTCGAATGCGGCAGAAGCAAAGAGCCTGTTCTCCATTAAGTGTAACATCTTCGCCGTAGGGAAGAGTGATTTGGAATTTTTTATAGTTATAATCTGCCTCATATTTTTGCACATCAACGGTTACACCGCCCATTGCATCAATAATTTCAACGAAGGACTCAAAATTAACCATAACATAGTTATCGATTTTAATTTTATAGTTGTTCTCAATGGTTTCCATAAGACATTCAGGACCGCCCATAGAAAATGCCGCATTGAGTTTGGAGCAATATGAACCATTAGGACTATCAATATAAAGATAACTGTCTCTGAAAAATGAAACAAGCTTTAACTGCTTTGTTTTCTTATTAAGAGAAACAAGCATCATAACATCGGTATTGCCGGAATTTGTTCCTCTATCTGCACCAACAAGAAGAACATTTATAACATTCTTACTGGACATTTTATTTTCATTACCTTGAGTTGCCCAGTCCTTAAGTGCCTGTTTAAAATCCGCAGAGCCTATATCAATGTTAATATCTTCAAATTCGTCATCATCATAAATAGTATCATCATATTCGGCATTATTGATATTATCACCTAAAAGACCGAATTTCTGCGCTACAAATATACCGAGAACTGCAGTAAGTGTTAGAACTATTGCAAGGAAAATTGCAATCACACTCACAATAATCTTCTTTTTTTTCGGTAAATTGTTATACCAATCTGAAAGGCGCTTGAAAACATTTTTTTCTTTTTTTGAAGAGCTTTTTACTTCTTCAATACCAGTCTTTTCTTCAATTTTTTCTTTAATAGGGGGTGGGGAGGGCTTTTTTTCAGTGTTTTCTTGATTTTCGGCATCTTTTTTAGCCATCACTTCAAGCAAATCCATATAATCCTGCAAGCCCTCGTCACGCTTATTACTGTCAGACATAACTGCTTATTCCTCCGTAGTATCTTCGTTTACGTCTTCAGTTCCTATATCTTCATTATCTCCTGATGTATCGCCTGCACCCTCTGTTGCAGTTCCGTCATCTTCAACCTCACCGTTGATTTCGTCTTCGTCATGCTCGGTTGTTGAAAGAGTAACTACCTTATCACCCTCGCCAAGACGCATTACTTTAACACCCTTTGAGGGACGAGCACATACTCTTACTGCCGCCGCAGGAATTCTGATAATAATACCATCCTGAGAAATGAGAATAATATCGTCTTCCTCGTTTATATCACTGATAGCAGCAATTTCACCGTATTTTTCAACGTGATAGTTTTTAAGACCTTTACCGCCCCTGGATTGTAAACGGTAGTTATTATTTTCACTAATACGTCCGAAGCCTGTTTCGCTTACGGTGAGAAGCTTACCGTTTTCACTCATAACGCTCATACCGATAACTTCGTCACCATCTTTAAGAGTGATAGCCTTAACACCGCTTGCAGTTCTGCCGAGAGGTCTTGCATCGTTTTCATTGAAACGAATACACATACCTTTCTTAGTTGCAACAAGCAAATCATCATTACCAGATGTAAGCTTAACCCAAGCAAGCTCGTCATCTTCGCGAAGATTAACGGCAATAATACCATTTCTTCTTGTGTTTCTGTAAATATCAAGAGAAGAACGTTTAATAAGACCTTTTCTTGTAACCATACAAAGATACAATCCCTCGTCTTCCTTGGGAATTCTTATCATTGCAGAAACCTTTTCCCCGTTTTCAAGGGGAAGAATGTTAACAATATTAGAACCCTTGCTTGTTTTACTGCCCTCGGGAATTTCATATCCTTTAAGACGATATGCACGACCTCTTGTGGTATAGAACATAATTACATCGTGGGACGAAGCAATAAACATTGTTTCTGCATAGTCATCTTCACGTCTTGTCATACCTTTAACGCCTCGACCGCCTCTGTTTTGAGTAGAGAACAAATCAACAGGTTGACGTTTAATGTAACCCATATTTGTATATGTGTACATACATTTTTCTTCAGGAATAAGGTCTTCAATATCAACCTCACCGCTAACGTTTTCAATAGCAGTTCTGCGGTCATCGGAAAATTTCTTACTGATAACGGCAAGCTCTTCCTTAACAATATTAAGAACTCTTTCGTGAGAACCGAGAATATCTTCGAAATTTTTGATTTTTTCGCGGAGTTCATCAAGTTCGTTAGTAATTTTGAGAATTTCAAGACCTGCCAACTGTCCTAAACGGAAAGCAACAATAGCTGCCGCCTGAACATCGTCAAAATCAAATTTTTCCATAATAGCGGCTTTTGCTTCTGCCTGACCGCCTTTACAAGCACGAATTGTTGCAATAATGTCATCCACAATATCAATTGCTTTTTTAAGACCATCTAAAATATGTGCTCTTTCCTGAGCTTTTTTAAGGTCAAACTGTGTTCTTCTAACAATGACATTACACTGGTGGTCAATATACTTTTGAAGAATTTCTTTAAGAGTAAGAATCTTCGGTTGACCTTCGTCAAGAGCAAGAAGAATTACACCGAAGGTTGACTGAAGCTGAGTGTAAGAAAAAAGTTTATTAAGTACCACATTTGCATTTGCGTCACGTTTGATGTCAATCTCAATGTGCATACCTGTTTTTTCCGAGGAATAGTCGTTAATATCAGCGATGCCCTCAACTCTTTTATCTTTAACAAGGTCAGCAATTGCCTCAATAAGTCTTGCTTTGTTAACCATATAGGGTATTTCAGTGATGATAATTTTATCTCTGCCGTTTTTACCCTCTGTAATTTCACATTTAGCACGAACAATAACTTTTGCTCGGCCTGTGGCATAAGCAGCTCTGATACCTGCTCTGCCCATAATGATACCGCCTGTTGGAAAATCGGGACCTTTGATATGCTCCATAAGGTCTTCAAGCTCTGCTTCAGGGTTATCTATAAGACATTCAATAGCACCGCAAACCTCACCTAAGTTGTGAGGGGGAATATTAGTTGCCATACCAACTGCAATACCCTGTGAACCGTTAACAAGCAAGTTCGGAAAACGTGAGGGCAAAACAGTAGGCTCTTTAAGACGGTCATCGTAGTTTGGAACAAAATCAACAGTATTCTTTTCAATATCTGTGAGCATTTCAAGAGACATTTTGCTCATACGTGACTCGGTATAACGGTAAGCAGCCGGTGGGTCACCGTCAACAGAACCAAAGTTACCGTGGCCGTCAACAAGCATATATCTCATTGAGAAGTTTTGAGCTAAACGAACCATTGCATCATAAACAGATGCGTCACCGTGGGGATGATATCTACCGAGAACGGAACCAACCGTATCGGCACACTTACGGTAAGCCTTATCGGGAGTAAGGTTATTTTCATACATAGTATAAAGAATTCTTCTGTGAACAGGCTTTAAACCGTCGCGCACATCGGGAAGAGCACGGGAAGTAATAACCGACATTGAATAATCAAGGAATGCAGTTCTGACTTCTTTATTTATATCTATATTTATAATTTTTTGGTTTGAATAAGGGTCAGGTAAATTGTTAATTCCCTGAGTAACACCCGTATTTTCCATATTGTTTAATTCGTCCATTTAAATTTCCTCACTTTACGCATTAAACATCAAGATTTTTAACGTATTTAGCGTTTTTCTCAATAAATTCACGTCTGGGTTCAACTTTATCACCCATAAGAATTGAGAATGTTTCGTCAGCTTTTTCAGCATCTTCAATTGTAACTCTTAACATAAGTCTTGTTGCAGGGTCCATAGTTGTTTCCCAAAGCTGTTCAGGATCCATTTCACCAAGACCTTTATAACGCTGAATAGAAAATCCGCTTCCTACTTCTTCCATTATTTTATCGCGTTCTTCGTCGGAATAAGCATACTGATGTTTTTGACCTTTACTTATTCTGTAAAGAGGGGGTTGTGCAAGATAAATATGACCCTCTGTAATAAGTTCTGGCATATATCTGAAGAAAAACGTAAGAAGAAGTGTTCTAATATGAGCACCGTCAACGTCGGCATCGGCCATAATTATAATTTTGTCATAACGAAGCTTATTTATATCAAAATCTTCACCTATTCCCGTACCTAAAGCAAGAACAACGGGAGTAAGTTTATCATTACCGATAACTTTATCAACTCTTGCCTTTTCAACGTTAAGCATTTTACCCCAAAGAGGAAGAATTGCCTGAATCATTCTGTCACGACCTGCTTTTGCAGATCCGCCTGCAGAATCACCCTCAACGATGTAAATTTCAGTTTTTGTTGAATCTTTTTCAATACAGTCTGCAAGCTTACCGGGAAGGCTATTACTTTCAAGAACAGATTTTCTTCTTGCATTATCTCTTGCTTTTCTTGCAGCTTCTCTTGCTCTTGAAGCATCAAGAGCTTTACTGAAGATTGCTTTTGCTTCAGAAGGATTTTCTTCAAAATAAGTAGAAAGCTTTTCATAAACACATTTTGAAACAAGAGGAGTGATATCTGTATTACCTAATTTACCCTTTGTCTGTCCTTCAAACTGTGCTTCTGTAAGCTTAACACTGATAACAACTGTAAGACCCTCACGAACATCGTCACCGGAAAGGTTCTTATCGTTATCTTTCAGAAGCTTATATTTTCTTCCGTATTCATTAAATACTCTGGTTAAAGCAGTTTTAAAGCCGTTTTCATGAGTACCGCCGTCAATAGTTCTTACATTGTTGGCAAAGCTTAAAATAAGTTCATTGTAGCTGTCGTTGTACATAAGAGCAATATTTGCTTCTCTGTCACCGCTTACAGCAGAAAAATGAATGGGTTTTTCGTGAAGAGGAGAGAGCCCTCTTTTATTTGTTTCAAATTCTACGAAGGAAGAAATACCGCCTTCAAAGCAATAAACCTCTTTTACTTCGTCAACATCACGTTTATCTGTAAGAGAAATTGAAAGACCTGCATTAAGGAAAGCTTGTTCTCTTAATCTTCTTTCAAGAGTTTCAAACTCATAAACGGTAGTTTCTGTAAATATTTCAGAGTCTGCTTTGAATCTTATAAGAGTACCTGTTTCCTCTGTATCTCCGATAACCTTAAGGTCACAGGTAGGATTACCTCTTTCAAAACGCTGATAATGAACGTGACCGTCTTGTGATACTTCAACCTCAAACCATTCGGAAAGAGCGTTAACAACAGATGAACCAACACCATGAAGACCGCCGGAAACCTTATAACCGCTTCCGCCGAATTTACCACCGGCATGGAGAACCGTAAGAACAACAGTAACAGCGGGAAGACCTTGCTGTTCGTTAATACCAACAGGAATACCACGACCGTTATCGCGAACGGTGATAATATTATCAGGAAGAATTTCTACCTCAATATGAGTACAGAAACCTGCAAGCGCCTCGTCAATGGAGTTGTCAACAATCTCATAAACAAGGTGATGAAGCCCCTTAGGTCCTGTTGAACCTATGTACATACCCGGTCTTTTTCTAACAGCCTCAAGTCCTTCGAGAACCTGAATTGCACTTGCGTCATATTTTTCCGTAACGACTGTGTCAATTTCTGCGTTGTCATCAAGAACTACTTCATTTTCTTTAGCTTCTTCGCGAAGCTCCTCTTCGGTTTTAATAATGTTTTCGTCCAAAATACTAACCTCCGTAGAAGATTCAAAATAAATATATAAAATAATTTATTAACAAAAAATTTTCATCCGATATGATCGGATTCGATTCTCCTTAAAACTGTTCCTACAGAAACAGGAGAAATATAAATTCTTTTACCATTTGGTGTCTGGCATACAATAAAAGATTTTGGAAGTTCGAAAGGTGCAACATTTATTACACACTTTTCTTTTTCCCCATTATTAAGATAATCTATTGTTTTTTTCATAACGGTTGTGTTTTCCATATCAAAAATACCGATAATTTCTTTATCTATAATAACCGTATCCTGTCCTATATGAACAAACATTAAATTATCACACCGCCTTTAATAAGAAAAGATTTGCCTTCGCATAGTCTTAACACTTGTGACGGGTCACAGCAGGTAAGAAAAACCTGCCTGTCATTTATATGATTAAGAACATAATCCTGACGTTTTTCGTCAAGCTCGCTCATAACATCATCAAGTAAAGCTACCGGAGTTTCACCGGTTACTTTTTTTATAATTTCCGATTCTCCCAATTTAAGTGCAAGAGCGCAGGAGCGTTGCTGACCCTGAGAACCGAAGCTTCTCGCGCTTACATTATTTATTAAAATTTCCAAATCATCTCTGTGAGGGCCTACTGTTGTTGTTTTAAAAATAATATCTTCTTTACGAGAAGTTTTTAACTTTTCCAATTCATTCAAATAAATATCTTTAACAGAAAATTCTTCGTTTTTAAAATCATTTCTCGAATAAGAAACAGAAAAGCTTTCCTTATTTTCAGATATTCCGGAATAAATACTTTTACTGTATTTGGAAAGTAAATCAATATACTCTAGTCTTTCTTTTATAACCGTAGCAGAATACCTTGCTAATTGGTCATCCCAGGTATCAAGCATATCATAAAGCCCGGTATTAAGATGTAAATCCTTAAGCAAAGCATTTCTTTGCATAAGTGCCCTTTTAAATCCTGAAAGATGCTCTGCATAAGAGGGTTTAAGCTGGCAAAGAGCAGTATCTAAAAATTTTCTTCGGGCAGAAGGACCATCTTTTATTAAAGATAAATGAACAGGAGAAAAAATTACCGCATAAAATGAACCTATAAGCTCTGCAGAAGAACGCAACTGAACACCGTTGTGTGAAACATTTTTCTTTTTTTCACTTATAATAATTTCAGATTTTTTTTCTCTGATATTATCGGAAAATTCTAAATTAATTTTAGCAAATTCTTCACCGAATTTAATTAGTTCACAGTCTTTTGCTCCACGAAAGCTTTTACAACCTGTAAAAAGCCAGATTGACTCTAAAATGTTGGTTTTTCCTTGGGCATTTTCGCCGTAAATAACATTTACTCCACTGTCGGCAGTAAAGCTTAAATCGGCAATATTTCTGAAATTTTTAATTTTAACAGAATTTACCGTCATACTTCACCGCTTCTTAAAATTATTTTACGTCGTAAATTATTCTTTCATATTCGGCACTGTCACCCTGACGGAGTTTTTTACCGCGCATTGTGCAAACCTCTCCGTTTACTTTAACTTCGCCGTCTTGAATGATAATCTTTGCGTGTCCGCCTGTATTAACTACACCCACATTTTTTAAAAGGTCATCAAGACGAATATAATCACCCTTTAAAATAAAATCCTTGTGTTCTTTAGGTGCTACTTTAACTTTTATTTTCATTTATTAAACATTCTTTCAAATATTGTTCAAAACTTTATCAGCTTATATTTTCATTTTTTAATCTCATAGGAATTATGAGGAAAATGAAACTGTCGCCCTCAACGGGTTTAATGATAATGGGGGAAACAGGGCTTGAAAGCTCAATTTTAACCTCATCAACATCAACAGTTCTTAAGCAATCTGTTAAATAGGTATTATTAAAGCCGATTTCAAGTCTTTTTCCTTCAATTGATGCAGGAATTTTGTCTGTTGCCGCACCAAGAGAGGTTGCACTTGAAATTCTTATTGTATTATCATCAAAAACGCAACGAACAGGGCTCTTTATTTTGCTTGTAATAAGGAGAGATGTTCTTTCAACACTGTCAAGAATTAATTTAAGGTTAACTCTTGCTTTTGTTGAGCTTTCAGAGGGAATTGCATTTTTGTAATTAAAGAATTCGCCTTCTAAAAGACGGGAAATTATTCTGTAATTTCCGATTTCAAAGAGAATAAATTTCTTACCGATAGAGAAAGTAACATTTGCATCGTCGTCATCAGTTAGTTTAACAACCTCTGAAAGAGTTTTTGCAGGAACAACAAAAGTCATATTTTCTCCGGCATATTCAATTGTTTCATTTCTAATTGCAAGACGGAAACCGTCGCAGGAAATAAGGCGGAGATTGTTATTTTCAACCTCAAATTTGATACCCTTGTGAACAGGCTTGATATCCTGAACAGCTACTGCGAAAATGGTTTGCTTAACCATATTTTTAAGTATACCTTGTTTGATAGCAAAAGGCATTCCGCCGGAAACTGTAGGAAGTTCGGGGTAATCATCTGCAGGGATACCAACGAGAGAAAATTCTGCTTCACCGGATGTTATTTTGCAAAGGTTATGGCTATCGGAGCTGATAGTAACGCTTTGAGAGGGTAAACGTCTTAAAATATCACAAAGAAGACGGGCGTTGAGAACAATGCTACCCTCTGATTCGGCAGAGCATTCAATTGAGGTTGTAATACCTACTTCAAGGTCGTAACCTGTAAGAGTGAGTTTTGAGTTTTTAGCCTGAAGAAAAATACCTTCTGTTGCAGGAAGGGTGCTTTTTTGAGGAACACCGCGCTGAACAACATTACAGGCTTCTGCAAGAACGGTTGTGTTGCAAATTATTTTCATAATGCTACCTCCATAAAGATAGAAATTAAAAATTTTTGATATTGTGAATAAAACAGAAAAATCTGTTAAAAATATTAAATTAAACAGTAGCAGTAGTAGAGACTGTTCAATTGTAGAAAATACATTTTAGGGCTTGATTTTAGTAGCTTTTTACCGCTTTTAAATTTCGTTTAGAAAATGTTTAATTTTGTCAGTTAAATTATCTTCTAAAACGCCCATGTTTATATTGTTCATAACTTTCTGAACATCAGTGTTCAAAATGTTCAAAAGTAATGCCGGCATTATTTAATCAATTCTCTCGTCTTTAATGCTTTTCATAATATCGTATATATTATTTTTAAGTGAGGGGTTGTCCTCCATTTTACTTTCGCAGGATTCAATAGAATAAATAACCGTTGAGTGCTTCTTACCGCCGAACTGGCTACCTATTTCTTCAAAAGTAAGGTTTGTAACCTCTCTCATAATATACATTGCCGCTTGACGAGCATTGGAAATCTCTGATTTTTTCTTTTCCGAGCGGATGTCTTCGGGAGAAACACCGAAGCTTCTTGCTACTTTATCAATGATATTGTTTATTGTAACCTCTGTAGGTTGCGCGTAATAAATAATATCCTTGATAATGTCGTTTGCTACTCCGATTGTGGGAGCGTTTCCGTCGATTGAATAAACAGCATAAAGCTTGTTAACAACGCCCTCAATCTGACGAACATTGTTTTTAAGGCGCTCTGCAATAAATTCAACAACATCATCAGGGATGTTCATATTAAATGCCTGAGCTTTACGGCGAATAATTGCAATTCGTGTTTCAAGCATTGGTGGCTGAATATCTGCAAGAAGCCCCTGAACGAATCGGCTGCGAAGTCTTTCCTCCAAAGTGGGAATGTCTTTCGGCGGACGGTCCGATGTAAGTACAATTTGTTTTCCTTGGTTAATAAGTGCCTCAAATGTATAGAAAAACTCCTCTTGGGCAACACTTGTTTTACCGATAAACTGAATATCGTCCATAAGAAGAATGTCGGCATTTCTGTATTTGTTATGGAATTCCGACATATTTTTTTCGCCCATGTGATTAATCATTTCGTTAAGAAAATTTTCACCGCTTGTGTAAATAATATTCATAGTGGGCTTTCTTGATTTAAGCTCAGCCATAATAGCTTTAAGTAAGTGAGTTTTGCCAAGACCGGATTCACCGTAAATGAAGAGGGGGTTGTGAACGCTGCCGGGGTTATTTGTAACCGCAACAGCAGCAACATAGGCAAACTGGTTTGTTGAACCAACAATAAAGTTACTGAAAGTAGGCTCTAATTTTGAGGAATCAAGCTCATTTTCAACAGAGAGATGGTTATTATCGTGGCTATTATTGTTTCCTTTTGCAGTTTCCGAAGCTTTTAAGGATGCTTCGTCAACAGTAACACAAATATTAACGGGAAAACCGATTACTGCTTCGCAGGATTTTTTAATTTCATTTAAAAAGCGATTATCAATAATGTTCTTCTTAAATTCAGAAGAGGCTTGTACTGTAACGGAGTCACCATCAAAATCAATGGGAACCAGATCTTTGATCCAGGTAGATAAAACCGCATTTGAAACACTGCCTGTTATTTCCTTTAGAACTGCATTCCACAATTCAATAATATTATCCAATAAATTCACCCCAAAATTTACTATATATAATGTATATAATTACTATAATATATTCTATTAAAGTATATCATATAGTGGGGTATATTTCAAGAAAATTAAGAAAAAAATCGACAATTTCCAAAAGAAATGTTCAAAAAACTTTTTATATATTAAAATAATGAAAAATTAAGCAGTAAATTGTTGCATTTAAGGAAAAATTACTGTAATATTTAACTTGAAAAGTTATATTTAAATATTAAAAGAAAGGCGAAAAATGAAATACACAAATTATAAATGTCCCGTATGTCAAAAGGTTTTTGACGAAGAGGATGATGTTGTTGTTTGCGCAGAATGCGGAACTCCTCATCACAGAGAATGTTATATTCAAAACGGTGAATGTTTTAACGAAGAAAAACACGGCACAAATGAACCTATCGAGGTTGAGTTTAAAGATGTTGAGGAAGAAAAAGAAGAAAATGGTGTTTTTTCCGAAACTGAAGATCCACGAACCGAAGCAGAGAATAATACTCAACAGGTTGTTCAGGAAATTTTTGAAGAAATCAATAACAAAGATAAAGATTTTTCTCTTAATGGAAAACCTGTTTCTTTCTATGAAGCGGCTGTAGGAAAAAATCAAAAATTTTATATCCCGCGTTTTATGCTTATTGATAAAACAAAAAAAGGATTGTCCTGGAATATAGCAGGTTTCTTTGTTCCTCTTGCTTGGAGCTTATACAGAAAAATGTATAAAATTTCAGCAATTATATTTGCTCTTTATGTGCTTGTTTTCGGTTCTGTTTTTTACTGCGTTTTCAGTGACGAAGCAATTACTGATGCAATAGTTGCTTGTCAGGAGGAAGACCCATATTATGCAGAGGACATACTTTTGTACTATTCTAATGCCGACAGCGCAACTTTAACGAAAAATCAAAAACAACTATTAGATTTGACGGAAGAATTTAAACTGCCGGTTGTAGTGAATGTTTTAAGGTATATTATCATTTACGGTATTCGTATGATAATGGGTATTTATGCAACAAATCTGTATTATAAAAAGCTGACAAAAAATATAGAAAAGGTAGAAAATCTGGACCTTTCTCCCGATATGAAACGGTCGGTTTTATTCAGAAAATGCGGAACATTGCCGTTTATAATTTCTGCAATAATCGGATTTTTCGAATGGCAAATATTTTGAGAGCAAAGTAGTAGGAGAAAGTTATGCACACACCTCTTGCGGACAGAATCCGTCCACAAAGTATTGACGAAATAGTCGGTCAACAGCACCTTATCGGCAAGGGTAAGCCTTTAAGAAACATAATAGAATCGGGAGAGCTTCCTAACCTTATATTTTACGGTCCCTCGGGTACAGGGAAAACTACCTTAGCCCGAATGATAGCTAAAAAAACCGACAGAACTCTCCGAAAGCTTAACTGCACTACCGCAGGAACTCAAGACATAAGAGATATTGTGGAAGACCTTAACGCTTTCACAGCACCAAACGGAATACTTTTGTATCTTGATGAGATTCAGTATTTTAATAAAAAGCAACAGCAAACACTTTTAGAATATATTGAAGACGGTTCAATAACTCTTATTGCATCTACAACGGAAAACCCCTATTTTTATGTGTATAGCGCAATTTTAAGCCGTTCTTCAGTTTTTGAATTTAAGCACGTTTCACCTGAAGAGGTAGAAAAAGCAGTTATTCGCGGATTTAACCTTTTGGCAGAGGAAAAAGGCGAGGAATTTCAGGTTGAAAATGGTGTTTCATTACATATTGCAACTGCTTGCGGTGGTGATGTAAGAAAATCTCTTAATGCAGTTGAGCTTTGTGTTCTGGCGTCACCAAAGCCTAAAAAAAATGAAAAAAGAATAATTACATTAGAAAATGCGAAAGAGCTTACCCAAAAAAGCGCAATGCGGTATGACAGAGAAGGTGACGAGCATTACGATATTTTATCTGCTTTTCAAAAATCTATGCGAGGCTCCGACCCTGACGCCGCAATTCATTACCTTTCAAGGCTTTTAGAGGCGGGAGATATTATATCTCCGTGCCGCAGGATACTCGTAACAGCGTCTGAAGATATTGGACTTGCGCATCCGCAGGCGGTGTCGATTGTGAAATCGTGCATAGACTCTGCCATGCAGCTGGGACTTCCGGAGGCGAGAATAC
>JAZSNR010000085.1:0-6191 GCA_045536495.1 Acutalibacteraceae bacterium
TATCAAGGTGCAAACCTGATTAGCACGTAAAGTGTAAAACTAAATATCAAATCAAGACTTCGGAGAAGAAATTCTCTGAAGTCTTTTTTTATGCTCTCGTAAACCTTACAAGCTACTTCGATTTTGCAGAACCGGAAAACTGAGCAACTCAACTTTAAAGCCCCGGTAAATTGAGTTACCAGCACCTAAAATGCCGGTAAAAAAAAGAAGAAAAAATAATGGAAAGAAAGCTCAAAACCATTGAAACACAAAGGTTTTCAGCTTGTTAATGTTGCCGGAAAAAGAAATGTGTTAAACAAATGAACTTGCCGGAAACAGAAAGAAATTAACTCAAAAAGAGTTGCCGGTAATAGAGTGTTGGTAGGCTGAGTGAAGCTGGAAAAAAGAAGAGAAAAAATACCGTAAAAAGTGTGAGAAAAGAAAAGAGAAAATGATAATTGAAATCGCACTTTGGGTGATAAATTAGGTTACACCTGAATATTAAGGAATAGCAATAAATAACGAATCCTCACCGAGAAATCGGTGGGGGTTTTATTTACTTCTTGTTATTACTCTGTTGGTGTGATATTATTAAAATAGAGTTTATATAAAAACAGGGGTGTTTGTATGGTTACATGGATTATTGAAAAATTTGGTCTTGTTTATCGGGAGGCATGGGCATTAAATCAGGCGGCGGATTTTTTTAAAGGAATTTTTAAAGATTTTTCTTTTAAAGGCGCTGTTGCAGGTATTACTGCTACAGCGGAGTTTCTGTGCATGCTTCTTTTCGGCACACCCGTTTCTCCTCACGGGCAACCGTTGGATTTAACCGGATATGAAATAGTTTTTTATGACGAGTTTGAAGGCGACACTCTCGATCTTGATAATTGGCTTTACCGCGGTGTTGGTGCAGAACGAGGCGGTTATACCGCATCAAGTCAGGTTTCCTTAAAAGATGGTAATGTGATTTTAACAGGTGAATACCTTGAAGATGGCGAGTTCGGCGCGGGATGGTACGGCGCAGAAATTGCTCTTCACGAGTGGTACAAAAACGGCTATTTTGAAATTCGTTGTATATGCAGTGAGGGCGATGCTTTCTGGAGTGCTTTCTGGCTTCAGGCAGAGCATCCTTATGAGGCTGAGTATTCAAAAGGCGGAGTTGGCGGAGCAGAGCTTGATATATTCGAATGTTTTGATAAAAAATGTATAACCTCAACAATTCATTGCGCAGGTGTTGACGGCGAAAAAGAGGGCTATCAATCTGCAATTTTAGGTGATTTCAAGGTCAAAAAACCTTGCGAACAGTATAATACATATGGGCTTGAATGGACCGAGAATGAATATATTTTCTATATAAACGGAGTTGAGACAACCCGCTCAACCTTTGGTAACGGAGTTTCAAAAGAAAAATTACAGCCCATTGTTTCACTTTGTACGCCTGATGCTGATAAATTAGATGTCCTCGATAAAGATTATATGTGTGAATTTATTGTTGACTATGTGAAAATATACCAGAAATAAATATTTTTTATGTTTTTTTAAATGAGGTTGGCTTATGAAAAAATTATGCTTGGCACTTACACTTGTTTTTGTGTTTTGTTTTTCATTTTCTGTTATTTCATCGGCTGCCGTTGCAGATAATGGCGGTTATATTGTTTTATCTGATGAAACTGATAAAAGACTTATTGCGGCAGGTGAAGCTCTGGCAAGATATATGAAACAAATCACCGGCAAGGAGTTTCCTGTTTCTTCCGACGGTGAGGGAATGAAATTCACACTCGGTTATTCTCATGATATTGCTGATAATGGATACATAATTGAAACTACTGAAAATGAGGTTTCAATTCTTGGTAACGGAACAAGAGGCGTTATCAGCGGTGTTTACGCTTTCCTGGAAAAATACTGCGACTGTGACTGGTACACATCTGCTTTTTATTCAATTCCCGAAAATAAGGAGCTTTCAATTCCGGCATGTGAGAAAACTGAGTATAAACCTTTTTTCGAATATACTGATACAGACTGGCTCAGTCCTCGTGACGTTGAATATTCTCTTGCAAATGGTCTTAACGGCAGTCCATACAGAACTATTCCCGGTGAGCTTGGCGGTACAGTAGAATACATATCAGATTTTTGTCATACCTTCGGTTCCCAATTCTGTTCAAGAGAAAAGTATTTTGAATCCAACCCCGAATATTTTGCCCTTCACAATGGTATAAGGCATAATGAACAGCTTTGCCTTACAAATGAAGACGTTTATAACCTTGTTTTAAGTGAGGTTATGGCACTTCTTAAAGAAAAGCACGATCCCGAAAAATCCTTGCAGATAATCTCTCTTACCCAGGGTGACAGCACCGAAGATGCTAAAATGTGCCAGTGCGAAAATTGTAAGGCTATTGATGACGAAAACGGCTCCTATTCAGGAACTATGATAGCTTTCGTTAATCGCATAGCAAGAGCGGTTAAGGAGGCAGGCTACGACAATGTTGCGCTTGATACTTTCGCTTATCGCTATACGAGAAAGGCTCCTTCCAAAGTAGTTCCGGAAGATAACGTAATCGTTCGCCTTTGTACAATTGAATGTTGCTTCTCACACACACTTGATGATGCAAACTGCTCCGAAAACGTGGCACTTATGGCTGATCTTAAGGAATGGAGCAAGATATGTGAGCGTATTTATGTGTGGGACTATACAACGAACTACGCACATACACTTGGTGTTTTCCCCGATTTCGGTGTGCTTCAGAGAAATATGCAGGTTTTTTATGAAAATAATGTGGTAGGTGTCTACGAAGAGGGTAACTACTATATTTATGAATGTGATGGAGAATTCGGCGAGCTTCGCGCTTACCTGCTTTCAAAACTTATGCAGAATCCGTATGTGGATTATAATGAGTGTATGAATGATTTCCTCAAAATCTATTACGGTAAGGGTTGGCAGAATATCCGCCAATTTATAGATATGACAATTGAAAAGCCTGTTCCTGAGGGCGAACATCTGGGAATTTATATTCCTATGTCCGAAACCCTTGGATTTACAAAGGAAGATATAGAAAAGGCTGATTTGCTTTGGGAAAATGCGAAAAATGCTGCTGAAACTGAAGAACAACTCAACAATATAAAGAGAAGTGAAATATGCTGGAGATATTGGAAAGGCTTTAATGTTTTCAATAAAGAGGAAAACAAAAAACTCATTTCTGATATGAAAGCTTTGGGTATCACAAAGGTTAGTGAAGGCGACACTGTTGGACCCGATAATTTGAATTTCTCAAATGCAAAAGCAATTTCTGTTGGTGATAAAATTTTATTCCCGATTTCCATTGGCCTTTTTGCCGTTGCGGTTTCACTCGCTTTCGCTTTAATGGTAATTGCTCTTAAAAATAAACCAAGAAAATATATCTATATCCTGCTCTTCGTTTTGATCGGCGTGTTTTTTGAAATTTTCGGTTGGCACAGAAGAGCGTTCCTTGCAGGGGTTTCTCAAAGTGAAAGCATTATCACCTTTGCGCTTATTGCGATTCTTTTTGCTTTTGGCGGTGCATTGATGATTAAAGGCAAAAAGCAGAGAATAATTTCTGCAATTGTTTGCCCTGTGGTGTGGATGTGCTTGTATGGGTTAGCGTTTTTCATAATAGATAATCTTATCTTTGGTGGCGGTGCGAAAAATGCTTGTATAGGTGGAGCATATATATTTACAGGAATTGAAGCTGTTGTCATTCTCGCAACAACAATAAAAAATCTCTTGAAAAAAGATTGAATTTAAAGTCTATATCATTTCGGTGGTATAGACTTTTTCTATAAAACGGTTGTTATATTTTCAGCGTTTGTGTTATAATGAAATCGAAAAAGCACAGAGGAGAAAACAATATGAATGAAAATGTGAAAAAACTCCCCACAAACAGTCCGTTTGTTAAAAAGCCTTTTGGGGGTTTTACATCAAATATGTTGAGAACAATTGCGATTGTTCTTATGTTGAGCGATCATATCTGGGCAACCTATATGAGCCTTGGCAACTGGATGACGTACATAGGCAGGCTTGCATTCCCTATATTTGCGTTTCAAATTGTTGAGGGCTTTGTCCACACTTCAAATTTGAAAAAATATATTGTAAGACTTTTGGGTTTTGCCGTTATAACCGAAATTCCCTTTAACCTTTTTTACAGCAGCAGGTGGTTTAACCCCTATCATCAGAACGTATTGTTTACTCTGTTGCTGGGCTTGCTTGCGATTACTGTTATTGATAATCTGAAAAAGAAGAACGCAAAGAAAGTAGCACTTTCTGTTTTGTGGTTGCTTCTCATTGGTGTTGTATCGGTTCTCGGTTTTACGGATTACGGTTTTTACGGCGTGCTTACCGTTGTGATGTTCTATTTATTCAGAGATTTTCCGTTTGCCTGGCTTGCCCAGCTTATCGGAATGGTTCTTATTAACATTGTATTTTTCGAAGGTCAGGTATATCCTTTTGAAATCTTTGGTGCAACCATTGAAATACCGTTGCAAGGTTTTGCGGTTTTTGCTCTAATTCCGATTTGGCTTTATAATGGCAAAAAGGGACGTTCAAGTAAGGTTATGCAGTACGGTTTTTATGCTTTCTATCCCGTGCATATGCTTGCGCTTTACCTTATAAAGTTCTTTGCCTGAAAAAGCGAAGCATATTAAATAAAAGGCGGAAGAAATATGATGAAAAAGCCTAATGTTTTATTCATAGTAACGGATGACCAACGCTGGGATACTATTCACGCTTTGGGAAACAAAGAAATAATTACGCCTAATCTTGATAAGCTTGTAAGCAGGGGAACCTCCTTTGTTCGTGCGCATATTGCAGGTGGCACTTGCGGTGCTGTTTGTATGCCCAGCCGAGCGATGATTTTATCGGGACGTAATCCTTTTCATCTGGAAGAGTTGGGCGGAAATATTCCTCCCGAACATAAAACCCTTGCAGAAACATTTAAGAATAATGGCTACGAAACTATTGGTCTTGGTAAATGGCATAACGGTTGTCCTGCCTATGCCCGTAGCTTTACTCAAGGTGCAAAAATTTTCTTCGGCGGAATGTGGGATCATTGGAATGTGCCTACATGCCGATATGACCCGACGGGTAAATACGATAATGTTATAAACTTCGTTGTAGATTTTTATAAGGATAATCACCCGCAACCTCAACATTGCGATGAGTTTGACCCGGGCAAGCATTCAAGCACGTTGCTTACAGATTCGGCTATTGAATTATTAAAAAACAGTTCGGGGAAAGAAAAGCCATTCTTTATGTATCTTGCTTTTTTAGCACCCCACGACCCTCGAACAATGCCCGATGAATTCCGTGAAATGTATGATCCCGAAAAGATTGAATTACCTCCTAATTTTCAAGAAATTATTGATACAAACTATCCGCTTATGGTGCACCGTGACGAGCACCTGGCGTCATACCCAAGAGAAGAAAAAGAGATAAAGCGCCATATTGCAGAATATTTTGCAATGATAACCCATCTGGATTACGAAATCGGAAGACTGTTTGATGCACTTCACGAATCAGGTGAAGAGGAAAATACGATTGTCGTTTTCACCGGTGATAATGGTCTTGCAGTAGGTCAGCACGGATGGTTGGGTAAAGAGGATATCTATGAGCACGGTGTTCGCATTCCGTTGATTATTGCGGGACCGGGTGTAGCAGAAAACGTTAGAAACGATGCCTATGTATATCTCTACGATGTTTTCCCGACACTTTGTGAAAAAGTGGGTATAGATATTCCCGATTCTGTAGACGGCAAAAGCTTTGCACATCTTCTGGGTGGAGAAAGCGGAGAAGAATTCCGCCATGAATTATACCTCATATTCGACGAGTTTGTTCGTGGCGTTAAAGACGATAATTACAAGCTTATTGAGTATCGCAACGGTGACGAGAAAGAAGATAAATGGACCTTCCTTTACGATATTAAAGCTGACCCTTGGGAAACAGTAAACCTTGCAGATAAAGAGGAATATAAAGAAAAAGTTAAACAAATGCGCAATAAAATCCTCAAATTCCGAGATGAATGGGAAGAACAGAAACACCCTTGGGGAATAAATTTCTGGAAAAGGTTTTCTCAAGAAGATTAAAAGACTTCAAAAAAGATAGCTTATATATGGGAGATTAAACCATGAAAACTGAGTTTTCAAAAAAAGATATTTTTGTTTTTATACTTATGGGCTGTACGGCGATACTTATCACCGTTGCA
>JAZSNR010000037.1:0-44338 GCA_045536495.1 Acutalibacteraceae bacterium
CGGCAGGGTAACTGCTAACGGCAGCCGAGGGAAACCTTAGGGAAAGTGCAACAGAGATATACCGCCGAAATTTTTCGGTAAGGGTGGAAAGGCGAGGTAAGAGCTCACCGGCGCGGTGGAGACATCGCGGCCATGTAAACCCTACCCGATGCAACACCGACTGGGGTAGCGCCGTGCAGCGAATTTTTTCGCAACCCCGAAGGGTGGCTAGAGCCATTTGGCAACAAATGGCGTAGATAGATGATTGCCTTAAACGACAGAACCCGGCTTACAGTTTTACCTAATTGGCGTGTCTTTTTGCGCCGAAGTCGTTTTTTCGCCCACTCGGAGTATCTTCATACACCGTCGGGGCGAGAAAAACACCTTCTGCATCAAAAATCCATCGCCACTTATTGTTTTTTTTGTACGCCTTCGTTCACCAAATCTGCGTTCTATAGCAAAATCTCAATCAAAATAAAAAATGAAAACAGACGGTTTTTGCCGTCTGTTTTTTTATAGTTGAGGTTTTTCGTCTAAATGAGAAAAATCGTTGAGGTATTTTAATTTTGTTTTTATAACGCTGTTTTCTTTTAAGTATTGAACTAAAGAAACGCCTGTATTAACGTGTGAAAAGTTGAAATTTTCTTTTAAGGGGAAGTCGAGCGCAGCAAGGACGAGGAAGCTGTTGAATGTTCCGTGAGCCACTATAACAACCGTACTGTCAAAGTCGTTTTCGGCTTTGATTTTTTCTATTATTTTCTTTGCTCTCTCATAGGCTTTTTGGTCGTCCTCTTCTCCTAAGGGGGAGCGTTTATTTATAACTGCGTCGGCACAAAGCTTTTTTATATCTTCATCAGAAAGGCCTATGTAATCAGGTGAAGTACCTTTTTCCAAAAGTGCCGAATCTATAATAATCGGTGTGCTTTTATGATGTTCTCTAACAGCGTTTGCGGTTTTAACTGCTCTTACTAACGGGCTTACATAGAATTTATCGATGCTTTCATCTTTAAATCTTTCACCTAAAAGAGCAATCTGCCTTTCACCATTTGGGGTAAGGTCGGTTTCAGAAAAACCATCACCATTTAAGTTTCCGAAGGTTTCTCCGTGACGGACAATATATAATTTCATAACAAATCACCGAAACAATTATACACAAAACATTTATATCTTTCAATAATCCCCGACAAATTGCAGTTGAAAGTAACAAAGTTTTATAGTATAATATATCTGTGTAATTATGTAAAAACTTGTTAAGAGGTAAGAAACATGAAGCTTGAAGAAAAGAAAATTTCTTCGGAAGAAATTTTTGACGGAGTTGCAATTCACCTTTTTAAAGATGAAATTCTTCTTCCCAACGGAAACAAAGGTATTCGCGAGGTTATCCGCCATCCCGGTGCAGTGTGCGTTTTGCCCGTTACAGAAGACGGACAGGTTGTTTTCGTTAATCAGTTCAGATATGCGTTGAACAAAGTTACTTTAGAGGTTCCTGCAGGTAAGCTTGAAAAAGGGGAAGACCCAAAAGAAGCTGCTCTTCGTGAGCTTTCCGAGGAAACGGGACTTACTGCCAATAACATTTTTTCAATAGGCGATTTGTATACAACCCCCGCACTTATTGACGAAGTAATTCACATGTATATTGCAACAGATTTGGTGGAGGGCGAACAGCATCTAGATGAGGATGAGTTTGTCAATACTCTAAAAATGCCTTTGAGCGAAGCAGTGGAAATGGTAATGAACGGTGAGATTAAAGATTCCAAAACTCAGACAATTATTTTAAAAGCAGATAAATATTTTGAAAAACAAAAGGAGGAGAAAAAATGAGAACAGTTAAAAAATCACTTTCCGTTATTCTTGCGGTATTATGTTTGATTTCAGTTTTTTCTGTAACTTCCTTTGCCGCTACAAAATATGATTCTTACAAAGGCAAATACGGAACAATGGTTCCCGTTAAATCTGATTACAAGACAAAATGCACTTCATATAAAATCAATTCAGACAAGGGAACATTAACCTTTTCTTTCAAAAGCAAGGGTCACGAGAAAAATGTTTATTTCGGTCTTACGATTTATGAAGATGAAGCAAGACAAAACATTCTCATAAACAAGAGCGGTGCATTCCCCACAGTTAACAGTAAGGGAAGCATGACGATTGATTTTTCGCCTCTTGAAAGCGGAACGTATTACGGACTTACTTTTACTTATATAAAAAAAGGTAACGACCTTGTTGTTGATAGGGACAGCATTTATCAGTTCGATATTAAGTTAAATAAAATTGGAGAAATAACTCCCAAAATAACTGAAGCAGAAGCACTTTATTCCGGTAATTATCTTAAATGGAAAAAAGTTAATTATGCTGATTTTTACAGAGTTTACAGAAAACAAGAAGGTACATCTTGGGAAAAACTAGCAGATGTAACTAAGCTTGAATTTACTGATAAAACTGCAGTAAGAGGCGAAAAGTATATTTATACAGTTAAAGCTTATGACGGAGAATCTTACAGCAAATATAACAAAAACGGTGTTGATTTAATTTATCTTGCACCACCGAAATTCTCCAATGCACCGGAAACTCTTGAAGATAATAAAGTCAAAATTTCCTGGGAAGAGGTTAAAGGTGCTCAAAAATACAGAGTTTACAGAAAAACCGCAGATGCAGAAAAATATACCCGTCTGGCAACTGTGGGAAGTGATGCTTTAGAATATACAGATAAAACTGCAAAAGAGGACGGTATTACATATTATTATGCTGTTAAGGCAGTTAACGGAACAACTGCCGGTCTTTTATCACAAAAAGCAGAAAAAACTCTTTTCGCAACACAGAAACCAGCTGCTTCTTGTACTGAGAAAAGCATAACTGTTAAATGGGAAAGTATTGAGGGCGCAACAGACTACAAGCTCTTTAAAAAGAACGCAGACGGTCAATGGGATATGATATATTCCGGGTTGGATTCTTTGGAATACATTGATACAGAGGTTTCTTTAGGGAAAAAATACACCTATTCGCTCGTTGCTCAAAGGAACGGTGAATACAGTAGCTTTGATACAAAGGGCGTGACTGTTTACTGCCTTGCAGAGCCGAAAATCAGTTCAATTTCGTCAAATGTTGACAATAGTGTTTACCTTAAATGGAACGCTATTGACGGCGCAACAAAATATAATATTTACAGAGAATCACCCTTTGAGGAATATAAGCTTGTGGGTTCAACAACCAAAACAAGCTTTTACGACACAACAGAAAAGGCAAACAATTATTTCTATACCTATTATGTTGAAGCGGCTAATGAAAATAGTGTGAGCGTTTCAGGTAACAATACAAAAATGCATTTGTATATGAAAGCTCCCGACCTTGTTTCTGTTAAATGGAGCAGCGGTAACATTGTTAAATGGAAACGCGTAGCAGGTGCTACATCTTATAAGGTTTACAGAAAAACTCCATCCGGCAGTTATAAAGAGATTGCTGAAGTAACCGATGTTCTTACCTATAAAGATAAAACTGCAAAAAAGAGCTCTAAGTATTACTATACAGTTGTTGCTATGAATGGTAAGTATAAAGGCTCATATGAAAACGGTTTAGGTGTTAATTGCCTTAACGCTCCTGAAATTACAAGTGTTGCTCTTAACAAAAGCAAGCAGGTTGTGGTAAAGTGGGAAAAAGTAAGCAGTGCAACGGGCTATTATGTTTACAAAAAAACAGCGGACGGTAGTTGGGTGAATCTGGGTAAAACAACTTCTTTGACTTACACGGATAAGACCAAACGAGAAAGCGGCGAACAATACTTCTATACAGTAAGAGCCTACAACTCTAAAGGAAAAGGTATTTACAGTAAATTTGGTGTTAAGTTATAATATGAAAAAGGGGCTAAAAAAACGATGAGTTTTTTTAGCCCCTTTGTTGGGGAGAGGGGAAAAAAGATGCAGAACGAACAAACTGAACAAAAACAAGGCTTCAGACTTGTTTTTGCTTGCCCGAAGGCGTACAAAGGTACGTCGAGTGGTGAAGTTTGTTTGTAGCATAAAACATTGTTTTTCGAATATTTGTAGTTTTGGGATAAAAATATGGGGTTCAACAGGCGTGTTTTCCTGTAGAACCCCTTGTTTTATATTGTTTTATGCGGTCTGCGCTTTTTTCTTATTTTACTCTGTCAAGCATACCTTTTTTGTACATAAACAATGCGCCACCTACGGAAGCAACGATACCTACAAAAAGAAGTGTGCTTGCGCCCATTGTGGGAGCAAATACAAGAACGATAATCATAATGATAATCGGGAAGAATGAAATTCTCCAATGCTTTATAAAGTAGCCTGCACCAAGTGCACCGAAAAGTGCGGGAAGAACCTGTGCAAATGCAGGTTTAAGAAGAGCATTATCTGTGAAGGTCTGAAGGAAGGGTGCAAAAGCGAGAATACCAATTGCAAGAACAATTGTTGTAACGATAGAGGATGTTGCAATTGCGATTGTTGAAACAACCTCTCCCTCTTCGGAGTTTGCTTTAACATCAGCGCCTTCCATTGCGCTGATAGCGCAGGGAAGCTTGAGGTTTGCGATGTTACCTGTAACGAATGAAAGATACGTACCGCCTGCACCAAGCATGGGAGTGTAAACAATAACTTCTACAACTGCAACTGTCCAATAGGTAGGAATAAGCTTAAGAAGACCTTGAAGAACACCGTTTATGGGCGGGAAAACATTAAGGTAAAGGCAAATTGCCATAGGGAACATAAGAAGCGCACAAAGTGCGGTAATGGTTGAGATTCTGCCCCAGGAATGAACGCGGTCAATATATGATTTATTTGTCTTTTTAGCCATTTTTAACCCCTCCATTCAAACATCGCAATTTCTTCGGGAAGAACATTGAAGAATATAATTGCGGCAATCATTGCGATTATCATACCAATCGGCATAACAAAGGGCTCTAACCAAGTGAGCTTGAATTTCTTTGCAAGAATTTCGAGTGCAATTGAAACCACAACTGCCACAACAAGTGTGATTATAGAAAGCACACCTGCACCGTCACCGAAGGTTTCGGGTTTACCGGCACCGATTATTGCACGGGCGATAAATGCACCAATAAGACCAATGAAAATAGCGGGTGTTGCAAAGTTGTTGATGAAGCCGTTAAGACCTCTCTTTTTCTTTGCATCTGCAGGTGCATTTTCTGTTGCTTCTGTCTGGGGAGCTTCTTCTTTCTTACCTGCTGCAATAAATTTTTTGTGAAGCGGTTTTGCAAGGAAGGGAAGAATTACGAGAGAGAAGCAGATTCCCAGGGTCATAACCCAGGCAACACCTGCATAAACCTCAGGGTCAGTAACGGGAACAGCCATACCGCCTTCGTGACCGAATGCTTCCATTGCAGCTTCTGCAGCGGTTGTTTCGTACATTAAGTTACCGATAACTGAAAGGCGAACCCAAGGAATAACAAGACCTAATGCGGGGGCGAGCGCGATAACCGTTGCAAGAACGGAAAGCGCAGAGGGAACTGTAAAGAGTGCGCTTGATGTAATAGCGTTGCGCAGTTTGGATTTGTCCAAACCAAGTGCTCTGCCTTGCTTATAAGCTTTAACAAGGAAGAAAACAGACTGGGCAAGAACAAAAAGGATAACTGCACCGGCTATAAGATACAGCGCGGTGGAACTTTTAAAATCCATATTTATCACTACCTTTAAAAATTAAATATGAAAATAGTTTAACAGTATATAGTAAAATTGTCAATAATTATCGAATTACTCTATAGTTTTTTATTTATACAAATAACTCCGTTTTTGGTTATATCTATAACACCGTAGCAACCATCTCTGATACTACCGGGATTAAAATAATAAATGCCGTCTTTGTAGATGCTCTCAGGCTTATGGGTGTGACCAAAAAGGACAATGTCACATTTCTCACTAACGGCTTCAAGCTGTAAATCCTCTAAACCGAATTTTACATTTTGCAGGTAGCCGTGGGTTGCCATTATTTTTTTATCACATATTGTTCTGATATCTTTCTCGGGAAGAAATGAAGATAAATCGCAGTTGCCGCGAACGCCGATAAAGGCTTGGTCTTTGCCGTAAACATATGAAGCTTCTTCAAATTCATTTGCACCGTCACCTAAAAAATAAACAACCTCGGCAGTTGGTTCTTCTGCTATGGCGGTAAATAGGTTGAAATTATGACGATGTGAATCAGAAAGTACAAGTATGCGCATACATAATCAACCTCCAAAGTAAATATATTGTACTAATTATAATACAAGTGGAGCGGTGATTTCAATGAGTAATTTGAATAACGAAAAAATTGATGTAGGTGAGCTTTTGAAAAAGGCTTCTCAAAGTGATAATTTAAACACAAACGAGGGTGTAAATGATTTTATAAATAAAAACCTAAATGAACAACAAGCTAATGCGGTTAAAAATCTTTTAGCTGATGAAGAGAAAACTAAGGCACTTTTAAACAGCGACGCGGCAAAAGCGATTTTTAATAAATTCTTCGGAGGAAAAAATAATGGCTGATTTTGATTTAAATGCCATTTTAAATTCTCTGACACCTGATGATATTGAAAATTTAAAGCAAACCGCCGCAAGTGTTTTGGGCGGGATGGATAATAACAAACCGCCCATACAAGAGTCTAAAACTAAAAACAGCAAACAAGAGCAAAATCAATTCAATTTTGATGATTTATTAAAGAATATGGGCGGTTTGAGCGGACTTGGTATGCCCGATTTATCGCAACTTTCTGCAATTGTTCCGATTTTACAAGCCTTTAATTCCCATGATGAGCGATTGGATTTTATAAATGCTTTGAAACCGCTTTTATCGGAGGAAAGGCAGAAAAAAGCAGACGAGGCGGCGAAGCTTGTGAAGCTGATGTCAGTTTTACCGCTTTTAAGGGAAAGGGGAATAATGTAATGGCAGATTATTCCTACAAGGACCTTATGAAAATGCAAAATGATGCAATTAGAAGAGCAGAGGATATGCAAAGACGAGCAAGGCAGAGCGCAGGACTTGAAAGAGGAAAGAAAGAAACGCAACAGAACACAACTGCAAAAAAAGAAGAACCCCGAAGAGTTCCCATGCCAAATGATTATTTAGATAATTTAAAGAACTACGGGACTAACTCTTCCAAAACCGAAGATGAGCCGAGAGAAAAGCAGGAAAATAAAAAGACCGAGAAAAATGAAAACCAGAGCAATAATCAACCGAAATTTCAAAATAACTTTGAAGATAAAATGAAAAGTGTTTTCGGTGATTTGAATATAGACAGCGATAAGGCTTTGCTGTTATCTTTGATTTTGCTTTTGTCGGAAGAAAAGGCTGATGAATTGCTTATTATGGCTTTGATTTATATGCTGACATAAAGTAAAAGTGAAGCGGAGCCTATCATCCCTGTTTTGTTGAAAACAAAATAGGGAGGGGGACCGCGTCAGCGGTAGTGGGTTGCCCCGCTTCCTTTTTACATCGTTGATGAGTGCAACTACTATCCCTCTTTTTTCGTAAAACGAAAAAGGAGGGGGGACCGCGTTAGCGGTGGGTGGTACAAAGCAAAGGAAAGCAGTATAAGGGTACCACCCACCATTCCGCCCAAATTATGTTTTATAGGAAACTATGTCACTCGAAATTTACATATAGTAAAGTTTATACAAGTTGAGGAATGGTCCCCCTCTCCTTTTTGCAAGCAAAAAAGAGGGATAAGCTTCACAAAGCTTTTACAAGACCTGTTTATGAAACAATCAACTAAACTGCTCTTTTAATAAACTCAAAAACACCGTATATACTGAAACTGCCGAAAACTATATTCAGAAAAGATGGCAGGTAAAACCACTTTTTTACATTTTCGGTATCTGCCAATCTGGCAACTAAATAAAGGAATTGTACTATAACAACAATAATGGCAAAGGGAACATATATAAACCAGGCAACAATATCCATAAAAAGCAGCATAAGAAAAAATGTATATTCAAACTCACTGGAAACAATAGTTAAGTCTGACTCTGAAACCATAAATAAAATATGAGCAAAAAAGTAAAAACCTGTAATAAAAAGAGTTATATAAGAAAATGTTTTAAAGACCTTTTCTTCCTTATAGGTATTTTTCATATCTATCTCTCCTTTCAATTACAGTATATACAAGCTAAAATAAAAAAGATGCCCAATGTAACAATTGGACATCTTTTTGTAATTTTGGGGTGTTTTTATTAAATTAAAGGTCTAAAAACTCTTTCTTGCACTGGTCTTCTAAAGCGAAGCGTTCAACAATTGCCCAGAGGTTTTCGTCTGTAATTGTGTTGATTCTCTTGCCACTTGCAGTTGCAAGCATATAAAGCTGTGCAGCCTTTTCTACAGTTTCGATAAGTCCGAAGGTTTCGTCCATATCCTTACCTGCACCGTAGATACCGTGAAGACCCCAGATAACAAGTCTGTATTCTTCCATTTTCTTTGCAGTTGCAATACCGATTTCGTTGTTGCCGCAAACCATCCAGGGAAGAACGCCGATACCATCGGGGAAAACAACGATACATTCAGTACACATTTCCCAAAGTGTGTGAGTGAATTTCTTTTCGTCAAGCTCGTGGATATGGTTCATTGCAAGAGTGTATGTAGGATGAGAGTGCATAACAACTCTGTTTTCGGGATTAACTCTGAGTCTTGAAATGTGGCTCATAAGGTGAGCGGGGAGCTCGCTTGTGAATTTGCCGCCATCTTTATAACCCCAGAGGAGCTCTGCAGTTGTGCCGTCCTTTGCAATACGGATAATACCGAGGTTTGTTTCGGGGTCAACCTCAACATTTTTGAAGTATTTGCCTGTACCTGTAACGATAAAGATTTTACCGATAAGATATGTTGCGTCAAAGCCTGTGGGAATTTCGCGGATAACATTATTAAGGTCGAGATATTCTGCTACCTCTTCCTCTTCGAGCATATAGCTGATGTTACCGCCGTTTCTTTCGTCCCAACCTTGACGGTACATATTTGCTGTTGCGCGTTTCATTTCTTCCACAAAGGGAGCTGTTAAAATATCTTTCATACTCTTTTCACCAATACCTTTTCTTCATATTCTTTGATTTCTTTAAAGTAATCATTATTAACATTTTCTCTTTCAAGATATTCTGCCCAAATGTCACCGAAAGGAGCAGTTTTCATTTCTTCCTGAAGGCACATAAGCTCTGTGAAGGAGCTTTCCTCCTGAAGTGATTTCATTTTATCTACGGGTAAGAGGAGTGCATTAAGAAGAGCCTTCTGCACATTTCTCACACCTGTTACCCAAGCGGAAATTCTGTTTATTGAAGCATCGAAATAGTCAGTTGCAATAAACACTCTGTCGAGGGCATCGTGGGAAACTATTTCTTTTGCAATTTCCTTTGTTTCGTCATCAAGAATAACAACGTGGTCAGAGTCCCAACGAACACCTCTTGTTACGTGAAGCGCAATTTTCTCGTTAAAGAGAAGAAGAGAGGAGATTTTGTCGGAAACTAATTCTGTTGGGTGATAGTGACCGTTATCCATAAGGGGTGTTATGCCCTTACTTGCAGAATAGGAAAGGCAGAATTCTGCTGAACCGACTGTATAGCTTTCAAGACCGATACCGAAAACCTTTGATTCAAGAGTTACATAAACCTTTGATTTGTCGTAAGGCGTGCTGAGAATTTCGTCAAGAGATTTTTTGAATCTTTGTCTTGGGGATAGTCTGTCTGCAGGAATGTCCTTGTAGCCGTCGGGAATCCAGATATTCATAACGCAAGGAACGCCTGTTTCATTTGCAAAATATTCGGAAATTTTAAGACAAGCTATACCGTGCTTTACCCAGAAAGCGCGAACCTCTTCATCAGGAGAAGAAAGTGTAAGTCCGTCTTTAACCATAGCGTGAGAGAAATAGGTGGGGTTAAAGTCGATACCCATATTTCTTTCTTTTGCAAAATCAACCCATTTTTTAAAGTGCTTGGGCTCGATTGCATCTCTGTCTGCAAATTCGCCATTTTCAAAAATGGCATAGCTTGCGTGGAGATTAAGCTTTTTCTTACCGGGAATAAGAGAGAAAGCCTTGTCAATATCGCTCATAAGCTCTTCGGGAGTTGTAGCTTTACCGGGGTAGTTACCCGTTGTCTGAATACCGCCGGAAAGACTTTCCTTACTGTCAAAGCCAACAACATCGTCACCCTGCCAGCAATGAACAGAAATTGTTACATCCTTAAGAGTGTCAAGGGCTTTTTCCGTATCAACGCCAAAAGAAGAATAAATCTTCTTTGCTTCTTCATATCTTGACATTAGAAAACCTCTTTTCAATAAAAGTTTACATACACAAATAGTATATATTTACTGCGAAGAAAAGTCAATGAAGAGAGTAACAAAAAATGGAAAAAATCATAGTATATGACGATAGGAGTTGATATTTTGAAAAAAACAGTTCTTCCCGTATCATTCTTTTTCGGTGCGAATAATAAAGCAGGGTATTGCTCGTTGTATAATACGGTTTATGACCCGTACATAGAGGGAAAGCATCTTATATTAAAGGGTGGTCCCGGTACGGGAAAATCTACACTTATGAAAAAAGTTGCAGAGAAAGCGGAAAGAAAGGGCTATTATGTAGAACGGGGCTTTTGCAGTGCAGACCCGAACTCCCTTGATATTGTATTAGTTCCTGAAATCAATTTTTCCATTTGTGACGGAACTGCGCCCCATACCTTTGACCCGAAAATGCCCGGTGTCAGCGAGCATATTGTGGATTTGGGTGTTGCCTGGGACAGAAAATATCTTAATTCCCATATAACCGAAATAGGCGAGTTGATGAAAGAAAATGCTCTACAACATAAAAAGACTACGGATTTTTTGAGAGTTGCTTCTCAAATCGAATTGGAAAGCACGGCAATTTGCGCAAATTGTGTAGACGAAGAAAAACTGATGCGATATGTAAAACGTCTTGCAAACAGAATAATTCCCGAAAATAAAAATGTAGAAAAAGGTGCGGTTTACAAAAGATTTTTGTCTGCGGTTTCGCCCGAGGGAATTGATGTGAAATATGAAACAATCGTTGCACTTTCGGAAAAAATTATTACTGTTGAAGATGAATTTTCTGCAGTTTCACCCTTTATTGCAGAATATATAAGCGCGTATGCTTTGGAGAATGGTTATGATGTTTACCAATGCTATTGCCCATTGTTCCCTAATTTTAAAATAGAACATATTATTATCCCCCAGCTGAAAACGGCGGTGTTTACCCAGAATAGCTACCATTATTCCATTGACGACGGAGAACGCTGCGTTCACGCTTCACGTTTTTATAATAAGGAACAATTTAACAGCAATAAAGAGAAGCTGGGGCTTCAAAAAAAGGCGAAGAGGGAGCTTGTTGATGAAGCAGTGAGAAAACTTTCTCTTGCAAAAGAGATTCATGACAGACTTGAAGAATACTATATAAAAGCTACGGATTTTGATGTTATAAACGAAATGGGAGAGAAAATATTGAAATCAATTTCCTAAATTGATTTCAATAGATGCCAGTCGCCAGTTGCCAGATGCCAGTTATTAAAAAAAGAATTCAAGACTTTATTGTCTTGAATTCTTTTTTTATTGCGTCGCAGACCCGAAACTTGCCACTTGCCACTTCCAATTTGCCACTTTTATAAGTTCCTTCTCCAATGGAATAAATACTGCTGTGCAATTCCCTCTGTGCCTTTAATACATTCCGGAAGTCCGTTGGGGTAAAGCTCTGCAAGTATTCTTTTTACCCATACGTCAACAGGGAAAGCTTCCATTCTTCCAAAGCCATAAAGAAGAGCGCATTGTGCGACTTTTTCGCCAACACCTTTGATTTTTATAAGCTCTGATTTAGCGCTTTCAAAATCCATTGCTTTCACTTTTTCCAAATCCACTTCATGGTTTGCAATTTTTCGGGCGGCGTCAATAATGTATTTTGCTCTGAAGCCTGCGCGGATAACTGCCAAATCTTCAACCTCAAGAACTGCCAACTTTTCGGGAGAGGGGAAAGTATAACCACCTTCAATTTTCTCGCCGAAATTTTCGCAGAGTCTTTCTATTATTCCTTTTATTCGCGGAATATTATTGTTAGCTGAAATAATAAAGGAACAAATTGCTTCCCATTCATCCTGTTTTAAAATGCGTATTCCCGGATGGGTATTGCAGGCTGTAATAAGGCTTTCTTCGGTGTAGCTTTCAACTATCTTTTTGTAATCTCTTTCTAAGTCAAAATATTTTGCCCAGATTAAATCAAAATCGTCTTTAGAGGTATTAAAAAAGGTTACAATGTTTTCTTCTTGTTTAACACATAGAGATTTACCGCAGGCAATACCTTGCCAAACGCCGTTTTCTGTTTCTTTCCACCTGAAAGCCTGTCCGCAATCAAGGCAAATAGGAATGTTCAGGTGTTCTGTATCTTTTAAAATTATATTTCCGTTGATATTCTCAATCTTCATTTTATCACCAAAATAACAATAACTTATTTTTCTGAGATAGTAAAGTTTTTTGTCAACCTGTTTTCAGAAAATTAAATTTTTTCTCTGTTTTTAACAGTATTTTTAAGGTGTTTTTGTACCCTTTTGTAATTGTATATTTTTAACAACGAACATTTATTTTTTGACTTAAAGTTCAGTTTCCGTTCTGTATAATTTGTAAAGAGGGTAAAACAAATCGTATATTTTGACATCTCCTAAATTTTGTCAAAAAAAGTGTAAAAAATGTCGAAAACCTAGTGGAATATAGGGTTTAGAGGGTAGGTTGTAAACATTTTGAACACAGTTTTGAACAATTTTCACCGAAAAGATGAATATACAAATTGTATAATTTGGCGATTGTCAATTTCGACAAATGCCGAAAATGTTTACTGTAATCGTAAAATTTTTATATTCTTTTTGGGCAATAAATTGTTACAGTTTGTGAAAAAACTTGCAAAGTTTTTATGGAAATTAACATTGTGTTTTTTGTTCGGGTTTTTGTATAAAACCGCATTAATTTTCACATCATAGAAAAGAACTCAAAAAAGGAGAAAGAAAAATGATAAAAGGTGTTAATAAGCAGGTTTTGGAAATAAGCGAAACACAGAATGGATTTTTTGAGAAAGCTATATTTTTTGTAAAACCCGAATACAGCGGAATGGGAGAGGGAAGGCTCCGCGAAAGCGCAAGAAAGGAAATAGAAAAAGCAGGAAGACCTCCTGTGAGGAGCTATAAATATAAAAAGGAAAGAATGAAAAATGCAATCATACTCACCGCCATTTTTGTATCAGGTATTGTGATTGGTATTGCTTCAGCAACTCTTTTATGAGTTGCTAATTATTTTATATTGTGGTAAAATAAAAAAACGGCGGTGATGAAATATGAGATATAAACACATATTTTGGGATTTTAACGGGACAATTATTGATGATGTTCACAATGCCCTCGCTTGTGTTAATGATATGCTTTTGAGAAAAGGTATGAAAACCATTAACTTAACGGAGTATTATGACTATGTTGAAACACCCATAGTGAACTTTTATTACAGAATATTGCCACCGGAAGAAGTGAATTTTTCAGAGATTTCTAAAGATTATCACGCAGATTATGCTCGCCATATGGAAGAAACAACCCTTGCAGACGGAGCAAAGGAATTACTTTGCGAGTTAAAGGAAACGGGAGCGCATCAATACATAATTACTTCGAATTTTATTGGTGAGACCCTTGATTTAACAAAGAAATTTGGTGCTTTTGACTTCTTTGAAGAAATTCTCGGAGCTGACAATACTCTTGCGGAAAGTAAAATCCAGCGAGCAAAAGCTTTTTTTGACTCCAAGGGAATAGAGGGAAATGACGCTATTCTTATAGGGGACACGCTCCACGACCTTGAAACTGCAAATGCTTTGGGTATTGACTGTGTGCTTGTTGCCTACGGTCATCAAGGACGAAAACTGCTTGAAGAGCATAATGCTTATACAGTTGAAAATCTCGCGGAAGTACGCGATATAATTTTTGACAAAAGAACGGTTGATTTTCACACCCATTCCACCTGCTCGGACGGAACATTAACGCCAACAGAGCTTGTGGAACACGCGAAAAAAAGCGGACTTTCTGCTTTTGCCCTTACAGACCACGACAGCGTTGACGGAATAAAAGAGGCACAGAAAAGAGCAGAGGAAATCGAGATTGAATTTATTCCGGGAATTGAGTTTTCCGCTGCAGAAAATACGGAAACTCACATTATAGGACTTTTTATAGACCCGGAAAATGAACCCTTGTTAAAGACAATTGATAAATTAAAAGGCAGTCGTAAAAGACGAATGGAAGAGGTTTGCAGTAAACTTCGGGCTTTGGGCTTTGATATAACCCACGAAGAAGCGTTAAGCCTTGCAGGTGGCAATTTTGTTGGCAGAGCGCATATAGCAAAGCTTATGGTTGAGAAAGGCTATTGCCAAACTGTCAGAGAATGTTTTGATAAATATATCGGTCTCGGAAAACCTGCCTATGCAGAGAAAAATGAACTTTCTGCAGTTGAAGCGGTAAAAGCAATTCGTGCCGCAGGCGGATTAGCATATCTTGCCCACCTTAATCAAACGGGCTACGATACCGAGCAACTTGAAAAGCTTTTAATTCAGTTAAAAGAAGCAGGGCTTAACGGTGTTGAGGGCTATTATCCCGAATATACTCCCGAGCATATTGCAGAGTATCGAGCACTTGCAGAAAAGCTTTCTCTGTCTCTTTCAGGCGGTTCGGATTTTCACGGTAGTATGAAACCGCATATTTCTATAGGCACGGGAAAAGGTGGTTTAAGTATTCCTTATTATGTTTTGGGGAATATGAAAGGAATTCTTAAACGTCAATGTTTATAATATAAAAAAATACCTAAAATATATCTGTGCATCTTTTGGTGTGCAGATATTTTTATTTTGGTAGGTTTTTATGAGTACAAATGTAAAAATAAAAAGTAAAATGCTTTTAAACGGAGACACTTTACGGTTATTTTTTATTTCAATGTTTAGCTTTGTTCTTAGAAGAGGGGTTTTTGCCCTATGGTTTTATTGCCTTGTTTCTTTTTTCAGAAGCGGAATTTTGGACGGGTATCTCAATAATTATAATGATGCATTTGTATATGCAATTGTTTCTATAGATATTGTTTTTGTAACGGCAATTCTGTTTTTGTTTATTCGCGCTTTGCGTCTGGGAGAACAATTTCTTTATTTTATAAAAGCCTCGGGAGGAAAAGGCAGATTTCTTCTTTTGTTTCATTTTTTTACTTTTGAAAAGAGCTTCAAGGCATTTTCTTTATATATGAGGTTAACTGCGTTAAAGATTATGTGGTTGGGGTATTTTTTGTTTCCCGGTGTGGTTTGCTACGGAATAACCTTTTATCTTTATACTAACGGAAGTCTTTTGCCCATTGCTTTTTATACACTGATATTTGGAAGCTCGGTGCTTTTAGCGTTTTGCATTTTTATGTGGCGAGTGACAGTTTTCAGATACAATGCGGCACCATATTATATTTGTTTGAACAGAGCAATAACCCCCAAAGAGGCTATAAAAAAGAGTATATATTTTACTGACGGCTATCTTCGTGAAGGTGTACTGTTGGAAAGCTCGTTTTTTGGTTGGTTTCTTAGTTGTGTGGCGGTAGTGCCGATAGTATATGTATTGCCATATTTTAAAATTTCTAAAGCGTTGTTTGTTGTTGAAAGTTTGAGTTTTAGAGCGTACCTACAAGAAAAAGCAAAGTACGCAATTAATTACATGGGTATAAAATAATCAAAGTCCCTTATTACAAAATTTTGTAATAAGGGACTTTGATATATAAATTGTTTTATTTCTTTCTTGCTGAAACTTCAGCAACCATTTCTGCCTGACGTTTTTCTGTAATTGTATAGAAGAACATAGGAACTGCACAAGCAAACATACTGATAACGCCTGAAAGAACAAGCATATTCCAGAGCGTCTCTTTGCCTTCTGCAGAGATAAAGCCTGTTTCAGCATTGATACCTGCAGCAGCAAAGGAGATAACACCGATGAATGCGCCAACTGCCATACCGATTTTGTTGATAAGAGTCTGCATAGCGAAGCAGATACCTTCACCGCGTTCACCTGTTTTCCATTCAAGATAGTCAACAGTGTCACCAATCATAGCGTAGGTGATAATGTTGTTAACACCCTGAGGAATACCGAGAAGAACAAGAGCGATAGCAGCAATAACAAGCTTCCAGGGAGCATCGTAGCCAACAAAATACATAACAGCCATTACAACGCCACCGAAAAGGTGAACTGCGATATATGCCCATTTCTTTGTGAACTTCTTACTCATCCAGGGAACGAGAATGGAAGCTACAAGACCACCGGGAACAACAAGAAGGGTTATAAGGCTATACATACCTTCGTTCTGGAGAACATATTTTGCAAAATAAAGACCGCCGGTGTATGTATAAACCATTCTTGCACCACCAAGGACACCTGAAAGAACGATGAGAAGAAGCTCTTTGTTTTTGAAGAGGAGCTTAAGGTTGTGGCCAAGTGAGGGGGGATTATCATTTGCTGTGAAACGCTCTTTTGTATGCTTGAAGCCATAGAAGAACATGGGGACTGCAGCAACAACAAGAATAACTGCGGCAATGAAGTATGTCCATTTAAGAGTGTCAGCATTTGCAATTTCCTGACCTGCAATAACAGTACCAACAAAGGATTTGGCTGCTTCAGCATCTACACCTTTATCAGCCATAATCTGTGTAATACCCTCTGCTGTGTCGGGGTATTTGTATTTAGCTGTAATAGCACCTGTGATAATGGGAAGAAAAACAGTAACAATACCTGCACCCAAAGTGCAAAGAAGACGAGTAATTGTAAGCATATTGCCGCGAACAACAGTGTCGTTTGTCATACAGGTTGAAAGACCCCAGTAAGGAACGTCTGCAACTGTGTAAGCAACTGACCATAAAACATAAATAATTGCTACAACAACAAATGACCAATGAGCTTTTGCCTGGAAAACAGGTAAGAAGCAGGCAATTGTCATAATTGCAATCGGGAAAGCCATCCATTTAAGGTAAGGGCGGCATTTACCCCATTTTGTACGGGTTTTGTCAACGATGCTACCCATAATGGGGTCGTTGAAAGCGTCAAAGATACGAGTTCCGAGCATAAGGTATGCAACAGCCATTGAACCTGCAATGTTACCGATTGTAACACCTTCTGCACCGAAAAGAAGTGCATCTGTGAGGAAAATTGTCAGATATGAACCTATGATGGTGCATATAAAGTTCTGACCGAAGCCTGCAATACCGTAAGCAAGCGCTTCTTTGGGTTGGAGATTGCCGTCATCAGGCGTTGTGCCGTAAAGCTTATGAAGCAATCCGTTGATTTTTGAGTTCATTCCTTTTTCTCCTTTGATTATATTTTATATTACAAAACTTCAACAGTTTTCATAACGATGGGTTCAACCGGTGTGGAACGCTCTCCGCCGAAGCTCATTCTGCGGTCGATTTTAAGGAAGTTGTCAACTGTTTCCATACCTTCAATTACTTTGCCAAATGCTGCGTACTGACCGTCAAGGAAGGTGCAGTCGCCATAGCAGATGAAAAACTGGCTGCTTGCAGAGTCAGGATTCTGTGAACGTGCCATTGAAATAACGCCGCGAGTGTGAGAAAGAGTGTTGTTAACACCATTCATTCTGAATTCGCCTTTGATGTTTTCGTCACTTCCGCCCATGCCGTTTCCTTTTGGGTCACCGCCCTGAGCCATAAAACCGTCAATTACACGGTGAAAGGTGAGACCGTTGTAAAAGCCGCTTTTAACAAGCTTTGAAAAGTTTTCGCAGGTGATGGGGGCTTGCTCGGGACAAAGCTCGATAACAAAGCTTTCTCCGTTTTCCATAGTTACCTTGATGTTTTCCATAGTAGATATATGCTCCTTAGTTGTTTGTTACGGGATTGATTACAAAAGTTTCTGTGTTTGTTGCAGTTGTAACGGAATCCATTTGAATTCCCACTTTTCCGTCTTTGTCAACTTCAGGGATTGTTGAAATATCTGCAACATAGGAATATGAATATTCAACACTTACCGGAAGACCTGAAAGCTTATCAACCTTTGAAATAATAACGCCGTCTTTGAATGTTACTTTGTTAAGAATTGAAGTTTGTTTTAAACCTTCAGTTTCATCAAAATCGGGAATGTTGAAAACTTTTCCGTAAGAGATATTTTTCCATCTTTCAGTAAAGCCCTCGTTACCCGTGGGGAATTCGTCACCAATGTAGGTGTCTTCTTTCATTGTAACTTTTCTTACAATGTAACCGTCTTCTTCATAGCATTCAATGCTCTTGATGTCTCCGATTTCCAAGAAACAAGAGTTGCCGAGATTATTTACGGGGAAATAGTAATAGTGACTTCCGTATTTTTTTACAGTTGTGGTTGTTGTTTTTAATTCGTACATTTCCTTGGCTTGTTTTCTCAACTCTGCTATCTGAGCTCGCATTTCTGCTACTAATTCGGGATTACTAATCTCAAGAAGTACTCCAGTAGCGCCCTTCAAATATGATTCCATATAATCACAGGATTTGTTTGTGTAAATATTAAATTCTGTATTAGTAACATTGAGTTCGCTAGTGGGTGCATTGCGTGTTGTTACAAGCATAGAGTGGCACTGTGCAGTTGCAGTTTTTGTGAAACCGGGACGTGTGCTCTTAATGCTGTTAAGCTCACTTTTGAAAAGTGTAAGGTTGAATTCTGCACATTCGGAAACGTCTGTATCAATACCTGTAACGATGCCGATAATCTTTTTGACATCTTCTATATTGAGTCCGTCGCCGTTGCCGTCCAGGTCATATATTAAGTTGTCCTTGGGTGCTTCAAGGTTTGCCAAAACACGCAAAACTGTTCTTGCGTCGGAGAGGTTAACGCTCCCGTCGCCGTTATAGTCAAAGCTTAATGTAATTTCCTCCGGAGTATAAGCTGCAAAGGAGCTTACGGAAAGAACGGAGAAAAGAATACAAACCGCAAGTAAAACACTAACTAATTTTTTCATAAAATCACCTTTCGAAATATTCTTTATTTGAAATTAAATGCCGCTTTCAAAAATTTAAGAGTTTGTTCGACGATTAAATCGTCACTTTCGGTTGCTTGCTTCCCTGTGTAGATAAAAAATCTTTCTTTGTAGTAGTCACAAGCAGTTGCAAATTGCAACATCATAAAAATGTTGTCAAGTAAAAATGCGAAAAAAGCAGGATTAATATCATTTCTGACATCACCGGTTTCCTGCGCTTTGCTGATGGTGACAGTATAAACAGAAGCAGACACCGCTTCAATTCGTTGGGAGAGCTTATTAAGAAATTCGGAATTGTCACTTGTGGTAAGCTGGCAATAGAGTTTAATAAGCTCCGGCTTTTGCCTTGAATATTCAAGAAGCGAACGTATGATTTTTTCAGCTTTTATGAGAATATCTTCCGATGAATCCGCAAGACTCAAAAGAAGATTTTCAATCGAAGACAAGCCCTCTTGAACTACCATTGAAAAAAGCGTCTCTTTATTCTCGAAATATTTGTAAACAGAGCCGACGCTGATACCTGATTTTTTTGCAATTTGCTGAATTGATGTGTTTTCAAATCCGTTATTTGCAAATTCTTCTATAGCAACATTTAAAATCCTGTCGCGTTTTTCTTTAGGTATTTTGTCAAATGCGGCTTTACATAACTGAACGTTTCCATTCTGTGTGCTGTCTGTCGCCATTTTTCACCTCATAATTAACCCAATTATATAGAATATAATAACATTTTCCCTTATAAAAATCAATGAAAAAACAAAGAAATGTGTCTCCAAAAATAAGGGGTGATTTTTGGTTAGTGTATATAAATTAAATTAACACCTTGTTACAAGTGTGAACATTGTTTTAATAAAGAAAAAACAATGTGAATTTGTCGATAATTTGGTAACATTTATTTCACAAAATATTATTGAAATGACGTGGGTTATATATTATAATGTATACGATTACAAAACCATTGGAGGTTATTCCATGAAAAAAACAACTTTAAAGACAAGGATGGTAATTACACTAATTGTTACGTTAATAATAATTGGTGCAATGGCAGTAGTTTCCTTTGCTGCGGATAAAACAGCATCCTATGACAACAAATACGGACAAATTGTTCCTACGGATTCCAAATTGGAAGCGCGTAAAACGAGCTTTACCTTTTACGGTGATAAAGCAACACTTTACTTTATGCGAATAAGTGAAGGTAAAAGTAATGCTAACTACGCTGTGGAAATATATTCCGATAAAGCCTGCACAGAACTTATCAGAAGTATGTCGGGTGAATTCGGTTCAAAGGGTAACAGCCCTTTGGCTATTTCCTGGAATTTTAAAAACACTCCCGGCGGAACATATTACGGCAAATGCTATACATATGTTTCAAGAGATGACGGAAATGTTATTGATACGGATTCTGTTGAAACCTTTAAAATAAAAATAGACCGTTTGAGCAAGAAGACCGTAACTCTCAGTTCTGTAAAAAGCACATCAAAGGGTGTGAAAGTTACCTGGCAGACATTACCAACTGCAACAAAATACAAGGTTTACAGAAAAGCTGACGGCGAGACTAAGTGGAAAACTATTAAAACACTCGGAAAAGGTGAGTACACTTATACCGATACAACTGCAAAAAGCGGTAAAACCTATAAATATACAGTTAAATGCTTTGACGGAGACTTCACAAGTCTTTACGACAAAAAAGGACTTTCCATAACTTATCTTGATACACCTAAATTGGTAGACGCCGCTGGTACAACCTCTTCAGGTTATGCTAAGTTTACCTGGAAAGCTGTTTCCGGTGCGAAGGGTTATGAGATTTACCGTAAAGGCGGTTCATTAAGCAATTCCGAATGGAAGAAAATTGCAACCGTAAAAGGTAAAAACACAGTTAGCTACGTTGATAAAACAGCAACAAAAACCGATTGGTACTATTCTTATTCCGTAAGAGCCTACAACGGTTCAAACAAAAGTACCTATAATACAGATGGTATTGATTTCAACTATATGAGAGCCCCTAAATTGAAGGAGGCATCTTCATATACAGGTGGTGTTAAAATCACCTGGAGTGATGCTAATGATGAAGTGGAAAAGTACTATGTTTACAGAAAAACATCATCTGGTTGGAAAAAAATCGGTACAACAACAAATAAATATTATACAGATAAAACGGCTAAATCAGGAAAAACATACACATATACCGTTAAAGCAGTTAGTAAAAACAATGCAGGTGCATACAACTCAAAGGGTATAAAGGCAAGTTATCTTGCGCTGCCCAAATTAGGAAAGGTTACTTTTGATTCAAGCAACAGAGCAAAAGTGACTTGGACAAAGGTTTCCGGCGCAGATAGTTATAAAATCTACAGAAAAATCAATTCCGCATCTTCCTGGACCGAGATTGCAACTGTTAAAGGCGGTTCAAAGGTTTCATATTTAGATAAGGTTACTAAAAAGTCCGGGGATACGTATAAGTATACAGTAAGAGCAGTAGACGGAAAGGTCTTAAGCTACTATGATAAAACAGGTATCAAGAATATGTACCTGTCTAAACCCTCGGCAAAGCTTGCAAACGCAATGAATGCGGAAAATGTGTTAGGTGTAAACATAACTTGGAAAGCCATCAATGGTGCAAAAGGTTATAATGTTTTAAGACAAATAGATGGTACATCAACCTGGACCACTCTTGCTGAAAACATTGCAGCAACCTCATTTAACGATACAACTGCTCAGAACGGTGTGAAATACCGTTACGCAGTAAGAGCGGTTAACGGTTCGGCAATAAGCAGATACACTTCTGTTTACATCGTGCCTTTGTACAGACCCATTATGGAAGATGTTACTCTCACCGCTGATGGTGTTGTAATTTCCTGGAATGCAGTTGACGGTGCAGATACTTATTATGTACAGAGAAGAACTGAAGGCGGAAAGTGGAGTGTAATAGGCTCATATTCACTTAATTCCTTTGTTGATACATCTGAGGAAGCAAAAACAACCGCTTTCTATTACACCGTAGTTGCAGAGGCAGACGGCTATAAGAGCGATTACGATACAATCGGTATGAAAAACTTTACCGAGGTTACAGAGCTCACAGCCGAATTTGTTCCTGCAACAGAAACAGAAATTCCTTATATTATTGTAAATTGGACTCTTGATGAAGGTGTTGAAAGCGTAGAGCTTTTCAAGAGCATCGGTGATGATAAGGTTTCCTTGGGCGTGTTTGATACTGAAAAAACACAGTACAAGGATGAAGACATTGTTATCGGTACAGAGTACACATACACTGTAAAAGCAGTTAAAGAGGGTAAGGTTTCTACAGAAAAATCTGCATCCGCAAAATACCCCCATGCACCTCTTGTAGCAGTAGAGTTTACAGCAATTTCTACCTACAGTGAAGACGGCTCTTATATTACAGTGGATTTCACTCCTGTAGAATTTGCTGAAAATTACGAGATTTATAGAAAAAATTCTGCAGAAGCTGAATGGAAGAAAATCGGTGAAGTCAGTTCTTCAGAAATCACCGAAGAAACCGTAGCATTTAAAGATTTTGATGTTGATGAAGAAATAACATATTACTACACAGTTAAGGCAGTAGCATCAGACAGAGACAGTCTTTATAATGAAGAAGGAAAAACCGCTACAGTATACTTACCTCTTGAACCTGCAGCAGGAATTGTTGCAAAAGAAGAGGTTATAGACGGTAAAACCGTTGCAGTAATTACTTGGGATGCGGTTGAAAACGGTGAATATTATAAGGTTTACAGAAAAACCGCTGATACTGACTGGGAATTTTTGGCAATGCTTCTCCCTGGTGAAGAATTAAAATATACAGATGATACAATTGTTCAGGGTGAACAGTACACATATACAATTTCTGTTCGTGCTAATTTCAGAGAAGAGGTAATGAATGAGATTGGTGCAGATTTCTGTTGGGAACTTCCCGAAGAGCCCACAGAGCCCGATGTTCCCACAGAACCCGATGTTCCTACAGAACCCGATGTTCCCACAGAGCCTGATGTTCCTACAGAACCCGATGTTCCTGCAGAGCCTGATGTTCCTATAGAGCCTGATGTTCCCACAGAACCTCAAGAACCTTCAGAACCCGAAGATTCTACAGAAAATGTAGCATAACAAAATCCCATCGTGAAATTTTTTCACGGTGGGATTATTCATATTTGACAAAGTTTTTTTAATTTGATAAACTGTAATAAAGTCTAATAAGTTAGAGGATGTGCGTGTATGGCAATGTCAGAAAAAATGAAAAAACGCTTGAAAAAGGAACTGATAGAGGGTGTTATTGCGGTAATTATACTTTTCTGCGGTTATTGCGGTTGCGAGATGTATATTGATAAACAAGTGGAAGAGTGGAATGCTGTTGAATACATAGGTGTTTCAAATAAAGATACTTATAATGATGAGGTTTATTTTAAAACTTTAGAAGAAATTGGTGAGTATAAATATACTCAGGATTTTTACAGCAGTGAAATTCACTATAAGGAATTAAACTCACAAGAAAAATTTGTTTACGATACTTTTAAGTATGCTTATGAAAATAATATAACCCATTTATTTTTTGAGGAATCACTAATTTCGGAATGTAGTTATTCTTTGCATGAGATTCTCCAGATGTTTGCGCTTGATTCACCTGTTATGGAGCAAAACTTAGCTTGGGGTGGGGATGAAGGCTCGTATACAATTGATAATCAATTCTTATATAGGCAGGTCGAAAGAGAATTGAAAGGTTCATATATCAATATAGATAATTTCACAGAGGAAAGAGCGCAGAAGAAACAGAAAGCTATAAAAAAAGCATCTAAAATCGAATTTGATTTTACAAACGATATGACTGATTATGAAAAGGCTAAGGAGATTTACACTTATTTAGGTAAGAATGTTGTTTATAAAGACGAAGAAAAAGAAATTATGAAATGTAATTATTTATACGACGCTCTTTGTAAAGGAGAAAGCAATTGTGATGGTTTTGCTAATGCTTTTTCCCTTCTTTGCAGTATGAATGGTATAGAGAATTTTGAAAAAATGGATGACCCCGAGAAAGTTGAAGTGGGTCACACCTGGAATGCAGCTTTGTTGGACGGTACGTGGTACAATATTGATGCTACCGGGGCTAAAGAGGTTTTGGAAGAGGATTGGTCAAAGGATTTGTATAGCAGATTTGCCTTTTCTGATAAAGCCCAGACCGCTAAACCGATTTTTTCAAAAATAACTCCTGATTGTAAGGAAGATACAATTTTTATCGGTTGCACTTTAAACAGCTGTGATGAAGATGGTGCTGTAAGTAAGGTTGCCGAAAGCTTCAGTGGTTCAGAGGATGATGTTTTTGTTGTCGTTATCAAAGATAAAAAGGCTACTGAGGATGAAATAAACGATTTGATGCAAGGCGTTGCAGATTATCTGCGTACAAATTTTGATATTGTTACTCTTGAGGGAACAAATAAAAAGTTAGTTTATATAAATAAGTAAAAATTAACAGTACAGTAAAACCAAAAATTTTACTGTACTGTTTTTATGTATTAAGATAACTTAAATAATTCTTTTGTGTTTTTTGTTGCAATGCAGAGCACCGATTGTGCATCGGTGTTTTTTATTTCTGCCATTTTTTCTGCCACGTATGGAATAAGGCTTGAATCATTTCTTTTTCCTCTCAGTGGCACGGGTGCCATATATGGACAGTCAGTTTCAAGAAGAAGTCTGTCTAACGGTAGCATTTTTGCCACCTCAACAGCTTTTCTTGCATTTTTAAAGGTTAATGCACCGCCGAAACCGATATACATACCTAAATTTAAAATTTCTTTTGCTGTTTCTACACTACCTGAAAAACAATGCATAACGCCTTTAGGTTTGTGCTTTTTGAGAATTTCAAGAGTATCTCCGTGAGCTTCTCTGTCATGAACTATTATGGGTAAATCCAATTCTTTAGCGAGAAGTATCTGATTTTCAAAAACTTCTTTTTGCTTTTGTTTTGTGTCCTGCCGCCAATAGTAATCAAGTCCGATTTCGCCAATTGCAACGCATTTAGGATGCTTTGCAAGATCTTTTAAGATTTCAATATAGTTTTCGGGAAGATTTTCCACCTCTTCGGGATGAACACCGCAAGCAAAGTAAATATAATCGTATTTATCGGCAAGCTCCAAAGATGCTTTAGAGCTTTCTATATCTGCGCCGCAGTTTATAACACCGCAAATGCCCGACTCTTTGAGAGAGCCGAGCATATTTTCGCGGTCATCATTGAACGCTTTATCTGTGTAATGTGCGTGGGAATCAAAAATATTGTTATACATAATCAAAATTAAAAATATTCAGAATATTAAATCTGATGTTATAACTTCTGGTAGCTGGCGACTGGCAGCTAATTAGCTTAATTGAGTTCCTGCAGGAAGACCGTCAACGAATGCTATTTTAATATCTTCTTCGGTGATTTCACCTGCAAGAATCATACCGTGGCTTTCAACACCGCAAAGAGTTCTGGGTGCAAGGTTTGCAACAACGATGACCTTTTTACCGATAAGCTCTTCCGGTTTGTACCATTTTGCAATACCTGATGCAACTGTTCTGGGTTCTTTTGTACCATCGTTGAGAGTGAGTTCAAGAAGCTTTTTAGCTTTCTTAATGGGTTTGCAGTCAACTACTTCGCAAACTCGGAGCTCAACCTTTGCAAAGTCGTCGTACTGAATTTCTGCAAGACCAATGATTTCCTTTTCTTCCTCTTCGGTTTCTTCTTCTACCTTAGGAAGAGAAGCTTCGATTTCTGCGAGAGTTTTTTCTACATCAAGACGGGAGAAGAGGGGTGTAGCAACTCCTACCTTGTCACCTGCTGTAATTGCGCCGAATTCTGCGAGAGAATCAAGAGTGTTAACATTTGTGCCGATTTGCTCGAGAATTTTAACGCTTGTTTCGGGCATAAAGGGCTCAAGAAGAACCGCAATAAAACGGATGCCTTCAAGAAGATTATAAAGAACTGTGCCAAGTCTTGCTTTTTTTTCTTCGTCCTTAGCAAGTGCCCAGGGCATTGTTTCGTCAATATATTTGTTGCAACGCTTTGCAAGGTCTATAACCTTGGAAATTGCATCACTGATTTTGTAAGTGTCAAGTAATTTGCTAACCTGAGGAAGAGTTTCAAGTGCCATTGTAATAAGCTCGTTATCAATTTCCTCTTTAGAATCGGGTGCTTGAATAACACCGTCAAAATACTTGTTATTCATAGCAACTGTGCGGTTAACAAGGTTTCCGAGAGTGTTTGCAAGGTCGGAATTGAAACGCTCGATAATAGTTTCGTAGGTAATTGTTCCGTCCTGAGCGTGAGGCATTTCGGAAAGAAGATAATAACGAACTGCATCAATACCAAAGCGGTTGCAAAGGTCGTCAGCATAAATAACGTTGCCACGGGATTTGCTCATTTTGTCATTACCTGAAAGAAGCCAGGGGTGACCGAATACCTGCTTAGGTAAAGGCTCACCGAGAGCCATAAGCATAATGGGCCAATAAATTGTGTGGAAACGAAGAATATCTTTACCGATAATGTGAACATTAGCGGGCCAATATTTTTTATACATTTCGGAATTGTTTTCCGGGTCGTAGCCGAGACCGGTAATATAGTTGAGAAGAGCATCTACCCAAACATAGATAACGTGCTTTTCGTCACCGGGGAAGGGTATGCCCCATTTGAATGTGGAACGGGAAATACATAAATCCTGAAGACCGGGCTTGATAAAGTTATTTATCATTTCTTTTTTACGGCTTTCGGGATAAATGAAGTTGGGGTTTTCTTCAATATATTCTTCAAGCTGTTTCTGATATTTGCTCATTTTGAAGAAGTATGCTTCTTCCTTTTCCTTGCGAACTTCTCTTCCGCAGTCGGGGCATTTGCCATCAACGAGCTGAGAATCTGTGAAAAAGCTTTCGCAGGGAACGCAGTACCAACCCTCATATTCGCTCTTATATACATCGCCTTTATCAATAAGCTTTTTGAAGATTTTCTGTACGGATTCTTCGTGCTCTTTGTCAGTTGTACGAATGAATTTATCATAGGTTGTGTTTAGACAATCGCAGATATCTTTGATTTCCCCTGCAACCTTGTCAACATATTCTTTGGGAGAAACACCTGCCGCAGCAGCATATTCCTCGATTTTTTGACCGTGCTCGTCAGTACCTGTCTGGAAGAAAACGTCATAGCCCTGCATTCGTTTGAATCTTGCCAAAGCATCGGAAAGCACGATTTCATAAGAGTTTCCGATATGGGGTTTTCTTGAAGTGTATGCAATTGCAGTAGTAATGTAATAGGGCTGTTTCATTTTCGTTTTGTCTCCTTTATACCTCTCGAATGGGAGAGGTGTTTTATAGATTTTCTAGTATAGTATTATTCGCTCTTTAAGTCAAGTTTAACCTTTTCAATGCCTTTGGCATCAATAGTAACTGAAATATCACCTTTTTCGCCGTTTGTGCGAATCCAGAATGCTCTGTCGCCACCAATAAGGGGGAATTCGGAAGGCCCGATAATCTCTGCCGCACCTTTAACGGTAACTTTAACGGCGCTGTCAGCGAAGGGTACGCGGTTGCCGTTCTGGTCTTTAGCTACAATTTCAATTCTTGTTGCATCGTAGGTGTCCTCTTCTTTAAGGACGTAGGAATCTGCTTTAACATCAAGGTGAAGCTCTGTAACAGCAGTTCTCACAACTGTTGCAACGCATTCGCCGTCCTTGTAACCCTCGAAAGCGTAGGTAATCTGCTCGTTACCCCAACCGCCGATATATTTTGTTACAATATCAAACATTCTGTTAAAGGGGATTTTGCCAACAACCATTGCGGCACCAGCTTTGAGGAATTTTGAGGGTGGCAATTTCCATTGCTTTGTCTGAGCGGCAACAAGGGTATCTGTAAGAAGTGCTGCGGCTTTTGGGTCAAGTCCGTCATCTGTTACGAGAGCGTCACCGATAAAGTCGGATGCAATCATTGGTGGATGAGGAAGATTTTTGAACTTGGAGCTGTCGGGGTAAATTGTGCTTGTATATTTACCGTTTTTATAAAGCTTAACATAATCGCAGTTTGTGAAAACCCAGACATCGCCGATTGTTCCGCCGGGATGCTCACCGATGTCCATTGCAGATGTAACCTCAAGGAAGGGCTTGTCATCCTGCTGTGAACGGTAAATTGCTGCACCCATTTTGGGAACACGGAACATATCTGTAACACCATGATAGCAGATTCTGTCACCGCTACCAAAGTCTTTATGTGTGTTATAGTCTGCCATACACCAGCCGATAGCACCGCTTGTTCTTGGATTGCCGTAAGCGGAGTTGAGAACTCTTGTGTGGCGGAGAGCGTGTTCTGCTCTAACGCCCTCTTTATCAAAGCTCTTTGTTGGGAACATATGGCCGTTATGCTCTGTAACAAGATAGGGAGCAGTGAGGCTCTTTGTAACAAAAGCAGGGGGCAAGAGGTTAATGAAGCTGCCCGAATGAACAAAGTCGTTCATTGTATAAACATCTTCAAGAAGGTGGCTGAAGGGCATATTTCTTACACCGCCTGTCTGACGGGTGTTATCAAGCTCTCTTGCAAGGGCGTTTGTTTGAGTGTAGAATTCGTCACAGTCAAGACCCTCGTTAACACGAACACCCCAAAGAATTACGCACGGGTGATTTCTGTCACGAAGAACCATTCTGCGAACATTATCAAGGCAGATTTCTCTCCATTCACCCTCGCCGAGATGTTGCCAGGAGGGCATTTCGGTAAATACCAAAAGACCGATTTCATCGCAACGGTCAAGGAAATGAACGCTGTCGGGGTAGTGAGAGGTTCTTACAAGGTTAACACCAAGCTCATATTTAAGTAAATCCGCATCTGCCTTTTGAATGTTTTTAGGCATAGCGTAGCCAACGTAAGGGTAGCTCTGGTGACGGTTAAGTCCGCGGATTTTGATTTTTTTGCCGTTAAGGTAGAAGCCGTCTGTTAAAAATCTGCATTCTCTGAAACCGAAACGAACTGATATTTCATCTTTGTCATCAAGTTTAACCTTAAGGGTATAAAGCTTGGGATTTTCTGTGTCCCAGAGTTCAACATCTGTTACTGCCCATTTAGCGTTAATAACTCTGCCGCTGAAATCAGTTTTCTTTTCGCCGATTATATTATCACCGTCAAAGAGAGTGAAAGTAAGCTCACCCTTTGCGCTTTCGGAAAGAGTAACATCAATATCAAGAACCTTTTTAGGCTGGAGAACATTGAGGGTTCTCACAAAAGCATTGTCAATATATGTTTCGCTGACCTCTTCAAGCCATACTTCACGATAAATACCGCCGTAAACGAGGTAGTCAACAACATTACCAAAGGGCGGAATTTCTTTTCTTTCGGTGGAGTCAAGCTCAACAACAAGCAAATTGTCCTTTGCTTTTACTTTGTCTGTAATATCAAAAGTGAATGGGTTATATGCACCTTTATATTCACCGATGAATTCATCGTTAAGGTAGACCTTTGAATAAAGAGAAGCGCCTTCAAAATGAAGGATGTAGCGTTTACCCTTTGCCTTCTTGCCTATATCAAAATTCTTACGATAACAGCTGACAAATTGATAGCATTTTTCATCAAAATAGTTCAAGGGCAATTCCTTATTTGTATGAGGAATATCAACAGTCTGAAATTTACTGTCGTCAAAGGAAGATTTAATCATATCCTCCGTAAATTCGGGAGAATATTTCCAACCAAAGTTGAGAGAATGTGCAGTACGCATTTAACCACCCTTTCTTTGTTTTTAAACAATCACATATATTCTATACTATTGTAATAAGTATGTCAATAAATCGGTTTTAGTGTTTTCTACTTTGTTTTCAATAACTGCATCTAAAAGAGAATTAAGAGCATTTCCTATTTCTTCCCCTTTAAGACCTTTCTTTTCCAAATCCTTGCCGTTTACTGCAAGCTGTGAAATAGTACAACATTCATTATTGTTTTCAATTTCTTTTAGCCATTTAAGAGTTTGTTCAGTACCCTCGCTTATATCACGATAGCTTTCGCTTAAAGCACCTCGGTCGCTCTTTTTGATAACAAGAAGAGTACGAATGTCTTCGGGCGTTTTTGTTTTAAGGTGCTTTTTAAGCTCAATTTTTGTTTCGGGTGGCTCAAAATCGTGGCAACCAACAAGGAATGAAACTCTGTTTATAGTTTTCTTATCGAATTTGAGGCGGGTAAGAATTTCTCTCGCTATTTCACCGCCAACAGTAGCGTGGTTTTTAAAAGTGCTGTCACCCTTTTCGTTTAATTTATGTGTGGGTGCTTTTCCTAAATCGTGAAGGAGCATTGTAAGGCGCAAAATTCTGTCATTGGGAATGGTATCAACAGTATGGCAAATATGCTCCCATACATCATAGGCGTGTTTTTTGCCGTATTGGGTGAAATTCACTGCAGGGGCGATTTCGGGAATGAATACGGAAAGCACATCAGGGTATTCCATAAGAATATTAAAAGCATTTTTACCGCAAATAAGCTTTGTCAGTTCAACAGTAAGCCTTTCGGCAGAAATGTTTTTAAGTAAGTCTTTGTTTTTATGAATGGATTTTCTTGTTTCATCTTCGATTTCAAAGCCCAAAGAGGCAGAAAAGCGCAATGCTCTCATAATTCGAAGCCCGTCCTCCTGAAAGCGCGTGTCTGCATCACCAACGGTTCTTATTATACTATTATGTATATCACTCTGTCCGCCGTACAAATCAACAAGTCCGTCTTCTTCGTTATAGGCGAGAGCATTTATTGTGAAATCTCTTCTTGCAAGGTCATCGCCGATTTTTTTTGTGAATGTAACATTTTCGGGGTGGCGGTTATCGCCATATTCGCCGTCTATTCTGAAAGTCGTAACTTCATACGGTGTTTTATCTATTATAACTGTAAGAGTTCCGTGTTTAAGTCCTGTATCAATAGTCTTGAAATCCCCAAAAAGCTCTCTGGTTTCTTCGGGGAGCGCAGAAGTTGTAATATCCCAGTCGCCAGGAGTAACGCCCATAAGACTGTCACGCACAGCTCCGCCAACGCAGTAAGCCTCAAACCCTGCGTTTTTTAGTCTGTTTAGTATTAACCTAACGTTTTCAGGAATGAAAATTGTCATAGTTAGTCCTCTCGCCAATATAATATATTATATATAGTATGTATATTATGGGCAAAATTCTCTTTTCTGTCAACAAATAATTACAATTTGACAATAAAATGGCAAAAAATGGGGCGAAAACAGGCTGAAAAGTTACAGTTTGTAATTTCTGCACTTTTGCCAAAAGAATTTCAAAAATGCTTGTGGTTCTCCCAAAATTCGCCACAAAATGTTGGGGTCAGGTCTTTTTTGTGTTCAAAACCTTTGTGAAAAGTCAACAAAAAGCACATTTTAAATTATTTGACTTTTAAGAAAAGTTGGTTATAATACCAAATGCCATCGGATAACTACGGCATTTTTATTGGTAATCTAAGGCTGAAACGGTGACAATTCAACTTTTTATTGCTGATAAAAACGCCTACAACGGCAGCTTTTCACGACAGAAATGTCACAAATTTATAATAATAAAAAGAAAAGTTGCTTGTCTAAGGAGATATTTATACCATGACAGTCAGAAAAATAGGCGAAACGTCTGTTCATTCGCCGCTCAAAAGAGTTGCTCTTTTGATTTTAGCGGTTGTGTTCTTTGTTTCAGCTACAGCGTTCGCCGTACCGCCCGTAATGTACAACGTTACAATTTACGACGGTAATTCGGTTACAGAAGTTTTGACATCCGAAATTGATGCTGAAGAAATTCTCAAAGATGAAGGAATTGAAATCAGCGAAGCAAAAGGTGATGAAATAAGCCTTGCTAATTTCGATGGAAAAGACGGAAGTGCCATCATTATAAGAAGAGGCGTTAAAGTTACAATTGAAAGCTTTGATGGCTCAAAAAATACCGTTTATGCTTTGGGCACAGTTAAGGATGCTCTTGAAAAAGCAGAAATTACTCTTAAAAAAGGTACTGCACTTAATTATTCTGCAGATACACTTTTAGGAAACGGTATGACAATCGAAATCTACGACATCTATAGAATTACCCTTACAGTTGACGGCAAAACCTCAACCAAAAAGGTTTCCGGCAAAACAGTTGAGGATGCTTTAAGCGTTCTTGGTGTTGAATTAAAGGGTGAAGATTTCACAGAACCTGCTCTCAATAAAGAACTCAAAAACGGTATGGAAATTGCCGTTTACAGAGTTGAAACAAAAGAGAGAACAGAAGAGGAAGCAATTCCTTATGAAACAGAGTATACCTACTCCGACTCTCTCTACAGAAACCGCACAAGAACTCTTGAAAGCGGTAAAGAGGGTACAAAGGCGGTAGTTTTCGAGGACCGCTATGTTAATGGTGAGTTGGAAAGAAGCACAGTGAAATCCGAAAAAGTTCTTTCAGAACCGGTTAAAGAGCTTGTTCAGGTCGGTACAAAGGTTAATGTTGTTACAACAAGTCTTCCTGTTGGAACACCTATCAGCGAAATGGCAGAGCCTTCATACCTTAAAATCGGCGCAAACGGTTTGCCCACAAATTACAAATCAGTTATCAACGCTAAAGCAACTGCATATTGCATTCCCGGCGGCATTACCTCAACAGGTAAGAGAGCTCAGACAGGCTATATTGCAGTTGACCCCAAAGAAATTCCCTATGGCACAGAGATGTATATCGTTTCTGCAGACGGCAGATATGTTTACGGCTACTGCATCGCTGCTGACACAGGCAGCTACATCTACGATGTTGACTGGACAGTTGACTTGTATATGAATTCCGAGGCACAGTGCAGAAACTGGGGCAGACGTGATATTATTATATATGTTCTTTAATCAAAAACGCTCGACTATGTCGGGCGTTTTTTAGTTGCCGGTTTCCAGATGTCAGTTTTTTTGCAAAAAATATAACTACGAACACCAAAAATACCAGTGGTAAAAGTGGTATAACTAAAAATACGAAAAATACCAATAATGATAATGTAAATGAAAATAATATATCAATATCTTCATCACCTGCGGTGACGGATAGAGTGTCTTCGATGCATTTACTCTAAACTGAATTTTTAAAAAAATATTTATGCATAAAAACTGTATATTATGCAAGAATATACAGTCTGAAGCGTGCGGTTTTATATATTACATTATAAATAAGAATAAATAAAAACAGTTCCTATATAAAAGTGTACTAAAAATACACAAAAAACATAAATAAAACAAAGGTTTTTACTGCAAAAAGGCGAAAATGCACAAAAAACAAATTATTTATTTAAAACAGTTGACTTTTTTAGCCCGAAGGTGTATAACTATGCATATCGAATGAATATTTTTGCACAACTTGCAATTTGGAGGAAATAAAAATGGATAAGAAAAACATTAAGAAAGTAGTTCTTGCTTACTCAGGTGGTCTTGATACATCAATCATCATCCCCTGGCTTAAAGAAAATTATAACAACTGCGAGGTTATCGCAGTTTCAGGTAACGTTGGTCAGGCAAGCGAGCTTGAAGGTCTTGAAGAAAAAGCAATCGCAACAGGCGCTTCCAAAATCTATATCGAAGACCTTACAAAAGAATTCCTTGAAGATTACGTTTTCCCCGGTCTTAAAGCGGGCGCAGTTTATGAAGAATATCTTCTCGGTACTGCTTATGCTCGTCCTCCCATTGCAAAAAGAATTGCTGAAATTGCTATTGCAGAAGGTGCAGATGCTATCTGCCACGGTTGCACCGGTAAAGGCAATGACCAGGTAAGATTTGAGCTTGCTATTAAAGCTTTTGCTCCCAATATGCCCATTATCGCTCCTTGGAGAGAATGGGACATCAAATCCCGTGAAGAAGAAATTGCTTATGCAGAAGCTCACAATGTTCCTCTTAAGATTAACAGAGAAACAAACTATTCAAAGGATAAGAATATCTGGCACCTTTCTCACGAAGGTCTTGACCTTGAAGACCCCATGAATGAGCCTCTTTACAATAAAGAAGGTTTCTTGGAGATGGGCGTTTCTCCCGAAATGGCTCCCGACAAACCCACCTATGTTACAATTCACTTTGAAAAGGGTGTTCCCACAGCAGTTGACGGCGTAGAAATGGGTGCAGTTGAGCTTGTTACAAAGCTTAATGAGCTTGGCGGTGCAAATGGTATCGGTCTTCTTGATATCGTTGAAAACAGACTTGTTGGTATGAAATGCCGTGGCGTATATGAAACTCCCGGTGGAGCAATCCTTTATAAAGCACACGCAGTTCTTGAAATAATCTGCCTTGATAAAGAAACTGCACACTATAAAGCACTTGTTGCTCAGAAGCTTGCAGAGCTTACCTACAATGCACAGTGGTACACACCTCTCACAAAAGCAATTCTTGCTTTCGTTGATTCAACTCAGGAAACTGTTACAGGTGATGTTAAGCTCAAGCTTTACAAAGGTAATATGATTAACGCAGGCGTTTGCTCACCGTATTCACTTTATGATGCTGATATGGCAACATTTGACGAGGATGTGGTTTACGACCAGAAAGACAGCGCAGGCTTCATTAACCTTTATGGTCTTCCCATCAAGGTTATGGCAAATATGAGAGATAAAGCAGGACTTGCAAATGTTGGAGAATAATGCAAAGTGCAAAGCGCAAAACGCAAAGTGTTGGGTGCTGCACACGGCAATTTTAAATTAAATTATTTTATATACTTTGCACATTCGGTGCTTTATTCCGAATGTGCAAAAGTGGTTTTTGAAAGGGTATAAATTACTATGGATAAAATGTGGGCAGGCAGATTTACAAAGGCTCTTGATAAGGAAGCAGATGATTTTAACTCTTCCCTTCATTTCGACTGCAAAATGTTCCGCCAGGATATCGGCGGTTCAATAGCACACGCTCAGATGCTTGCAAAGCAGGGTATTATTACCAAAAATGACTGCGAAGAAATTATTGACGGTCTTTCGGGTATTTTAGAAGATATCGAAAGCGGAAAGCTTACCTTTGACAGCGATGCGGAAGATATACATATGTTTATCGAAAGCGAGCTGACCCAGAGAAAAGGTGATGTTGGCAAACGTCTTCATACCGCAAGAAGCCGTAATGACCAGGTTGCAGTTGATATAAGACTTTACCTTCGTGACGAGGCAGAGAAAGTAAACGATTTGCTTTACAGTCTTATTGAGGTTATTCGCGATAAAGCTCAGGAAAATCAGGATGCAATTCTTCCCGGCTACACACATCTTCAAAGAGCGCAGCCTATTACATTGGCTCACCATTTACTTGCTTATGCCCAGATGTTTATACGCGACTGCGGAAGACTCCAGGATGCAGTTAAGAGAATGAATTATTCTCCTCTCGGTTCTTGTGCGCTTTCCGGCACAACCTATGATACAGACAGAGCTTTTGAAGCAGAAAAATTAGGCTTCTACGGAATTATGCAGAACAGTATTGACGGCGTTTCCGACAGAGATTTCTGCGTTGAGCTTATGAGCGCATTTTCCGTTATTATGATGCACCTTTCAAGATTTTCCGAAGAGGTTATTCTTTGGTCCTCCTGGGAATTCAAATTCGTTGAGCTTGACGATGCGTACACAACCGGTTCAAGCATTATGCCCCAGAAGAAAAATCCCGATATGGCAGAGCTGGTTAGGGGCAAAACAGGTAGAGTTTACGGCGATCTTTTTGCTCTTCTCACATCTCTCAAAGGTCTTCCTCTTGCATATAACAAGGATATGCAGGAAGATAAGGAAGCAATTTTCGATAGTATCGAAACAGTAGAAAAATGCTTGAGCATTTTCGCTCCTATGATTGCAACAATGACAGTTCTCAAGGAGAATATGTATTCTGCGGCGCAGAAAGGCTTTATTAACGCAACAGACCTTGCAGATTACCTTGTAAAAAAAGGTATGCCTTTCAGAACTGCATATAAAATTGTTGGTCAGACTGTTGCAGAATGCATTGAAAAGAACAAGGTGCTTGATACACTTACAATGGATGAATATAAAGCACACAGCGAGCTTTTCGCCGAGGATTTATATAATGAAATTTCACTTGAAACCTGCATTTCAAAAAGAATTTCCGCAGGTTCAACAGGTTATAAATCAGTAGAAAAACAAATCGAATTTGTTACGGAGTTTATCAATGGCAAAGAAAGTATTTATTGACGGCAAAGCCGGTACAACAGGCCTCAGAATATATGAAAGACTTGAAAAGTTCCAGGGCATTGAGCTTATAAGCCTTTCGGATGAAAAAAGAAAAGACAGAGAATGCAGAAAAGAAGCGCTTAACAGTGCAGATATCGCTTTTCTTTGCCTTCCCGATGATGCGGCAAGAGAATCCGTTTCCCTTATAGAAAATGAAAATACCGTTATAATTGACACCTCAACGGCTCACAGAACTCTCGATGATTGGGCATACGGTTTTCCCGAGCTTTCCGCTTCTCACAGAGAAAAGGTAAAAAATTCAAAAAGAATTGCAGTTCCCGGATGCCATGCAAGCGGTTTCATTTCCCTTGTTTACCCTCTTATAGAAGCAGGCGCTTTGGACGGTACAGAAAATCTTTCTTGCTTTTCTCTTACAGGCTACAGCGGCGGCGGTAAGAAAATGATTGGAGAATACGAGGAAGAGCCGGATGAGCTTTTAGGTGCACCACGTCAATACGGTCTTACTCAGAATCACAAGCATTTAAAGGAAATGGTTAAAATTTCGGGACTTCAGAATGCTCCTGCATTTTGCCCAATTGTTTCAAGCTTTTATTCAGGTATGGAAGTAACCGTTCCCGTATTTAAAAGTGACCTTAAAAACGGCTTTGATATACAGAAGATAAAAGAAATCTATAAAAACAAATACAAAGGTCCTCTTGTTAAATTCGAAGATGATTTAAGCGAAGAGGGATTCATTTCTGCAGGTCTTCTTTCGGGAAAGGACAGTATGATTATTTCCGTTTTCGGAAATGAGGACAGAATTATTCTTACCGCAAGATATGACAATCTGGGCAAAGGTGCTTCCGGTGCGGCTGTTGAATGTCTTAACATAGTTCTCGGAAATGACGATACAAACGGCTTAGAAATATAATTGGAGATTTATTATGGAACTCATTAACGGCGGTATTTGTGCCGCAAAAGGTTTTACCGCAGGCGGTATTCATTGCGGTATAAGAAAAAATAAAACAAAACGCGACCTTGCTCTTATTTTCAGCGAAACTAAAGCAAGTGCGGCGGCAGTATACACAACAAACCTTGTTAAAGGTGCACCTTTGGCAGTAACCAAAATGCACCTTATGGATGGCAAGGCTCATGCAGTTATCTGCAACAGCGGTAACGCTAACACCTGTAATGCAGACGGCATTGAGGTTGCTCAAAAAATGGCAGAGCTTACTGCGGATACTCTTGGTATCGACAAAGAAGATGTTGTGGTTGCTTCAACGGGTGTTATCGGTCAACCTCTTGACATTACTCCCATAAAAGAGGGCCTTCCTGCACTTAAAGACTCTCTCGGCGAAGATAACAGCGCAGATGCCGCAGAGGGCATTATGACAACTGATACTGTAAAAAAAGAGGTTGCAGTTTCCTTTGAAATCGGCGGAGTTGAATGCAAAATCGGCGGTATCGCAAAGGGTAGCGGTATGATTCATCCTAATATGGCAACAATGCTCGTTTTCATTACAAGTGACGCCAACATCGCTCCCGAAATGCTTCAAAAAGCACTTTCTTCCGATATTCAGAATACATTTAATATGGTCAGCGTTGACGGTGATACATCAACAAACGATATGGTTTGCGTTCTTGCAAATGGTATGGCAGGTAACAAGGAAATTACCGAAGATGGCGAAGACTTTGATACATTTATGAAAGCTCTCAACACAGTAACAGTTCACCTTTGCAGAATGATTGCAGGTGACGGCGAGGGCGCAACAAAGCTTCTCGAATGCCGTGTAACAGGTGCCGCTGATGACAAAACCGCAAAAACAGTAGCAAAGAGCGTTATTTGCTCCTCTCTTACAAAGGCGGCAATGTTCGGCGCAGATGCTAACTGGGGCAGAGTCCTTTGTGCAATAGGCTACAGCGGTGCAGAGGTTGATGTTAATAAGGTTGATGTTTCCTTTGAATCCAATAAAGGCATCATTCCTGTTTGTAAGGATGGTTCAGGTATTGAATTCTCCGAAGAAATAGCAAAAGAAATTCTTCTTGAAAAAGAGATTATTATAAATGTAGGTCTTAATTCGGGTGATAGCTCTTCAACTGCCTGGGGTTGCGACCTTACTTATGAATATGTAAAAATCAACGGCGATTACAGGACGTGAGAAAATGGAAAATTTGAACATTACAAATCTTCAGCGTGCAGAAGTTATCACTCAGGCACTTCCCTATATTCAGAAATATCACAATAAAATTATTGTTGTAAAATACGGCGGAAATGCAATGATAAGCGAAGAGCTTAAGCTTCAGGTTATGGAGGACTTGGTTCTTTTATGGCTTATCGGTGTTAAGCCTGTTCTTGTTCACGGTGGCGGTCCCGAAATTTCTGATATGCTTAAAAAAGTCGGCAAGAAAAGTGAATTTGTTGACGGTCTTCGTGTTACAGATAAAGAAACTGCAGAAATCGTTCAGATGGTTCTTGCAGGTAAAATCAACAAACAGCTTGTTAACCTTTTAGGCGAATTCGGCGGTAATGCAGTTGGTATTTCAGGTATTGACGGTCACCTTATTGAAGCAAAGGTAAAGGATGAAAGACTTGGTTTTGTTGGTGAAATTACAAACGTAAATGTTCAGCCCATTCTTGACCTTATTGAGAAGGAATATATTCCCGTTGTTTCAACTGTTGGTTGCGATAAAGAGGGGAATGTTTATAACATCAATGCTGATACTGCCGCTTCATATATTGCAGGAGCAATGAAAGCTGAAAGACTTATTACAATGACCGATATTCCCGGTATTTTAAGAGATGTTAACGACCCTGATTCAATTATCAAAAGAGTTACTACCGAAGAAGCACGTCAGTTGTTTGCAGACGGAGTTATCTCGGGCGGTATGATTCCAAAGGTTGAATGCTGCATTGAAGCAATTGAAAAGGGTGTAAGAAGAGTTACAATTCTTGACGGCCGTGTGCCCCACGCACTTCTTCTTGAGCTTCTTACCGATGAGGGTGCCGGTACTTTAGTTAAAGGTGTGGAGTAATGAATATAAAAGAAATTGATAATAAATATGTTGCCAATACCTATGCCCGTTTTCCTGTTGAGCTGGTTTCGGGCAAGGGTAGTTTCCTTTATGACAGCGATGGCAAAGAGTACATTGATATGGGTACGGGTATCGGTGTAAGCATTTTCGGTGTTGGTGATGAAGAGTGGGTTAAGGCTGTAACAGAACAATTAACAACACTTCAACACGCATCCAATCTTTATTACACATCACCTTGCGCTCTCCTTGCAGAGCATCTTTGCGAAAAAACAGGTGCTAAAAAGGTTTTCTTTTCAAACTCCGGCGCCGAAGCAAATGAATGTGCAATTAAAGCGGCAAGAAAATATGCTGCAGAGAAAAAAGGCGCGGAATATTACAATATCATAACTCTTAACAACAGCTTCCACGGCAGAACAATAACAACTCTTGCCGCAACGGGACAAGAAAGCTTTCATAAGGACTTTCTTCCTCTTACAGATGGATTCCTTTATGCAGATGCAGGGGATTTGGAAACTATCAAGAAATATATAAAAGAAGAAAAAGTTGCCGCAATTATGTTTGAAACTGTGCAGGGTGAGGGTGGAGTTGTTCCTCTGGAAAAAGACTTTGTAAAAGGTCTTGCAAAATTGGCAGAAGAAAATGATATTCTTCTCATTGTTGACGAGGTGCAGACAGGTAACGGCAGAACGGGTGCTCTTTACGGCTATATGAAATACGGTATCAATCCCGATATTGTGTCAACTGCAAAGGGGATTGGGGGCGGACTTCCTTTAGGTGCCACAATGTTATTCGAGAAAACGGAGAATGTTTATACTCCCGGTTCTCACGGTTCAACATTCGGCGGAAACCCCGTTTCCTGCGCAGGTGCAATAAGCATTATTGAAAGGCTCGATGAAGCCTTCCTTGCAGAGGTTGAAAAGAAAAGTCAATATATAATTGAAACACTTTCCGAGTGTGACGGTGTAAAGAGCATTACAGGTTTGGGTCTTATGCTTGGTATTGAAACCGAGAAGGATGTAAACGAAGTCCTTTCATACTGTCAGCAAAACGGTGTTTTACCCATAAAGGCAAAAAACAAACTCAGACTTTTACCGCCTCTCAACATTTCCTTTGAGGATTTACAGAAGGCAATAAATATTATAAAAAAGGCTTGTGAGGTATAAAAATGAATTTAAAAGGCAGAGATTTTTTAAAGCTTCTAGATTACACAAGTGAGGAAATGGAATACCTCATAAATCTTGCGGCAGACCTTAAAAAGAAAAAGAAAAACGGGATTCCCCACGACACTCTCAAAGGCAAAAACATTGCTCTTATTTTTGAAAAAACAAGCACAAGAACCCGTTGCAGCTTTGAGGTTGCAGCAAGAGATTTGGGTATGGGTGTTACATATCTTGATCCCAACGCTTCTCAGATAGGCAGAAAAGAGAGTATTGCAGATACCGCTCGCGTTCTCAGCTCCATTTATGACGGAATTGAATATCGCGGTTACGGTCAGGAAATTGTTGAAGAGCTTGCAAAATATTCTAAAGTTCCCGTGTGGAATGGTCTTACAAATGAATTCCACCCCACACAGATTCTTGCAGACTTCCTTACAATTAAAGAGAAATTCGGCAAGCTTAAAGGTATAAACTTTGTTTATATGGGCGATGCAAGATATAATATGGGTAACTCTCTTATGGTCGGTTGCGCTATTATGGGACTTAACTTTACCGCTTGCGCTCCCAAGAAATATTTCCCCGACAGTGCTCTTGTTGACGAATGCAAAAAGCTTGCAAAGCAAAGCGGTGCAACTCTTAAATTTGAAGAAGATCCCGTTAAAGCTACAAAGAATGCAGATGTTATTTATACTGACGTTTGGGTTTCAATGGGTGAACCCGAGCTTGTTTGGGCAGAAAGAATCAACGAGCTTTCACCCTATCAGGTAAATGCGGAGCTTATGAAAAATGCAGGCGACAATGCAATATTTATGCATTGCCTTCCTGCATATCACGATAAGAAAACCGAAATCGGTAAAAGAATGTGTGAAAAATTCAACCGCACCGCTATGGAAGTTACAGACGAGGTTTTCGAAAGCGAACAGTCTGTTGTATTCCAAGAGGCAGAAAACAGAATGCACACCATTAAAGCAGTTATGTATGCAACTCTTTAATTAGATTTTTAGCTTCTATTATTTTAAGAAAATTATAGCCGGCGAAACATTCCTTTAATTCATCAATAAACCATTCAGATGCACCGTAGTTTATTATAACTATGGTGCATTGCTTTTGTATTCCTAAAAACGAGCATATTTCCCTTAGATTTGTTATACGGTTATAGATTTCTCTGTTGTCGGAGTTTAAAGGAACAGTAATCGCAACCCCTTTTTCCTTCCAGATCATAAGCTTGAATATTAAAGCGAACAAAACAAAAAGTATTCCTAAAATAGCCAGCACCAATGCCGCAATATCAGATAACATAAAAATACCTCCCGCATAGAAATAGTGTCGAAGCCACTATTTCAGTTTTATTCGCCTGACGGCGAGTGATATTGCTTCGCAGTGATATTATGCTTTGCATAGTGATATTTGCTTCGCAAGTTAAAGGCGAATAAAATAACACTGAAACTGCAGGTTTCAATAACACTATTGCTATAAGCAATAATAACACTTTGCTTTTTTCTATAATATGTAAAAGGTGCGGTAGTGGTTACAGATGGGTATAAAAAATTAGCCAACACAGAAATTTTCTGTGTTGGCTAAACTATTGTTGTTAGTTAAAAAAGTTGAACCCTTAGATAATATCAAATGCCATTACAGCTTTTGACCAATCATCTGTTGTAAGGAATTTACCGTTTCTGAAGTCTCTTGCATAAAAGATAACCTGAGAATCTGTAACCTCAACGAGAAGACCTGTACCGGGGTTGTTATAAACGCCGTCTTTGTTATTAATACCAACAGAGGGAACGTTAACGCCCTGAACATTGTTTTCTTCGCTGATTGTCTGATATGTGAATTTACCGAAGCCTGTGTGAAGATGACCTGTAAGGAAGAATACATTTTCGTATTTTGTGATGATATCATAAATTTTATTGCTCTGTTCACCAATACTTCCTGTAAAGTTGTAATCGTCTTTACGCTCGTATGTAGGAAGTGTTTCGTCACCGGCACCACTGTTTGCAGAACCCCATGTATCAGGAAGACCGTGAGATTCAGCTAATGACTGATGGCAAAGAACAAATACGGGTTTACCTTCTTTTGTTGCCTCTTTAAGTTCAATGTTGAGCCATTGAAGCTGTGCATTTGAAAAGTGAGCTTCTTCAAAACGCATTTCATCAGAAGCGATAGAAAGGAATGTATAACCGTTAACTTCATACTTAAAGTAAACGTTATCTTTTGCATTTTCTGCGGAGTTGAAACCGTTCATAAAGTTAAGGAAACGCTCTTTTGACTGCTCGAAATCACGAAGACGAATATCGTGGTTACCTGTACACATAATGTAGTTTGCTACATTCCAGCCTGCAATATGACCTGTAATTCTGTCATATTCTTCCTGCATACCGTTTTCAGCGATATCGCCTACAATAAGGAATGCATCAAGATCAATTTGGGAATTCATCATATCTTCTGAGAAAGAGATGAGATTCGCTTCACGTTCGGGCAGATAGTCACAAACCTGAGTATCACCAGTTAATACGAAATCAAGTTTAACATCATCAGAGAAGTTTCTGAGAAGGTCGCTTGTTGCGGGAGTGGTAACTCCGCCGAACATCATTAAGATTGATAAAAAGAGTGCTGCAATCTCCTGGAATAAAGCTACTATGTATTGCATAAAGACCCTACCTTTTCATTTTATTTGCTATGATTATAACACTTAAAATTTATTTCGTCAACGATTATTTGTAATAGTTTGGTAAAAAAGACGAGGATTTTGTGTTGAAAAAAACACAGCATTATGATATCATAAACAATGTATGGCAAGAAAATTTTTATAATATGGAGTTTATTATGGAAAGATTACTTACAAGATGGGGAAAAACTCTTGATAAGACTTTACCCTTGAACGATTATCCCAGACCTCAGCTTAAAAGAGATAGTTTTATTAACCTTAACGGTGAATGGAACTATGCAATTCTTGACGAGTTCAAAAAATTCAACGGTTATCAGGGTAAAATTACTGTACCCTTTAGCCCTGAATGCATTCTGAGCGGAGTTGAACAAATTGTTCAACCTACAGATGTTCTTTACTATCAGAAAATATTCAATTTCAAAAGAACAAATCACCGTGTTCTTCTTCATTTTGGTGCAGTTGACTATAAATGCACGGTTACTCTTAATAATAGCGTTGTAGGTGAGCATAAGGGCGGTTATTTGCCCTTTACATTTGATGTTACAACTCTCATTCTTGATGGTGAAAATGATTTGAGAGTTACTGTAACCGACCCCACAACCGAAGGTCACCAGGCAAGAGGTAAGCAGACCTTTAAGCGTGGAGGTATCTGGTATACTCCTCAATCAGGTATCTGGCAGACCGTTTGGCTTGAAGAGGTTTGCGAGGGCTATATTGAAAATATTAAGCTCACACCCGACATTGATAATGACGAAATCAATATTGAGATAAAATATAACGGCAAGCCCGAGGACGAAATGGCAGCAGTTGTTATGGACAAGGGTGAGGTTAAAGGCGCAGTTAAGCTCGAAAACGGCAAAGGAACAATCAAGCTTTCCGACTATGAGCTCTGGAGCCCTGAAAATCCTTACCTTTATGACCTTAAAATTGCCGCAGGTAATGACAGGGTTGACAGCTATTTCGGTATGAGAAAATACAGTGTTGGTAAAGATGACAAGGGAACACCTCGTCTTATGCTTAACAACAAGCCCTATTTCTTCAACGGACTTCTTGACCAGGGCTATTGGAGTGATGGTATGTATACCGCACCCTCTGACGAAGCTCTCATTTACGATATTCAGACAATGAAGGATTTAGGCTTCAACACCTTAAGAAAGCATATAAAAATCGAGCCGTTACGATGGTACTATCATTGCGACCGTTTGGGTATGATTGTTTGGCAGGATATGATTAACGGCGGTGGCACATATAACTTTATGGCTATCGGTACTGCTCCTGCTTTTGCAATGATTTTCAATAATAAGCACGTGGGTAAGGTAAGCGACGGACCCAGGAATTACAGATATTTTGCAAGACAGAATGAAGAAGGCAGAAAGGAATTTTATGAGGATTCCGAAAAAATGATTGAGCTTCTTTATAATGTTAC
>JAZSNR010000082.1:0-38594 GCA_045536495.1 Acutalibacteraceae bacterium
CGCCCGGATACACTTGGCAGCCGAAAACTTCTTGGGAAATATCGTAGATTTTCATTACTTATTCTCCGTCAAATTCTTATTTGTCGAGTTGATTATATCACAAATTGATAATTAAAACAATAAAAGAAAAACGATTGAAAACCATTGGTTTTCAATCGTTTTTGGTCGGAGTGAAGGGATTTGAACCCCCGACATCCTCACTACGTGCCTCTTGTGGTACCCAAAATTGCTTGCTCGTTTTCACTTCGCGCAATTTTGACCACTGCGCCTATGAACACTTCCTGAATCGTCCACAGGACGCGGTCGTGTTCATAGCCCAAAGCAAGCAAGCGTCTGCTTGTGTTCAGGATGTTGGATAGTTAAAATCTATTCATTACAAAGAAAAACAAGCCAAAGCCCGAAGGCTTCGACTTGTTTTTGGTCGAGGTGAAGGGATTTGAACCCCCGATCCCTTGGTCCCAAATATCGCAATATGTAGTTTGTTTAAGCTTAACCACAATGTTTTGCGGTATTGTTTTTAAAGAATCCATATATAGTCTGAATCTTTCAGATTTTTCACAAACTTTTACGAAAATTATGGAAAAACATGTGGTCATAAAATATGAGAGATTTGAATTTCAGTTAGTCCGGATATGTAACCTGTCTGCCTGTAATGAGCTCAACAACAGATTGATAAAGCCTCATAAAGCCTTCCTGGACAGTACCCTTTACTGCAAGCTCAAAAGCAATTCTTGTTGAGTATTTGTCACCGTTGTCTTTTGCAACTTTTATATAATCAAAGTCAAAAACATCATAAAGGCGCTCAACTCTTGTTTCGTAGGTTGAGGTGTCGTTTTCATCAATCTCAACCACACGGTATCCGTACTGAGTTGTATAAGCCAAGCCTTTGTAACGGGTCATAGGAGAGGTGTAAATATCAATATTCTGATTTCTTACACCGAAGGCATTTGTGTGGTCGTGTCCTGTAAACATCGCCAAAACATCGCCTGTTTCAACCAAAGCATTAAACTGTCCGTCATTGTAATATCCGGGACAAGGTTTTTCGTTAAGCATTCCGTAGTTAACTTCGTCAGGGTCAAACATATAATATTCATCTTCATTGTAAATATGCTTAATTGCATAAGGCTGCTTAGAGTCAACCTTTTTAAGAACATCATAAATTTCGGGAACAATTATATGCTGAAAAACAACGGAGTTAACTGTTTCACCACCATTTTCTTTTTTGAGCCTAGCAGATGTTTTCTTGTACCAGTCTATTTGTTCGGTTCGTACTCTGTCATAATGTCTTGGTTCATCCTCGTCATAATCACCCGAGTCAAACACCCAAAGATTGAAATTGACTTTGTCGCTGTCAGATGCGAGAACCGGAATATTAAATGTTGCACAGTTTTTGAAGCCTTCGCTATCGTCGATAGGTATTACGCAAGAAAAGGTCTCGTAATATTCCATAATATCTCTTCTGGTCATCGGGCCTTTCTCTGCATCGTGATTGCCGAAGGTAACAGCAACGGGAATGCTTCTTGATTCAAATATATTCATAAGAGCATTGATTAGCTTTTTTGTTTTTTCAGGGTCTTCGTTAGGATGTGTATTATCACCTGTAAGTACAACAAGGTCAGGCTTTTCAATATCACAGGCTTCGGCAATTACCCATATTGAAGCATCAAAATGCTTGTCATAATTAAGATGTGTGTCAGCAATATGCAGTATTTTAAGCTTGCCGTCAGAATTGAACCTTATTGTTGTATCTGTTTCCTTATGTAAATCAGCAGGTCCATAGTTGATATTTGTATTTTCGGGTTCGATTTCAAAATAGATTATTCCTACAACAAGAACCGCCACCAATACTAAGGCAATAATTCCTATTATTCGTTTTTTCATTGTGTAATCTCTCGCTTTCGTATTACTGAATAAACTTTTCTTTAGTATATGAAATTTATTTAATTCCCGGAGTTCTGAGAATACCTGTTGTTCGAAGAACATACTCATAACTCCAATTTATTCCGTCACTTCTCCATGCACCCGGACCATGCCATTTTTCTTTTACATTTACAAGGTGGAGCGGCCCGAAGGAGTTGTAGCGGTGCGTATAAAGTTTAATACCGACTTCATGTTCACCATCAGAAATACCATTGATTTCAAGAGTATATGGCGGATAAATAATCTCACCTTTGTTTTCACCGTCAATACTCACTTCAATAAGTGCACCCATATAGTCATTTGCAGTAACTGTGAGACTACCGTTTTTCACCTCAGTCTTCATTTTATATGTTACTGCTCCTGAATAGAAAGGAAGTCCTTGATTGATAAGAGAACCGAATGTTATTCTTTCAGGCAATGTGGTTATTGTTGCAAATGAACCTGTTACTCTGACACCGAAATCACCCAAAACGAACATATTTTCAAGGTTTGCGGTTTCACCGAAGGGAAGAGTAATTTCGAGGACATTTTCACCCTTTACGATGTTGCCAAGTTTCATCCTGCCAATTGAAATATCAACATAAAAGCCTTTTTCCCTTTCGGTGATTTTCTTGCCGTTGAAGGTTATTTCTGCGATGTCTGCGTCTTCAAGAGCAAGAACTGCACCAGTATAATCAATTTCACTCCAGAACGTAAATTTAAGTTTTACTTTATGATCTTTAGGAAGCTTTCCGAGTGCCCACGGCTGAACAACACGGTTACCTCTTTTTTTCATTCCCAGACGCTCTCTTACAAGATTGTCAAGACGAAGTATTTCTTCTTTGGGTGAATAGTCCTTATCATCGTCAATTTTCCACTCAGCCATATCAAGTACAAGAACATTTTCTTCAGAAAGCTCGTACTCGCACAGTGTACCGGGCATTTCGCCAGCTTTTTCGGGAATGTGTTGTGTTTCATTAGAATCGCTCTTACCATAGGTGAGCTTAAGAAGAATTGAATCATAACCGAAAATATGATATCGGATAATTGTCTTTCCTTCTCTGTATTCTGCTTTAATGGGATACACTTCACCGTTTTCGGTGTTATATATTTGAGGAGAAAATGTACCATTCAGAATAATCTGGATATCGTTGCCATCATCTATTTGCTTATTATCCGGTTCTTTTGAGCAACAAATGAAAAGCCATCTGCAATCAGTGTCTTGTCTGAGCTGATAAATATAATTGTCCGTAAGTCTGCCGTCAGCGTATCTTATTGTGAGAGTTCTTACATCGTGGAGTGCAGTAAGAAGCGATGCACGGGAGAAATCAATGTTTTCACTCTCTTCAAAGAGTGATTTTACACAGTCACAAGGCACGACCTCAACAAGAGAGGGTGCATCGCCCATAAATATAAGTTTACCACCATTGTCGCGGAACTGCTGAAGTCTTTCAACAGTTGTTTTTCTTAAGGTTTCACAGCCGGGTACAATAATTGCATCGTATTCCATTTCACCAACCTTGAGAGGTGCAGAGCCTTCCTTACAAAGAGAAGGAAGAAGTGATTCTGAAATAAAGTTAAAATCAATACTGCCTTCAAGAAGCCATTTTGTAACATTTTGAAATCTTTCATCAAGGCTTTCTCTGAATACTGCAGATTTATCATTAGGCCCCCAATGAAGCCAGAAACTCTCAACGGGATGAATTACACCAACCTTTACAACAGGCTTGCCACGTGTAAGTGCAGTGTTAACTCTTGCAAAATGGTCTTCAATAAGATTGTATTTTTTGTGCCAAGGAGACTGATAATGTATCGAAGCGGGGTAGTCTCTTTTCGCTTCACCTTTCATAGCGTACCACGAAAGATGAGGAACACGTATTGTGACGCCAAGACAAGCCTGCCAGTCACCCTGATGCTTGTATGTTCTGAAATCACAGTCCCATGTGGTAACGCCGTAAAGCTCTGAGAGCATACCTTCATAACCGTACTGATGAACAGCAGACTGTGTCTGCTTTGCGGTGGTGAATTCGTGACGGTTGCAAAGCATATCGATGCCGGGAAGTCTGAAGCTTCTGTATGAACGCATTGCCTCGCCAAGTGCTGCAGTCTGTGAATGTAGTGTAGGCTCTTCCATCATATGTCCTGTAAGAGCAATTCCATTTTCTTTGCACCATCCTCCGACAGTATCAGCGAATGAACTTGCAAAAAGTTCTGCAATAAAATCATGATATCTGTAACGGTGCAGAGATGGAGCAGAGCCGGGCTTATCCCAGAACACTTCGGGAAGAGTGTCGAAAATATCCTCCCCGTACATTTCTTTATAGAGCTCAGGAACCTTATCAGTCCAGGGCATTGTGATATCCGTTTTATCAAATGAATTATTGAGAACTCTTTTTCTTGTAAACTGAGGCTCATCGGTAAAAATAGCGGGAATGGTTTTATCAAATTCATCACCCACTTTTGCTTTATATTTTTCGTGTGTGACTTCAATAAACTTTTTAATAGCCTCGCAGTTTAAGGTGTCAATATATGTCTGATTGTTATACCAGTTAGAAGGATTTTGTAATTCAAGAAAGGCGTACCATTTTGTGCCCTCTGCTTTTTCATCTTCACCTATTCTTTTATAGGAAGAGAGAAATCCTTCACTGTCAAGAACTATATCGTAGCAGGCAATAGGGTTTTCTTTTTCGTTTCCCCAATAGTCATCATAGCCACTGCATTCTTTTTCTTTGAAGGGAGTGAAAAGAAGACATCTTCCTCTGTATTTTTTATCTCTTGTCACAAGTCCGCCTGCAGCTCCTGAAGGATATCTGTCTTCATCGTAAAGCCAAGCAAGCATTTCTTCCTTCTTTGCCTTACAAACACTGTCTTTGATAAGCACCATATATTCTTCACTCAGGTACTCGTTTTCAAGACCTGTCCTTACGTGAAGATGAAAACCACCAAACCCCATTTCTTTGAATATATCAATTTGTCGGCATAATTCTTTTTCTGTAAGATATGAGTTAAGAGCCCAGAATGGTGTTCCTCTGTATTCTGATGTAGGACTTCTGAAAAGCTCTTCCTTTAATGTTTTTTCGATATTCTTTTTGTATAGCATATGTTCACCTCTTGCGTGTGAGAATTTATTTCAGAGTAAATTCAGCATTATTGTCCGAAAAGCCTTTATTGTTTCCGATAGTATCAAGAAGCATGCATCTTAAATCAATCTTTTCACCGTTTTTACTGAGCTTAGGTTCAATCTTTTTAAGCACAAATGAAAATCTATTGAGAATGCCTGAAATGAAATTATACACAGGTGTACCCTCGATATGAGGACCGTCACCAAGAAATATCCCAACTCCAACTTCACCAACAAGCTCTGCTAATTTTTTGTTTTTAAGAGCTTTGTCATTATTTATAAAAAGCAGACGTTCAACAGTTCCCACAGTGATTTTATCGAAACGTTTTCTACCAAAAGATTTTAAATGTTTAACAATTCCTTGTCCGCCACTGAGAGCGCCACGAACACGTGCGATAATTGCATTTTCGAAATGCTTGTGAAAATATTCCTGCGCAGTAAGACCTTTTAAATCCCAACCAAAGTCTTCAACATCAATTGTTTCAACCTTCAGCACAGAGTTTTCGTCTATTGTTATTTTTCTGTATTTTGCAGGACTGCCTACAAGACAGGCAGTGCAAACATCAATCAGTCTGTTGCCCTTTTCGGTATAAAACTCATTTATGCTCTGGATGTGCATATGTCCTGTTAAAATAAGCTCTATTCCGTTATCTGCAAGGAAGGTCGCAACCCTTCTCCAGTCCTTAATTCTTGCATCTCCAACTAAGTCGAAAGCCGGTACAGATGGAATAATAGGATAATGGCATATTGCAAAAACAGAGCAGTTATCTGCCTTTGCTTTGTCAATCTGTTCTTTTGCCCAAGACATAAGTCTTTCGTCCATTGCTCCTTTTGGCTGAGCCTTACTGTCACAGCATATCGCCAGCATTCTTACACCTTCGGTAATTTCAGCAACATAGGAATGTGTTGGTTCATCAAGTGCAATAGCATCGTCATAACCGAAATCACGGTACATCTCACACAAATCATTGAAATCTGTACCTTCAACAGGAACACGACCATCACCTTTTAATACATAAGCGGAATCATTATAATCATGACCTGCGGTTATAACAAAAATCCTTTTACCGCTTTCTTTAAGCTTGTAAAGCTCTCTGATAAAGCTATTGTGACTTTCTTTTTCACCGTTCTTTGTAAGGTCACCCGGAATTATAACAATATCTGTTTCTTTGTCTTCGCTGATGCGTGCAAAGGTGGATTTTACAATTGCACTGCTTTCCTTTACAAAGTACTGTTCAGTAAGCATATTTTTTTCAAATGCTTTTCCTTCAGCACCTAATTTATTTTCAAAATAATGGGTATCGGTTACAAGATAAAAACTGACAGGCTTCATTTTTCTCCGTCCTTTGTTACAAAATGCATATAACTACTTATTTAAATTGTAAAATATCAAAACGCGATTGTCAATAAATTGTTTATATTTACAAATCTTATTGTTTTGAAATTATTTTTATGTTAATATTAACTAAACCATATTTTAGGAGATGATATGATGTTAAAATCCAAAAAGACATCTGCTACTGAAATTCCGCAGAATGCTCTCATTCACGGTGAGGGCAAATACATTTCAAAATTTGAGTATTTCTGCGTAATGCTCTCAAGAATCGGTGGTATGTTCGGAACAACTCTTACAGGCTCTCTTGCGGCAGCTTTCCTGCACGAACTTTATTACGGTCCTGTGGGAGTTAATGCTGAACAAATTGCAGATATTCTTGCCGTTCAGACTACACTTACCACTGTTTTAGGTGTAGTAATTGGTGTTATTTCCGGCGTTATTATTCAGAACTGGAAAACCCGTTGGGGCAGATACCGTCATTGGTATATCATATGCCTTATTCCCATATTCACCCTTACCGCGTTATACTTTTATGTTCCCGAGGGCTGGACTGTTGAGCAGATGACGCTTTTCCGTTATGGTATAGCTTGCTGTCAGACTGTGTTCAACGCCTTCAATAACGCAGGTCAGAATATTGTTCAGGTTATCTCTCCAAACCATAAGGAAAAGAAAACTGTTGCAACAATATGGCAGTTATCTTATTATATCGGATACGGTGCGGCTTATCTCGGCACATTTGTTTACGGTATTTTCAGCGATGACAAAAACCAAATGTATATGACTCTTGCAATTGTTGCCGCTACCGTTACTGCGTTCGGTAATCTTATGTGTGGCCTTTTCTGCAAAGAAAGAATTGAGCTTCCTAAGAAAAAGAAGGTAAAGGTAACAAAAGCCGTTTTCTCTCTTTTCAAATACAAAAATTACCGCGCATACCATGCAATCCAATGGTCACATACTTTTGCTATGCTTGGTAAGATGTCAACATATCTTGCTGCTATCACAGTCGGCTCCTCAAAGAACCTTTTACTTACTCTTCCCACAGCAATTGGTACCGTTGTTGGTAATCTTATTACAACAAAGCTTTCAAAGAAATACGAGCCAACCAAACTTCTTAAAATCTGCGGACCGTATTCTATTATCTCGGCAGGTATTCTTTTTGGTATCTGTTTTATTGAAGCACAGTTTGACATTATGTTCTTTAGTGGCTGGAACAGTATTTTCTTCTATGTTTTCTATTTCATTTTCGGCGTAGGTATTGGTATTCAGGAGCTTTCAACCTCACACCTTAATGTTGAGTTCTATGATTATCTTGAATGGGAAACAGGAGAGAGAATGGAGGCTATTCAGGGTATTGTACCGGGCTGGGTTCAAACTGCTCTTAATTACTTGAAGGAAATTGCTATTCCGTTTATGATTGCATGGGCAGGTTATCAGTCCTCTGCAGAAGGTGACCTTGTTGCTACAATGCAGGCTCAACCTACATATCTTAAAACATGCTTGTGGCTTCTTGCATTCCTTGTCTTCGGTTATGCTTTAGCTAATGTTCTTAAGTCTGTTATCCTTAAATTCTTCTATGATATAGAAGGCGAAAAGAAAGAGCAGATGTATCGTGACCTTGAAAAAATGCGCGAAGAACGCCATAAGGAAAACGAAACTGCTTAAATAATATTTACTTAAGATTATTACTGACATTGAGTTTTAAAAGCAGAAATAATTAAAGATGTTAGAACACATAAAAACAGGGAATTAAATCAGAATTCATTTTCTTTCCAAATATAAAAACAACAAGTCGGCTGAGTAAAAATCAGTCGGCTTGTTGTTCTATTTGTTAATGGATTTCTAATAGGAAACAATATGCATTTTACTGCCCACAGAAAGCCATATAACGAAAGTTATGGTAAGGGTAGGAGAACTAACCGTTTAGGAAGCGTCAGCCTTAATTCAGCCTTTCTTTCCTTTTGATGATGTAAAAATTTTTACTGCACAAATCAAACAAAACGAGCAGACCGAAATCTGCTCGTTGGTGTTTATGTATTCAGTTCGATAAATTGGAATTTATCGTTATAAATCAATATTGATTTCGTACTTATCTTCAATGAGTATATAGTTCACATTATGCTTCTGTGCCAGCTCTAACATTTCTGCATTATCTGCCAACACACTCTCCATTGTGCACCATTCATCATCCAAACGATTTTCATTGACATTTGCATATTTCTTTATGTCAGCAAAGTGATTCCTGATATATTCCTCACTCATTATCAGACAGTAATATTTGATATCTTTGAAATATTCGTTTTCAAAATCCTTCTGCCAATCGAATGGAATATAGCAACCTTCGACAATTAAGTTCTGCTTGTTTTCGATAGCGATTTTTATCATTTCACGGATGATAGGCCATAAGTATGCTGTTAAGTCTTTATCCTCGCTAATCGGAGTGAGTTCAGTATTTCCGCTACGGATTAATCCCATTTTCAAATGGTCAATGGACAGATACGGATATTTAAATTTTTCCAGCAGCTTTTGGGCAAGAGCCGTTTTGCCTGTATGTGATGCTCCGGTAATTAAAATAATCATTATCTCACCTACAAATTCTTATTTGTCGAGTTGATTATACCACAAATTGATAATTAAAACAATAAAAGAAAAACGATTGAAAACCATTGGTTTTCAATCGTTTTTGGTCGGAGTGAAGGGATTTGAACCCCCGACATCTTGCTCCCAAAGCAAGCGCGCTACCAACTGCGCTACACCCCGATAGTGTAAAATAAAAATTAAAAATTATGGAAAAATTGTGGTAGAAAATTTTTGGTGATTTTTAGCAAGTGCCAAAACCCCAGTAAAATCAAGGGGTTTCTGCCTTGGGAGAAAGACCAAAAAATCATTGGACATTCTCCCAAAGCAGGCGCGCTACCAACTGCGCTACACCCCGAGATATATTATTTAATATATTTAGTTTCTAAAACCGTTGAAGTTTTTGGCTTCAACGGTTTTGGTGCCGGTGACCGGGGTCGAACCGGTACGGTATCGCTACCACTGGATTTTGAGTCCAGCACGTCTGCCAATTCCATCACACCGGCAAATATCACTGATACATTATATTATAAACTTTTAAAAAAATCAATATTATTTTTGAGAAAATGTTATGAAACCAAGAAAAATTGTGTTCGGCTTCGCCGAGTGGGGGAGCGAAGCTTATCACGGTGATAGCCGTGTATATTATCAATTTTGAAAAAATGTATATCATCAAAGCAACGCTTTGTATCTTATCATTGTGAAAGCAATACAATCGGTGGTTGATGATATACGCTTTCAGCGATGATATACACACTAAAGTGTGATTATATACCATTGCTTTTGCAATGGATAAAAAAAGACGATTCCGAAGAATCGTCTTTTTTGTGGTGACCCGGACGAGAATCGTCAAGGCAAGCCTTGACGATTTGCTTCGCAAATATCCTATTTTATGTCCCTTTCGGCTCCGCCTGTGGCGAACCGCCGAAATATGGACGATAGAGTTCGATTCTCTGCTGAAATTTCAAAAAAAGATAAAGAAAAAAGCACCTGCTTATTGCAAGTGCTTTGTGGTGACCCGGACGAGAATGCAACTCGTGTTACCGCCGTGAAAGGGCGGTGTCTTAACCGCTTGACCACCGGGCCGTATATGAGGGGCTCGAAAGCCCTTTTATAAAACCACCTTAGTAGGTAGGTCTGTTGATTTGGTAGCGGCAGTGGGATTCGAACCTACGACCAATCGGGTATGAACCGAGTACTCTAGCCAGCTGAGCTATACCGCCATATATGTGAACAACATACATACCTACGTAGGCGAATTGCTCTCTTTTCGAAAGCCTGTTAATTATAATATGCAAATATACATTTGTCAATACCTTTTAAAAAAATTTTTTTGAAAATATTTTCGAATATATGAATAAGTCGGGACGATAATTTTTTATAATTAATCTAAAAAAGGTATTGACAATATTTATTTTTGTATGTATAATACTCTTTGCATTTGCGGATGTAGCTCATCTGGTAGAGCGCCACCTTGCCAAGGTGGAGGTAGCGAGTTCGAGCCTCGTCATCCGCTCCATATTTTGCGCCGGTAGCTCAGTTGGATAGAGTGACTGGCTACGAACCAGTAGGTCAGGGGTTCGAGTCCCTTCCGGCGCGCCAAAATAAAGCAATCACTTTGGTGGTTGCTTTATTTTTTTTGTTCTGAAATGCAAACGGGACTCGAACCCCTCTCGCCGAAGGCGAACACAATCGGGTCAGCGAGCATGCGAGCGCGAAGGGCGCAGCCCTTCGAGTCCCTTCCGGCGCGCCAAGATAAAGTAATCACTTCGGTGATTGCTTTATTTTTTTGCATCATTAAAGTAAACGGGACTCGAACCCCACTTGGCAAACAAAAAACCCGAACAGAAAAAACTGTTCGGGTTTATCTTTTTATTCAAACTGACCCATAACGTGGATGCCTCTAAGAATGAATTTTAAAATCATTTTAATACTGCTGAGGAATTCGTTAACAGATAATGTGAAATTAGCTTTCATATTTTCTGCACTGTTATCTATGCCGTAACCATCAATAGCGCCGTTGTTATCGTCAACCTCGTCGTCATTTGCAAAGGACTGCAAGAGAGGAGAAACGAGAGCCAGTAAGAAATATTCGCCGGGAGAAATAGGACCGTAGCCGATACCGAAGAGATAGTTTTCAACAATCACATATTTCTCTGTACCTGTTGTTGCGGCAACAATTGTTGTTGCTACCTGTGTAAGAATCATATCATCAACCATTGCAAGCTCTGTTTTCAATATGATTGAAATAAGGCGCATAAGAATCGTAACATCTCTGCCGGTTAAGGGGTAATCCTCGCAACCTGCATAGTGAGCAGAAACGAGCTCTGTTGCCACGTCCCAACCGTCTTTATATTCGCTGTCGGGAATTTCAATTCCGTATTTTCTGCCAAGCTCCTGTGCGCTGCCTCTTCCATAGAGAGGCATATTGAGAACATCGTTGAGAGCGTCAACTGCATCTCTTACAAGTCCATAATAAATAGCATCAGGGTCGATACCCAACTGTTCATCCTGGAAGCCTCTTTCAAGTCTCCATTCAATACCGTTTTTAAGGAAAAGCTTTGCAAAATCGTTGAGGCCGTCATTCATGGCATCAATCTGGGCGGGGGTGTAGTCGGGAACCATTTCAAGAAGTGCATTTGTGTCAATTTTTTCGATTGTTTTTGCTTCATAAGATATAGTATCCTCGCGCATTTCCATATATCTGTATTGGAGAGGGTACATTGTAAGTGAGGTGGTTGCAAAGTCGGAAATAGTATTGCCTGTTGTGGAGGTGTAGGTAGTTGCATCGCTGCAATGCTCGTGACCTGTGAAAACAAGCTTAATACCTGCGTTTGCCCAACGCTCAGCAGTGAGAGTGTGATTTCTGATAATGAAGTTACGGCTCAAAATTCTCTGCATAGGCATATGGTCGAGAAGATTGTGGTGCATCATAAGAATGGGGTATTTGCCGTCCTTATAAGCCTTTTCTGCCTGGTCGATAACCCATTGAACCTTTTCTTCTGTCATACCGTCTTCGGTGGATTTATCATAATCACAACTGTCAAGAGCGATAAGGCGGTATTTGTTGCTTAAATCGGCTGTGTAGGAACAGTCATAATCTGTTGTAACAAGAGCTTCCGCATAACCAAATTCATAGTATGTTTCAATAAACTCATTTCTGCTTGTTTCGCAGTATTCACCAAGCATACCGATATCGTGGTTACCGTCAATAACATAAATCTGTTTACCGGTTTCAGCTTCAAACTTACGGAATTTTTCTGCCATTACCTGATGATCAGCAAGGAACGTTTTACCGTCGTTGGTAATATCACCGGGAACGAGAACGAACTGAATATTATCGTCCGCTGCACACTGGTTTAAAAACTCATCAATAATAAGTGTGCTTTCATTTTCCATTGCGGCACGGCGGTTAGCGTAGCCGTAAATTGGGTCTTCGGAGAACCATTCAAGTGTTTCTTCGTGCTGTGTGTAATGCAAGTCAGCTGACACCGCATAGGAAAGGTCAGGGGCATCTTCCGCCGCACTTGCACTTACGGCACAAAGCGAAAATACAAGGGACAAGGTTAAAAGAATTGCAATAAATTTTTTCATAAAATTCCCACCTAATTATTTATTAGTAAAATATTAACATTATATGAAGATTATGTCAAATGATATTTTAAATAAATTAACTACTGATTTTGTTGCATTGTTGGCATATTTTATCAACAAATCCTGAAAACGAATTATTTTTTATTACAGTTGCACAAAAGTTGTTGACACTCAACTGACAATGTGGTATTATTTAATCGAAAGGAGAACCGTTTGAATCTTTGGATTTGAGCAGTTCTCCTTACTGCATACACAGAAAGGGTGTTATTATGAACATTACTATCGTTGGACGCAAATGTAATCCTCGGGAAGATTTCCGCGCACGTGCTGAAAAACGCCTTTCAAAAGTTGAGAAGCTTTTCGGCGAAGAGGCAAATGCCAAGGTAACGGCAACAGTTGAAAAAAATTGCCAGATTGTTGAAATCACCGTTACAAAGGGCGGTATGATTTTCAGAGCGGAAGAACGCGCAGACAACATTGTTGATGCCCTTGACGAGTGTGTTGATTCTCTTATAAGACAGGTCAGAAAAAACAAAACTCGTCTTGACAAAAAGCTCCATTCTGCAGTTCTTGATGATTTTATGATTGATGTGGAAGAGGAAACCGAATTTGATGTTATAAGAGAGAAAACAGTTTCTCTCAAGCCTCAGAGCGTTGAAGAGGCAATTCTTCAAATGAACCTTTTAGGACATCAGTTCTACATGTTCCTCAATGCAGATACTGACCAAATAAATGTGGTTTATAAAAGAAATGAAACAGGCTACGGACTTATTTCTCCTGATGCCGAATAAAATATATAAAAGCTAAAATTGTTGAATGGACCGTCGTTAAGGCGGTCTGTTTTTTCGTATATGGAAATATTAAAGAATATGTTGTGTTTTTACTCAAAAATTTTGGTTTTTATATGTTAAAATTCGTCCTTATGATTATTGTAAATGAATTTAAAATAATATAATATAGAAATGTGGTAAAAGAATATAATTGTATGAAATAAGAAAAACACTTGTTTATGGCGATTCGCGCCGAAAGGAAAAAACAGAATATGCAAAATTTAAGAGACAAAAAAGGTTTCATTTGTGATATGGACGGTGTTATATATCACGGAAACCAGATTCTTCCCGGTGTTAAGGAATTTGTTGAATGGCTTTACAGAGAGAATAAGCAGTTTCTTTTCTTAACAAACAACAGCGGAAAAACCCCTATGGAGCTTTCTCAGAAGCTCAAGAATATGGGTCTAGATGTTGATGAAAGTCATTTTTACACAAGCGCACTTGCAACTGCAAAGTTTTTGAGTAAGCAGTCACCAAATTGCAAGGTTTATGTTATAGGCGAACCGGGTCTTTACAGTGCCCTTTATAACGAGGGTATCACAATCAGCGAAACCGACCCTGATTATGTTGTAGTGGGCGAGGTTTTCAACTATAACTATGAATCTGTTTGCAAGGCGGTTAACCTTGTAAGAAAGGGCGCAAAGCTTATCGGAACCAATTCCGATGTGACGGGTCCGACTGACAATGGCAATATTATTCCAGCCTGCCGTGCGCTTATTTCACCTATTGAAATGGCAACGGGTAAAGAGGCGTATTTTGTTGGTAAACCCAACCCCTTGATGATGAGAACAGGGCTTAATATGCTGGGCGTTCACTCTAACGAAGCGGTTATGATTGGCGACAGAATGGATACAGATATCGTTGTTGGTATCGAAGGCGGTCTTGACACAGTTCTCGTGCTTTCGGGTGTTACATCAAAGGAAGATATTGACCACTACGCTTACCGTCCGAGACTTGTTCTAAGCGGAGTAGGGGAGATACCCGGTTAATTTATTTAGTTTATAATTTATTTTTAATAAAAGGAGATTTTACTATGAGCAGAGTATATAACTTTTCTGCAGGTCCCTCCATGCTTCCCGAGGAAGTATTGAAAAAAGCAGCTGAACAGATGCTTGATTACGAAGGTTGCGGTCAGTCCGTAGCTGAAATGTCTCACCGTTCAAAAGAATTCGAGACAATTATTAAAGATGCGGAAGCACTTCTTCGCGAGCTTATGAACATCCCTGACAACTACAAGGTTCTTTTCCTTCAGGGCGGTGCTTCAACACAGTTTGCGGCAATTCCCATGAACTTTATGAACGGTTCAGGTAAAGCAGATTTCATTGTTACAGGTCAATGGGCAAAGAAAGCTCTTACAGAAGCACAGAAATACGGCGATTGCAAGGTTGTTGCATCTTCCGCAGACAAAACCTTCTCTTACATTCCCAAAACAAATAAAGAAGATTTCCGTCAGGATGCAGACTATGCTTACATTTGCCTTAACAACACAATTTACGGCACAGTTTACAAAGAACTTCCTGACACAGGCGATGTAACTCTTATTGCCGATATTTCAAGTTGCTTCCTTTCAGAGCCTCTTGACGTTACAAAATTCGGTATGGTTTACGGCGGCGCACAGAAAAACGTTGCTCCCTCAGGTCTTACAATCGTAATCGTTCGTGAAGATTTACTTGGTAACGCAAGAGATTACTGCCCCACAATGCTTGACTATAAGGTTCACGCTGATAACGGCTCTCTTTACAACACACCCCCTTGCTACACAATTTATATCTGCAAGCTTGTTCTTGAATGGATTAAATCTCTTGGCGGTCTTGAAGCAATGGCAGAAAGAAACCGCAAGAAAGCTGAAATTCTTTACAATTTCCTTGACAACAGCAAAATGTTCAAGGGTACAGTTGTAAAAGAAGACCGTTCACTTATGAACGTTCCTTTCGTTACAGACAGCGAAGAGCTTAACGCAAAATTCATCAAGGAAGCAAAAGAAGCAGGCTTTGTTAACCTTAAGGGTCACAGAACCGTTGGCGGTATGAGAGCTTCCATTTACAACGCTATGCCCGTTGAGGGTGTTGAAAAACTCGTTGAGTTTATGACAAAATTCGAAAAAGAAAACTCCTGAAAGGTTGATTAAAAATGTACGATATTCTTACATTAAATAAAATTTCTCAAATCGGTCTTAAAGAGCTCGACAGCAAATACGCAATTTCAGACTGTTGTGAATGTCCTGATGGTATTATTGTTCGTTCCGCTGCAATGCACGATTTTGATTTCAGTGAAAAAACAGTTGCAGTTGCAAGAGCAGGCGCAGGTGTTAACAACATTCCCGTTGACGAATGCACAAAGAAGGGTATTGTTGTTTTTAATACTCCCGGTGCTAACGCTAACGCAGTTAAGGAGCTTGTAGTTGCAGGACTTATGCTCACTTCAAGAAGAGTTGCTGCCGCTTATGACTGGTGCAAAACTCTTAAGGGCGAGGGCGACAATGTTGGCAAGCTTGTTGAAAAAGGTAAATCACAGTTTGCAGGTCCCGAAATTCTCGGTAAAACTCTCGGTGTTGTTGGTCTTGGTGCTATCGGCAGACTCGTAGCAGTTGCCGCAAACAATCTCGGTATGAAAATTGTAGGTTACGACCCCTATTTCAACGAAGCACTTAAAGATCAGCTTCCTGCTGACACAGAATACGTTGACTCACTTGATGCAATTTACGAAAAGGCAGATTACATAACTCTTCATCTTCCCTGCACTAAAGATACAAAGGGTATGATTAACGCTGATACAATTGCAAAAATGAAAGATGGTGTCAGAATCCTCAACTTTGCTCGCGGTGAGCTTGTTGTTGGCGCAGATTTAGCAGAAGCAGTTAAGGCAGGCAAGGTTGCGGCTTATGTAACAGACTTCCCCTCTGACGAGGTTATCGGTGTTGAAAATGTTACTGCTCTTCCTCACTTGGGTGCGTCTACTCCCGAAAGTGAAGAAAACTGCGCATATATGGCAGCAGTTGAAATCAGAGAATACCTTGAAAAAGGTAATATCAAAAACTCCGTTAACTTCCCCAATGTTGAGCTTGATGCAGAGGGTGACAGACTTTCTGTTATTCATTACAATACATTGACAACAGTTAATGATATTCTCGGTGCTTTCACAAGTAACGGCATTGAAACAAAAGGCTTCGCTTCAAAAGCAAAAGGCGATTTCGCTTATACACTTATCGCTGCAGACAATATTCCAGATAGTGTTGTTGAGGCAGTTAAGAAAAGCGAAGATGTAGTTAAGGTTAGAAAAATTTGACAAAACTAATAATAAAAGCCATCCTTTTCGGATGGCTTTTATTATTAGTTAAGGTATTACGTTTCCCGCACTTGAGAATATATCATACCATTCTTGTCTTGTGAGGGTGATGTCACTTGCGGCGGCACATTCTGAAAGTCTTTTTGGATTCATTGTGCCTGTTAAGGGCTGCATTTTTGCAGGGTGGCGAAGAATCCAGGCGATAACAATAGTTGACTTTGTAACGCCGTATTTATCGGCTAATTCCTGAAGCTTTGTATTGATTTCGGGGAAATCGGGGTTATCAACATAAACACCCTCGAAAAAGCCGTATTGGAAAGGTGACCAAGCCTGAATTGTGATATCTTCATAACGGCAGTATTCTAAAATTCCGCCGTCACGGTCAATGGCATTGTCCTCGCGCATATTAACATAAAGACCCTGCTTTACTATATGGCAGTCGGTGATGCTGAATTGAAGCTGGTCAACGCAAATAGGCTCATCACCTAAATATTTCTGCAAAAGGCGAATTTGCATAGGATTCTGGTTAGAAACACCGAAATGCTTAACTTTTCCGCTATCTTTAAGAATTGCGAAAGCCTCTGCAACCTCTTCGGGCTCATAGAGTGTGTCGGGGCGGTGCAAAAGAAGAAAATCAAGATAATCTGTGTTAAGTCTTTTAAGGCAGCCCTCAGTGGATTCAATGATATGCTCTTTAGAGAAATCAAACATTGTCTTGCCGGGACATATACCGCATTTTGACTGTAATATAATCTTTTCTCTCACATCGTCATTCATACCTATTGCTTTTGCGAATATCTCTTCGCTTTTACCGCCACCGTAAAGGTCAGCGTGGTCGAAGAAATTAAGACCTGCACCCATTGCGGTATCAATAAGCGCTTTTGTTTCATCGACAGTTTTATCTGCCATTCTCATACAGCCAACTGCAATTACGGGTACTTCTACACCGCTTTTGCCTAATTTTAGAGTTTTTATAGTAACAACCTTTCTGGATAGCTGCCAGTCACCAGTCGCCAGCCTCCAGAAATGCAAACTGTGGACGTGAGCGAGTGACGAAAGGTTAACAACTAACCAAGTTTTTTTAAAAGACCATTTATCATTTTGCCTATTTCATAACATTTATTTAAAATGTATGTTTTTTGTTCTTGTTTTATATATCCTAAATTTTCCGCAATTATAACTTGAGTTTCTAATTCAGCTAAAGAGCCTCTTGCAATGCATAAAAATTGACTGAATTCTTTATCCGAGTTCCTGTCGTGTCCTTCTGCAATATTACTCGGTATGGATATAGCTGCTCTGTGCATTTGTGAAACCAGACTATAAGCTTCTTCTTTTGGGAAGATTTTTGTCAATTTTAAATATCTGTAACAAGTTGTATTGATTTTTGCCATACAACCAATTCTTTGTAATTACTCATAAATTTTCTCCTTTGCTCAGTTACCGTTTTTATTCGCTGGCAACTGGTAGCTGGCGACTGGTGGCTTGTGATTAATAAACTTCACACAGCACTCTCGTTCTTCCTTTTCTTGTATCACCCAAAATATCAACATAGCGAAATCTGCCGTAGCCTCTTACGGAAACGGTATCACCAAGTTCGATATTTTTTGAAGAGCTTGTTGCAAGTCGTCCGTTGATAAAGACTTTTTCTCCATCTACAAGGGCGGAGCTTTTACTTCTTGAAATATTATATATTCCGCTTATGCCAACATCAAGCCGCATTGAAGAAAGAATTACAACCTCTTCCTTGGGTTTTGGAAAAGCATTTTCGGGAATTGAATCGCAAACTCGGCAACTGACACTTGTGTGCTTAACCTTGAAAAGATTATCAATTATAAATTGGGAAATGCTTTCAAGGCAGAAAACATAACCTACATTTTCCGTGATAATAATATCTCCGAGAGTTTCCCTTTTAATGCCAAGACCGATTAAAGAACCGAGAAAATCTCTGTGGGTTAGGTCATCGGAGAATTTTTTTGAAAGAGGCTCAATGCAAATAATAGTTATAGGTGGGTTCGGTTCGTAGCCGAACTCATTTTCGTTTCCAAAGCAGGCAATTTTTCTTTCCGCTTCGGGAAAACCACCGTAAAGAGTTACGTCTCTTTTTATTTCATCAAAAAGAATCGTTTGCTCATAAAGATTTAAAAAGTCGCTGTAAAAATAAACTCCGCGATTTTGTGAACGCATTGACAGTTCGTGAAATCTTTTTTTTATTATGTTTATATCTTCTGTCACGCTCTTCACTGCTTTCATTTATTTTATTTTTGTGATTTTATGTCCTTTTACAAGATAGGCGTTTTCGCTGATTTCAATTAAAGGTAAATCATTAACGGAATCAGTATAAAAATTTTCGATTTTAGTATCGGGGTATTCCTGGAAAAATGCTTTAACCTTGTTTTCTCTTATACAAAGTCTTTTCACTTCACCTGTTTCGGTATCAATAAGAGAGCCGATGTAACGTTTAATACCAAGCCTTTTGCAAATTATTTCAAGGGAAAATTCGGGAGACCCTGAAATAATAAGGTCATCGTCGCTCCGAATGTCTTTATAAAAAGGCTTGATTTTATTCATATGACAATCCCAGAAGGATTTCATATCTTCGGGAATGTCAGGATGCTCGGTGTAGTAGTCTGCAACGGCTTTTCCGTATTTAGAAAGAGCTTGTTCAATTGTGACTTTGCCTCTTTTATATTTAAAAAGCGCAACAAATACAGACGGAAGGTATTTTAAAAGCGATTTGTCTTTTTTGCAGTAATAGAGGAAAAAGTCAACAACGCTTTCGCCGTCATATATTGTGTTATCAAAATCGTAAACGTTCATAATATTATTCCTTAATTGCAGTTTTTTCTTTGAACTTTTTCCATTTACCCGATGCTGAAAGGGTTACAAGTAAAGCGGTTACTGCTAAACCAATCCAAACGAAAATGGAGCCGTTCCAACCAATTTTGTCGGAAATTACACCGAAGCCGTATGTAGCGGCGGCGCAACCAACGTAAGCTGTGGCATTCATAATACCCGTAACAGTTGCAGTTCTTGAGCAATATGAGAAATGCATTGGAACAAGGGTTATTATCATATAGTTGTAGGAATGAAGAGATGTGGTTATAATTGCCAACAGTGCCACACTCGCTACAACGGGAAGTTTTTCCATAAAGATGAGCAATGAAAGGGGAACAAGGGCGAAAAGGAGAATTGCCGCACCTGTTTTAAGCTCGTCTTTTTTGAAAATCTTGTTGTAAATAGGTGTGATTATGTAAACACCTGAAATGTTGAAAATAGGAAGAATAATTGAAAGGAAAACGGAGAATGAGGGAGCGGTTGAATAAACCTCGGTAATCATTGTGGGAACCCAGGTGGTGATACCCTCTTTAATTGCACCGTGAATAGCATCTGCAGGGAGAATAATAAATATACCTGCCATAAGAAGCAAGGGGAGAAGACCGCCCTTTGCTTTTTTCTTTTCGGGGAGTTTGTCTGCAACGATTTCTCTTTCGGTTATATGTGGCTTTACCATTAAAGAAGAAATAGTAAAGAAAGCGCATACTACAAAAAGAATTGCCGCAGGAATGTAGAAAACAAATTTCCAGTTGAAAAATTTAATTGAAAGAGATGCGAAAAGATATGCAAGAATTGTTCCTATGGGGAGAGTTGCCGCGATGTTAAGACAAGCTTTTGCTCTCATTCCGTCGTTTATTATGTTTGCGAGAATTTTGAGAATTGCCGCCCAGAGAAGAGAAAGGGCAAAGCCGTTAAAGCCCCAGACAATTGCCATTTGGATATTGCTTGCGCAGAATGTCATCAAAACATTGGCAACGGCGGAAAGGAATGTTCCTGTTGTAATCATTTTAAAGGGTGAAAGCTTGTCACCTAAAAAGCCGTTTATAATCTGAAATGCGCCGTAAACAATGAAGAATGCAGAGCCGATTATGCCTGCTTCGGTTTTAGTGAAAAAACCATCTTCGATAATGGCAGGAAGTGCCGCGGAAAAATTGATTCTGCCTATATAGGATGCAGAATATGCCGCAAAACAGGCTATAAACATTAATCTTGAATACTTTTCACTTTGTAAATACTGTTGAGTTTTCATATTATCTCTTTTCTTTATTTATTTGTTTGCTGAAGCCATTGCTGCTGCAATAGCATTTGATGTTTTCTCGTAATTGACAAAACTATCAAAATTCTTGTAGTTTTTGTTTGTGCAAGGTTCAATTATGTTTATATTATCGCTTAGTTCTATACAAATTCCCGGACGGTCAAAGGTATGTCTGAACCAGTTTTCAAAACCGCCGCCGTAGTCTTTGGGTTTTTGTGTGGGCTCTGTCATCAGAAGTCCCGATGCATTGCAGATATCTTGTGCAAATGCTTTATAAATTGAATTGTTTTGAGTTTTGTAGGTATCGCCCCAGAAAATGCAGTTGCCTTTAATATGAACAGAAATCATAAAAGAAAAATTATTTTCTTTACATAAATTCATTAAAACCTGTGTTTCCTTTGCGCTACCGCTTTGGTAGCCTTTGAAATAATAATCTGCAGGAGCGGTGACACCATTATTTATATAATCCCATGCAAGCGGGAAATTTCTGTTTAAATCAACGCCTTTTTTATTGGCTTTATATTCCGAAAGCTTGGAAACTCTTACGTTTTTTTCGGGAGTATCGTTTGCAAGTATGATTTCAAGTCCGTCGGGATTTACGGAAGGGATTATGTAAAGGGTGTATTCATTTAAAAGATTATATATATCATAGTTTCCGTAGTACCCTGTCGGACCTCCGTAGGCTTCACAGTAATCTTCTGTAACCTTTAAAAGATATTTGGTTGTTATATGCTCTCGTGCGTGAATTCCGCCGATGATAAGAGCTTTTTTCTCGCCGTTTCCTAAAGTATACATCAAAAGCTCTCTGCCACTTTCAGAATATCCTGCGGTGTATATTTTAAGAAGGTCAGGATAACGGTTTTTAAGAGTCGTTACAGTGCCCAATAAATTGTCAAAGCTTTCAGGATAGGTGGTGTTTACAATAGGGGATTTGTTTTCATTTTCTTGAAGACTAATGTTTACTTGTATATCACTTTCGTTATTTGCACCTTTGGGTGCCGTAAACACTGAAAGCAAAATGCCCACAGTTAAAACAATCACCGAAAATACAGATAAAAAAGATAAGGAAAGCCTATATGCTTTGTCGGACACTGTACCACCTCCGAATATTTGATACCAACAAAATATTATACTATTTTTTGCTTTTATTGTCAACGAAAGGCGAAGCGTATAATGCTTATTACAAAATTGTCATACTTTGGATTTTTTTGTCGTATTATGTTGTGCTTTCAAGAACATTGTTTTATAATATAATATATTACAAGAATTTTGGTGATCAGTATGAAAAAATTAATTTCTTTGGCAATGATTGCTCTTGCCATAGTTAATATATTTACAATAGGCGCTACAAAGAGCGACCTTGAAAATGTTGTTCCCGCCGCTCCTCAAAATATTGTGGCGGTTAACACCGCAAAGGGTGTCAGCGTTACTTGGGAACAGGTTGATGATACTGCAGGGTATAAAATTTATCGATGTGCAGATGGTGGGGAGTATCAAGAAATCGGTGATGTAAGAGGCTTTGAAACCCTTTCATTTACAGATGAAACCGCCCAAAGCGGAAAAGAATATATATATACCGTAAAAGCCTACAACGCATTTAATGAAGGTGAAATAAGCGAAGAAAGCACGGTTATTTATCTCAAACAACCCACTCTCACAAAGGCAGGTTCTGTATACGGCGGTATTGAGCTTATATGGAATAAAAGCGAAGGCGCAGATGGTTACACAGTTTACAGAAAAAGCGGTAACACAGATAAAGTTATTGCCGAGTTCGATGGCGATGATACCTGCATTTTTCTTGATGAAAATGTTGAGGATAACAAAAAATATACATATACCGTAATTGCTCACAAGGGAATTCACAGAAGCTCTTTTACATATAAAACCTCAAAGGTTTACATAACTGCTCCCACTCTCAAGAAAACCGAAAATGATAACGGTTATGTTACTGTTTATTGGGAGAAGACAAAAACTGCGGATAGGTACAGAGTTTACAGAAAAACTGCCAGTACAAGCTGGACATATCTGGATAGTGTAAGTAAAAAGTATTCTGCTTTTAAAGATAAAACGGTTAAAAACGGCAAGACATATATTTATACCGTTCGAGCCATAGACGGAGAATATAACAGCGGTTATGACAGAGACGGTGTTGTAGCAAAATATGTTTCGCCACCCAAAAATGTTACCCTTAAGAACTATTATTCAAATACAATCAGGGTTAAATGGAACAAAGTCAGCAACGCAGAAAAATACTTTGTTTACAGAAAAGATACTAAAAATACCGATTGGGTTAAGGTGGCAGAAACTGCCTCTTTGCAATATAAAGACAGCTCAATAGTAAACGGTAGACAATATACTTATTTAGTAAAAGCAATCGGTGAAAACGGCGGTAAGAGCGACTATTTGAAAAAGGTTAAAACAACTGCTCTCAAAGCACCCTCTGAGGTTAATTTGAATAGCACAGCAAACGGTGTTAAAATTTCCTGGTCGAAAATGACTTCCGGTACAGGTTACAGAGTCTACAGGAAATTAAAAGGTGCGTCCGATTGGGATTTAATAAAGAAAATAAGCAGTAATTCAACAACCTCTTATACAGATACCGCTGTTAAAAACGGAAAAACCTACCTTTATACCGTAAGGCAAGTAAAAGGCAGTACATTTGGAAGTTTTCGTAAAGCAGGTTATTCTATAAAATATACTGTTCCTCCAAAGGTTTCAGCAAAGCATTCTCCAAAGGGGATTGTTCTTAATTGGGAAAAAGCTGTTGAGGGTAGCGGTTATCAGGTTCAGCGAAAAGCCGAGGGTGAGAAAAGCTGGAAAACAATTTCTACCATTTCAAGTCTTTCAAAACTTACATATACAGACTCTAAACCCGTTTACGGAAAAAAGAATAATTACAGAATTGTTGTGAGAGATTCAAAGCTTATTTCAAACACATTCTCTCTCTACGGAATTAACCCTAAAAAGAAAATGGTAGCGCTTACATACGATGACGGACCTTATACACCCGTAACCAACCAGATTCTTGATGTTTTGGAAGAGAATAATGCAAGAGCAACATTCTTTGTTGTGGGTTCACGTGTTTCAACCTATAAGGATTGCATTAAGCGTGAGGCAAAGCTTGATTGTGAAATAGGAAACCATACATATAACCACACCATTTTAACTTCCGTTTCTGCATCAACAATAAAATCGGAAATTTCAAAGACCAATGATGCAGTTAAAAAAATTACGGGACAAGCACCGAAAATTGTCCGTACTCCCGGTGGTGCGGTTAATTCTACCGTCAGGAGCAACGTAAAATACCCAATGTTCAACTGGTCTGTTGATACATTGGATTGGAAGCACAGGAATTCAAGTTCAGTTGTTTCATCTATTAAGAACAATGTCCGTGATGGCTCTATTGTTCTTATGCATGACCTTTACGGTTCAACGGGCGATGCAACAGAGGTAATCGTTCCCTGGCTTATTAAAAACGGTTATCAGCTTGTAACAGTTTCCGAGCTTATGGCGGTTAAGGGAATTGATATTGAAAAGGGAGAACTTTATACTAAGGCATATTAAAATCAAAAAGCAACTGATTTTCAAAAAATCAGTTGCTTTTTATAATCACTGAACTGTTTGCAGGGATTTTTACATATTCTTTTATATATTCGTTTGAGAGTAATTCTTCTTTGTATTTAAATTCATCAGGTAAATAATAATCAATTTCATGGTAATTGCGGTTGGCGATAACCATGATTTTTTCATCTTCTGTCTCTCTTGTGTAAGCAATGCAGGAAAGCATAGCCGAATATGGCTTGAAAACGCCGCGTTTAAGGCATTTGAGAGAGTTGCGCACATTGCCTAACTTTCTGTACCATTCGGTTAAATCTCCGTCCTCTGCGCCCCAGGGGAAGAAGGAACGGTTAAAGGGGTCACCACCGCCCTCAACACCTGCTTCATCACCATAATAAACCGAGGGGAAACCGGGGAGCGTGTATTGCAAAACGGTTGCACATTTTAAAAGCTGTTTTGCTTTTTCATATTCTTCATTATTGAGCTTGCAGTTCAATTGAATATTCCTTGGCTTGTGCTCAATAGAGTCATAAATTAGGCTTGTGAGAATACGCGCTGTGTCGTGAGTGCCGATGTGGTTCATAAGGCAGTCAAGAGCGGTTTTGGGATAATTCTCACATATTGTTACAACAGATTCCATAAAGTTTTCCGCAACGCCGTATCTCATAAAGGTAAGAATTGCACTTGCAAAGGGATAGTTCATAACGGAATCAAGCTGTTCGCCTAAAAGATATTTTCTTCTTCCGCCGTGACTGATTTTGTTTGTAGCATCTTCCCAGACCTCGCCTATAACAAGGTAGTCTTTATTAAGGGATTTTACGCTTTTGCAGAATTCATCAAGGAATTTGTCGGGAAGTTCGTCTGCAACGTCAAGGCGGTAGCCGTATGCACCGCATTTCAGCCATTTTTCAGCAATTCCTTTTTTACCTGCAATATATTCAATAAAGCTTTCGTTGTCCTCGTTGGTTTCGGGGAGAGTATCAATTCCCCACCAGCTTTTATATTTGCCGTTTTCTTCGAAGGTGAACCAATCCTTAAAAGGACTTTCCGAACTATTGTATGCACCGAGAGAATCATATCTTCCCTCGCGGTTAAAGTAAATACTGTCAGAGCCTGTGTGACTGAAAACACCGTCAAGAATTATTTTGATGCCGTATTTTTCAGCAGTTTTGCAAAGGTCTTTAAAATCCTTTTCGTCACCCAAAAGAGAGTCTATTTTGCTGTAATCGGCAGTGTTATAGTGGTGGTTGGAATGAGCTTCGAAAATGGGGTTAAGGTAAATTACATTAACACCCAAAGATGCGATATAGGGAAGCTTTTCTTCAATTCCTTTAAGATTACCGCCGTAATAGTCATTATTAAGAATTTTGCCTTGCTCATTAGGCTTCCAAACAGGTGTGTCAGTTGTGTTTTCGTGGATTATTCTGTCCTCGGGAACATTTTTTATATTTCCCTTTCCTTTAGAAAAGCGGTCAGGGAAAATCTGATACATTATTCCGCCCTTAATCCATTCGGGCGTTTTATAATTTTTATCATATACGGTTAATTGCCATTGCTTGCCCTCGGGGGCGATTTCACCGCAACCGCCCGAGTGAAGAAAGATGTTGCCTCTTCCGAAAGGCGTTTCGTATGTGAAATAATAGAAATAAAGGCCTGTATCAAGAGAAAGGTTAATGTCCCACCATTCTTCGCTTTCACCGTTCATACCGCACCAGAAAAGGTCGCGGTATTGATTTTCTTCTCCGTCCTTGTGAATAACGAGTGTAACTTTTTGGCAAGAGAAGGAACGGGGCATAAGAACACAAAGCCTCAAATTTTCATTTGAGGCTATGCTACCGAATATTGACTTGTGTCTTATATCGCGTGAATTATAGGGAACAAATTGCAAAAATTATCAGTCCTCGTAGCCGTTGGGGTTGTTGTGCTGCCATCTGTAAGAATCGGCGCACATTTCATCAATACCTTTTTCTGCCTTCCACTTGAGCTCTTTTTCTGCTTTGGATGGGTCGGAATAGCAGGTTGCAAGGTCACCGGGACGGCGGTCAACTATTTTATAGGGAACCTTAACACCCGATGCTTTTTCAAAAGCTGCAACAACCTGAAGAACGCTGTAGCCTGTTCCTGTTCCGAGATTATAAACAAAAGTATCATTTTCTTTTTCGATTTTTTCGAGAGCTTTGAGGTGGCCTTTTGCAAGGTCAACAACGTGAATATAATCTCTAACGCCTGTTCCGTCAACGGTATCATAATCGTTGCCGTAAACATTGAGATATTCACGTTTACCCTCTGCAACCTGTGTTATGTAAGGCATAAGGTTGTTGGGGATTCCGTTAGGGCTTTCACCGATTCTTCCGCTTTCGTGGGCGCCGATGGGGTTAAAGTATCTTAAAAGACAAACGCTCCAATCCTTATCTGCTTTTGCAGTATCTGTGAGAATTTGCTCGATGAAATATTTTGTTGTACCGTATGGATTTGTTGTTCCGCCTGTTTTCATAGTTTCGTTAAGAGGGGAAGCATTGTGCTCTCCGTAAACAGTTGCGGAAGAACTGAAAACCATTTTTTTACATCCGTATTCTGCCATTACTTCGCAAAGTGTAACTGTACCACTGATATTATTTTCATAGTAAAGCAAAGGCTTTTCGCAGGATTCACCAACTGCTTTAAGACCTGCAAAGTGAATAACAGAATCAATGCTGTGTTTTTCGAAAACTTTTCTTAATCCGTCAGCATCTCTGATATCACATTCTTCAAATGCAAAATCCTTGCCTGAAAGTTCTTTTATTCTGTCAAGAACCTTGGGACAACTGTTGTAGAAATTGTCGAGAATAACTATTTCTTTTCCTGAATTAAGTAATTCAATTGCGGTGTGTGAACCGATGTAGCCTGCGCCACCTGTAACAAGTACTGCCATTCTTATCTCTCCTCAAATAAAATCAATACTGCTTAAAATTCGATAACTTCCATTGTTGACTCCTCTTTTGTGGTGGAGGGTTTGGGTTTCTTTGTAGTTTGCTCTTCGGTAGTTTTTTCCTCAGTTGTAACAGGGCCTGTGTTAGTGTTGGGGGTATAGTTTATAACAGGGTTGTTTGTATCGGGAACGGGAGTTAACTGTGAAGTAGCCGGAACATCGAAGATTGAAGTTGTACTTTCTTCCTCGGAAACAAATTCCGTAATTTCAGATTTTTTTGTTGTGTCTTTTTCAGTAAGCGCGGGAATACTGCCCAAGGTTGTTGAGGGTGCGGTGTTAGCAACAGTACCACCCGCTTGAATGGATTCTTTTTCAGGAGCATCTGACGGTGTTACAAAGTAACCTCCGAATTTGAAGCCTAAAATTACGCAAACGATAACTGCAATTGCCAAAGCAACAATTGCGATAATTGTACCTTTTTTGCCGATAGAAGCGGTAGGTCTTTGGTCTGCTTGAAATTCAGCTTCAATGAGCGCCTGCTCATATTTGTTTTTTTCTTCTTCCGTTGCGTTTCTTTTGAAGATAACCTCATCCGCATATTTATCAATCATTGAATAGAGCTCGTTTGTTGCTTCTATGATAAGATTGTCAACGTCCTCGCCTGCGTTTGCAAAAAGCTTTTTAACAACAATTTTATCTTCTGTTGCAACGCTTATGAAAGAATAATAATTGATTACCGTATCGCCCTTTTTCTCTCTGAAAATATTGGAAACGGTTGCACCTAAATCCGCACTTCTTAAATCCATTGAACCTTTTGCCAATTGTGCGGCATATTCTTTTGGATCTTCTACGCCTGAATCATTAACATAAGGTGTAAAATACACATTGTTTTCGTAATTGGGGCAAGACCTGATATCTTCTTTGAGAGTTTTTGCTGCGGGAGTTGATGGAACAGCGAGTTTTAAATCATTCTTAACAAGCTTTGCAACAATATTTTCTGCTTTAGGTGAAGCTTTCTCCTCATTTACAATATCATCGTAAACTCTGAATTTTCTTTCAGGTGTTTTGAAGAAGGGGAGACCTGAATTTAAAAGAGTGTCTCCCACACCTTCCTCAATTAACGGGAAAACAACGATATATTGGTCGGCAGATTTTACATAGAAAGAACTGAAAAGACCATCAGGGGAAATAAGCTCAATACACTCGTTAGGAACAAGTGTATGTGCCTTAATGAGCTTTTCGTCTAAAATTGCACTGCCGATAGCAGTTTCAATTCTTTCGCTGTAAGCTGGAGTAAAGTTAAAGGCTTTTATAAGTACGGGTTTGAATTTAAGGAACAAGTCCTTTTCAACACCTATCAAAAGTGCTTGTGCACTTTCGAGAGCGACGGAAATTTCCTTGAAAAGCTCGTTTGCATCGCTGAAGCTTTCAAAATAAATTCCGCTTTCGTTGAGTTTTGAAGCCACATCTTGCTTTTCGGTTGCAAGAGAAAAGCTGTTCTGTTCAAAAGCAAATGCTTTGATTTTCATATATCACACCTCTTACCACGGGTTATTGTATTTAATATAAATAGAATTTTTTATCATCCTTATAAGGATTGCTTTTGGGGTTATCGTAAAAGCTTTCGGGGTATTTAACGGGAGTTTCCTTGAATTTTGCAAGTTTTGTATCAACCTCCGAGCTTTCGCCCTCTCGCACCATTCTTGCAATTACTATTAGTCTTGCATCATCGAATTCATAAGTGCAGGTGCAAAGAGTAATAAGCTTATCGGTAGGAAGCAAGTCAACGCCTGTATCATAGAGCTTTCTCTTGTCTAATTCTTCGATATATTCTTCGAAGCAAGTGTCCGAGCAATTGTCAAAGGTAAAGTCGAAGAAATAACCGTTGTTGCTTTCAGTAGAGCCGTTTGTGAGAATAACTGCGTAAACCTTCCAGTCGTGCTTTTCAAAAAGCGTGTCAAATTGTATTACAGGATGCTTTTTGAAATAATCAATGCTTTTGTAATTTGCCAAAGCTGCAAATCTTTCACCGTCAAACATATTGTGACCGTAGAGAAGCGTGTTTCGGTCAAAGGGTTTGAAATTCGCTTTATAGGTTGCAAAAACTGCACCGTAGCTTGTGGAATTTCCGTTAAAGTCGTGACGCAGATAGTATTTGTCGTTATCTGCCTGAACAACAGGTGTGTCAATTTTTGTACCGTCAATTTTAAGGTAACCTATTGTTTGAGGGTTTTTAGCGTAATAAAGAGCATAATCGTAAAGAATTCCTGCCGGGAATTTTACATCTAAAAGCTCGGGGTATTTGTCATAGAGATATGCCCATTTTTCTTCCTCTGAAAGTCCCTCCAGGTCTTTAAGTACATCGTCGGGAAGAAGAGCATCGCTGTGGGCTTTTTCTTCCTGGCGGAGAACGAGGAATTTCTCAATACCTTTTTTACCTACATAAAATCCCGAAACAAGCACAGCAAAAGCAAGAACAAAGCTGGTTATGTTTAAAGCACGTTTTTTAAGCTTTCTCTTTTTTAAACGTTTAAAAATTTCTTGCTTTTGGGTTTCATCTGTTCTGTAAACGGTTTCTTCGGATTTACTAAAGTAAACATAAGGTGAAGAGGAAACAGTTTCTTTTTTGTTTTTTTTCATTATATATCACCCAAAAGATTTAATGCCGTTTCTACGGCAGAAATTCTGTTTTGTAATCTTATGTTATCTGCAAAATTATTTCTTAATTCTTTGCAAATTGTTTTGTTACCGTCTGCTATGCAAACGTAAATAAGACCTACAGGCTTTGAGGTATTGTCGGAAAGCGGACCTGCAATGCCTGTTATGCCTATTCCTATATCGCTGTTAAGGGCGGTTCTTACACCCTCCGCCATTTGTTCGGCAACCTGTTCGCTTACTGCGCCGAAAGAACTAAGTGTTTCTTCTTTTACACCTAAAATCTTCATTTTTACTTCGTTGGAGTAAGAGCAAACGCCACCCTGATATACTGCGGATGCACCGCTGACATCGGTAATAATTTTACTTACCCAACCGCCTGTGCAGGATTCTGCGAGGGCTAGGCTTTTGTTTTTCTCTTTTAATTTTTTTATTGCCTTTTCAGCAAGTTTAATTAAATCAAGTTCAGTCATTTTCAACACCGTCTGAATTAATTGCAATACGCTGTATGCCATCAACTGCTCTCTGGCAAAGAGCTTCTATATCAAGCACCTTCTCTGCTTCTTCAACATCCTTGAGCTGAGGGCGGGTTTTTGGATGCTTGGGAGTGAATACCGTGCAGCAATCCTCAAAGGGTTGAATGGAAATATCAAATGTGTCGATTTTTCTTGAAATGGTGATGATTTCTTCTTTGTCCATTCCTATGCAAGGGCGGAAAACAGGTTGAGTTGCAACTGCATCGGTACAACCGAGAGCAAGAGTTGTCTGACTTGCAACCTGAGCAACGCTTTCGCCTGTAATGAGAGCGTGGCAATCGGTATTTTCAGCCAGCATACAAGCAATTCTCATCATAAAGCGGCGCATAATAATTGTGAAATATTCCTCGGGACATTTTTCACGAATAAGCTCCTGAATTTCAGTAAAGGGAACTGTATGAAGACAGATTCGACCGCTGTAACGGGCAACCTTTGCCAGCAAGTCGTGAACCTTTTGTTCTGAACGGGGTGAAGTGTACGGAGGAGAAGCAAAGTGGATACCAACAAGCTCAAGTCCGCGCTTTGCCATCATATAAGCGGCAACGGGACTGTCTATGCCGCCGGAAATAAGGAGCATTGCTCTGCCGGAAGAACCCACGGGCATACCGCCTGCACCTTTAAGCTGATTACCGCGAATATATGCTTGGTCGCGGATTTCAACAGTAACTTTAATATCGGGGTTTTTAACGTTAACTTTAAGATGGGGGAAGCTCTCAAGAAGCTTGCCGCCAACCATTGCAGAAATTTCGGGGGAGTTATAGGGGAAGCTTTTGTCTGAACGCTTTGCTTCAACCTTAAAGGTGTTTGCGGCTTCCAGCTGGTCTTTGAGATACTCGGGAGCAATTTCAAGAATTTTATTTATATCCTTTTCAGAAACTGCCGCTCTTGAATAAGCAGAAATGCCGAATACGCGGGAAATCTCGTCTGCGGCAGCATCAAGGTCTGCGTTGTCATCAATGGGGGTTACAGTAATAGTGGATTGAGAGTTCTTTAACTGAAATGAGCCAAACTGATGAATTCTTCTTTTTATATTTTTCATAAGCATTGACTCGAAAGAGGAGCGGTTAAGTCCTTTAAGAGCAAGCTCACCGTCTTTTATAAGAATAATTTCTTTCATTTTTCTTTAATGTTCCTTATCTCTGTTTTTTGCCGTATTTTTCTGCGGCCTCTTTTATTGCAGATATTAAATAATCTATTTCTTCTTCCGTATTAAAACGAGAAAGACTGATTCTTACTGCGCTGTCGATTGTTTCGGGGGAAAGTCCCATAGCAGTAAGAACAGGACTTCTGTGGCCCATTTTACAAGCAGAGCCGGCGGAAATGCAGATACCCTTTTCACTCATAAAGTTTACTGTGGGTTGGCTGGGAAGGCCTAAAATTGAAATATTTAAAATATAGGGGATTGCATCTTCGGGGGAATTGATTTTTACACAGGGAATATCTAAAATTCCGTTAACTAAACGGTCTTTAAGAGTTTTAACATATTCGCTGTGGGCTGTAATTTCCAAAGCCTCTTCTGCTGCCGCGCCGAAAGACATTATTGCAGGTGTAGCTTCAGTTCCCGAATGAATACCTTGTTCCTGACTGCCGCCGAGAATATAGGGTTTGATTATTCCTTTTGATTTTAAATAAATTCCGCCTACGCCTTTAAGAGCGTGTATTTTATGTCCGCTTACGGTAATTATATCTGCATCAACTGTTTTCGGATTTACTTGTATTTTAGAAAGTGCCTGAACACAGTCAGAATGAATGATTGCAGGAGCACCTGCACGTTTTACTGCAGCGCGTATGCGGTTTACGGGAAGAACAGAACCAACCTCATTATTTACTGCCATACAGGAAACGAGAATTGTGTTTGAATTTATATTCTCAAAAAGCTCCTCTTCATTTATTTTTCCGTTTTTGTCGGGATTAAGGTGAATAACCTCAAAACCGATTGCTTCAAGTCGCTTTATAGGTTCAAGAACGCTTGGATGCTCAATAGAGGTTGTTACTATTCTGTTACCCTCGCGCTTTAATTTTTCGTATGCGCCGAAAATTGCAGTGTTGTTTGCGGTTGTACCGGAAGAAGTGAAATAAAACGAATTTTCATTAACCCCTAAAAGCTTGGAAACCTGTTTTCTTGCTTTTCTCAATTCATCGGAAGCCTCAAGACCTAATGCGTGAAGAGAGGAAGGATTGCCCCAACAGTTTTCTATTGCTTTTTTTGCAGCATTTACTGCCACAGAGCAAGGTTTTGTTGTTGCGCTGTTGTCAAAATAAACAGTCAAAAGCAATACTTCCTTTCTTTCAATAATTTCCCATTATCTATAATCATCTCATTATACTATATTATAAGCGTTTTTGTAAATGCTTTTGAATGAACTTTTAATGTAAATTTCTTGAATAATTTATTAACTTTAGCAAAAAATGAATATAAACAATTCACTCTATCTAAAAAGGGGTATTTTTATGATAAAAAAACGACGAACCTTAGTAAGAATTATCAGTTTCCTTACGGCTTTCGTAGTCGCGCTCGGTGTATGGGGCGGAGTTAATATGTATAATTTAGCGGTTATTAAAAGAGAGGTTCGAGCTTCAAGAGAAAGAGCTTTGACACAGTTGGGAACATATATGGACGATATCGATATAAATTTGCAAAAATGTATGTATTCTTCAAGCTCTGCGATGCTTTCTGATGTTGCTTCAAAGCTTTGGCGGTCAAGCTCTTCTGCAAAGGAAAGTCTTTCGGAAATAACCGACGGAAATACAGAGGTTTCCGGTGTATATAAGTTTTTATCGCAAGTAGGAGAATATACACTTTCTCTGAATGAAAAACTTGCCTCCGGTGAGAAGCTTACTAAAGAAGAAACAGAAAATTTGGGGAAATTAAAGACCTACTCTGAAAAACTTTCGCAAACGATTAATTATCTTATTGAAGAGGAAGAAAACGGCGGACTTAATTTTGAGGAAATAAAGTCAACGCTTCAAAGCGAGGGTGATGAAAAGCTGTACCTTGCAAATGAATTAAATGATGCAAATCAAGCTTTGGAGGACTATCCGACACTTATTTACGACGGACCTTTTTCCGACCATATTAATTCAAAAAAATCAGTGCTTGTGGAAAATCTTGAAGATGTAACCCAAGATGAAGCTCAGGAAAAAGCTGCAAAATTTATTGGTGTTAATAAAGAAGAGGTTTATTTTTTAAATAAAACAGACAGTAATCTGAGCACTTACACTTTTTATAATTCCGATGTAACCGTTTCCGTAACACAAAAAGGCGGATTGGTTTCTTATATGCTCAAATCCCGTTACGCAGGAGAAAGCACCGTTGAAACAGAAGCTGCCATAAAAAAAGCAACAGCATTTTTAACGGAGAAAGGCTATACAAAGGTTAAAGAAAGCTATTATTCTACTGTTGATGGCGTGTGTACTGTGAATTTTTCCTATTATGAGGACGGAATAACTTATTACACAGACCTTATTAAAGTCAGTGTGGCTCTTGATAACGGCGAAATTTTAGGCTTTGATGCCACCGGATATATAATGAATCACAAAACCCGAACAGTGCCGAAAAATGTTAAATATACCTTGAAATCAGCCCAAGAACTTTTGAAGGATGATTTGGAAGTTTTGTCATACAAAAAAGCATTTATTCCCACAGATTTTGAAACGGAAAATTTTGTTTACGAATACCGTTGCAGAGCAGAAGATTCTCAAGAAATTCTTGTTTATATTGACCCTGTTACTGGAGAAGAAAAAGATATTCTCATTCTTCTTTATAGCGACGGCGGTGTTCTTACAAAATAGCGAATAATAATTAAAATTACGGAAATAATTATACAGGAGTTATTAGGGTTAATAGGATTTATCTCCGGAAAGGGCGTGAAATTATGAAGAAAATAATTACAGTTATTGCGGTTGCTATGCTTATCGGATGTATGGCATTTGTGTTCAGCGGTTGCGGCGGTAACGACGAAAATACAACTACCACAACAACCCCCGCCACATCAAATGTTACAACTACTATGAATCCAGGTATGGTAACAGATGAGTCCGAAGAAGGCGATAACGGTGTTTTAGGTGATATTGTTACAGATGTTTCCGAAGGCGTGTCTGATATGGTAACAGATATGTCTGAAGGTGCTTCAAGAATGATGCAGTAAGATTGTTTACTTTAGCGCAGAACAAATGAAAAAAATTTCATTTTAGCCGATTTTTCCACTTCGAAGTATCTGCACGCGACTTCGGTGGAAAAAATCGGCTTCTGCATCTAAATTAAATAATCTTAAAAATAGTGCAGAACAAATAAAAAAATCAGGAATTGCAATTAAATTGTAATTCCTGATTTTTTATTAGAATGAAATTTTCTGACTTGCAACCTTTTTGCCGGTTGAATCTAAAAGTTCAAATTCAACGGTGTAGTTTTTATGCTGTGTTGAGGGGTAAGACATTACTGCAACGTTATCACTTTCGGAAAGTGTTACAGTTTGTTTTTGTGAATAACCGAATGCAGTAGTGTATTTTAAAGTAAGGGTTTGACCGTAAAGCGCTTTATCGTTAACAACTGCATGGAAATAAATCACTCTTGTATTATCAAGCTCTGTAAGTGAGGTTTCAAGGTCAGTGGAGCTGTAGTTTACAAAAGCTTTTATATCTGCGGACATAACCTCGGAAGAACCTAAAAGCTCTTTTCTTAATTCTGCACTGTTACGGTAGTTTGCTGTTGTAAGCTCGTTAAGATATTTGACTGTCTTTTTGTTATCTTTGTCAAAATTATCTGTAACGTACATATATTTTGCTTCCGTTATTTTTTCTTTAGCGTCGGAATATTTTTTTATTGCTGTAAGAATTTCGATAGCGCTTTCATACTCTTTGTTTTCTATTAAAGAAAGGGCTTGTCTGTAAGAACATTCCTTAACCATTTCTTTACTGTCACCATAGTCGCCTAAATCAATGAAAAGCTTGGAGGCGGCATCAAAATTGTTGTTATCAAGAGCCTCTTTTGCCTCGCTGTAAGCACAGGCTTGAGCTCTTGTTTTTGAATCGCCGTAATCACCGAGATTTTCAAAAGCAACTTTTGCTTCGGAATATTTTTCGTCTTCTTCAAATTTTAAGGCGCTGTTATATTCACATTCAAGTGCTTTTTCCTGACTGTCGGAATAGTCGCCCAAATCTTTAAATGCGGTAATTGCATCAGCGTATTTTTCGGATTCAGCTAAGGCAACCGCTTTATCATATTTGTAGCTGTTTATAAGCTCGGGACCGTATTTGTAACCTGCAAATAATCCTGCAAGGATGATAATAAGAACAAAGAGAATAAGACCCTTGTGGTTTTTTTTCTTCTTTTCTTTTGGGGGTTTTTCTTCAATAGTTTCTTCTTCGAGAACAACCTCTTCAACGACAGGTTCTTCGGTATCGTTAATCTCAGGGATGTTACATTCAACAACCTCGTATTGAGGTTCTTTTTCGATTTCTATAACATCGTCGGTTATTTCATCTGCTTTATCAACAGACGCTTCTTCTGGTTTGATTTCATCGTTAACATCTGTAGCTTCTTCCGGGATATCTGCAATCTCATCAACTTCAGAAGTGGAAGAAACATCTTCAATTTCTTTTTCCTCTTCTTCAACTGGGGATTCTTCAACCTCAAATTCGATTATATCATCATCAGAAGAAACGAAGCTTTCAATTTCTTCTGCAGAGAATTCTTCGGCGGGTTCTTCAACAGATTCTTCGGACTCTTTTTCAACCTCAAGGCTTTCTGTCTGTTCAATTTCAATTGTTTCTTCTTCGGTTGCAACCTCTTCAAAAACAGCTTCAACAATTTCTTCTGCTTCGGTGGTTTCCTCTGTAACAGGCTCTTCCTGGATTTCTTCAATTACAGGCTCTTCAACGATTTCGGGCTCAATGATAACAACAGTTTCGGTCTGCATATCAATTTGCTCGTCGAAATGCTCTTTATAGCTTTCCTGGAGAAATTCATAAGACACGCTTTTAAGCTTGTCTGCAATTGCGCCTGTGCCTTTTATGGTGTTATACTGACCTTTTTCAAGGAGTTCGGAAAGCAAGATGAATTTTTCCGCTTGTGTGAGAAGAAATTCGTATTTGTCATGGCTCTTCTGGAAGAACATAACAATACAGCGGTAATAAATTTCAAGATTTTTAATATCGTTAGTAAGTATTCCTGTAAATACTGTATGTGAAGCGATATTGTCGCAGATTTTTTGGTATTTTATATCACCGACTTCTGCGGCAATTTCCTTTTCAACATAAAAACAATCGGAATATTTAACGGAAATTTTGCGCTGGGAGCGGTCATTAAAATCAGCAACAAGCTCTCCGAGCTTAGCTCTGAATGCTTTTGCTTCATTTTGAATATTGAGAATATTTGCAACTTCTTTTTTTATTTTTTCTGCATCTGCATCAGCAAAAAGTCTTACATGACTTTCGGTAAGAGCTTTTTCAATTCTTTCTGCTTCGTCATTTGCAATTGCAATGAACTTTGGAAAATCCTCGTCGGAGACGTCAACAAACGCATCAAGAATTTTTTTGTATGTATCTTCAAGAGATACGGTGTCTTCGTCAAAGCTGCGGGCATCGCAAAGTGCTTTGTAAACAACTGCGAGAGGTTCTGCTCCGTTTTTGACAATGTATTTCATAAGATAATTGTCAGACTCTGTGTAATTTTCCTCATTATAATACTGAACACCCAAGAGAAGATTTTGCGCCTCTTCATTATAGGTTGCTTCGCAGGAAGGACAAACAAGTTTGTCCTCTTTATTTTGGAGATAAGCGTTTTTACATTCCGTACAAATGATTCTTATCATACATCCACCTTAACCTTGTTAGGTATTTTGAGCAATATTTTCACTCATATCACATTCCATAATACCATAAAACGACCGTTCTTTGCAACATTTTATTACAAAAACATTGCAAAAACGGTCGAAAAAGGTAACAGATTTGTTATTTTATGGGTTTAATCCAAAGTTCACACAGTTTAAAGCCGTCAATGTCTTCTTTAATTTCTAATTCCAATGTACCGTTAATGAAAACATCTTTTGGCAAAATATATTCTGCACTTTCGAAGCCTTTAATCAGCATTTCTTTGTCAAAAACAGGGTCTTTTCTTCCGCCAAACTGCTCACCATCGTAAATTGTCTTTCCGTTGGCGGTTACTCGGTGATGCTTGATTTCGGGGTTAATGTCTGTTTTGTAAGCGATTTTTAGAGTATAGTCTGTGTTTGCTTTAAAACCGCCGAATTTTGCTTTAAAAGAGAAATGGTCATAAACCTTTGTCATAGACATAGGCATAGAAAGCTCTTTTGCGACGGGCTTGTCGGCGTAAACATCCATATAGAATTCACCCTCTTGACGAACTCCGAGAGTGTTAAGACCGTGAAGCGCAACAGAGAAATAAACTTCTCCATCGTTGCATTTGCGGCAGGAAACCAGGCGGTCAACAAAAGCCTTCCTTTCGGTCTCATTAAGGGAAAGTGCATATTCAAGCTTGTTTATTAAGAATGCACGGTCAGAAACATTGTTATCAATAGTTTCGAGGGTTGCACCCCTTTCCCAACTATCTGCACAATAATGCTCAACATCAAGCTGTAAGCCGATAAGTTCAAACAGTTTTTCTGCTAAAGCGTCAATCTCGCTTCTTATAAGAGAATATTGGAAGCTAAAGGAAGTGTTCAATATTTCCAGAGCGCTTGAAAGATTATGATTTTTAAGTTCTTCTGTTGCTTCTTTTATGAGCTTTAATTCGAAAACTCTTCTCATTTTTACAAGCTTGTCGCAACAAGCGCGGAAATAAAGCTGAAGAAAACGCCAGTTTTCAGAAAGTGCAGGATAGTCTTTTTTCAATTCACAAAACATTTTGTAGCACAAATCTATACAAGGATTTTCTTCGGGAGCACCTTGCCAGTTTTTCTCTAAAAGGAAAATGCAGTCTGTGATTTTCTCTTCATCCGTGCCGTACATAAAGTAACGGGTGTAATCAAGAACAGCTTCTCTTAAATCTGTGTTGCAATCCCATTCCAAAGCCGACCAGACAGCTTTATTAAGGTCGTCGTGAACACCCTCGGAATAGCTGACGCTACCTATGGTATATGGTGCAAAAATGCGGTAGAGAGTGCGAAGCTCTGTGGGACGGGGATTTACGCTTTCTCTTGAAAGAGTGGCGGCGAGAGTGTAGTGCCAATCGTCCTCAAGGAAATTAAC
>JAZSNR010000067.1:0-5795 GCA_045536495.1 Acutalibacteraceae bacterium
GCTTACAAAAAGACCGACAGTGGAACCGTATATTCATCTTGGAGTGCAGTTAAGAGCGTGAAGGTAAAGTAAAAATATTATTGTTAAACCGCTGAGGAGAAAAAAATCCTCGGCGGTTTTTGGTGTTCTACTCACAATATAATTCAGTAGCAGCTGCCGAATATCAAATTTTCCTAACATAAAAGTTGATATTCCGGTATATGAATACTGCGTCACATTTTCAAAAAATCATTGACAAGTAAACAAATGTTCTATATAATTATAAACTGGTAAATAATGTATTTACCCTACAATTAAATACAACCTGAAACACTTGATTTTTAATGCTTATAGTGAGCCGGAAATCACTGTACCGAGCTGAAGAGTATCGTCCGAATACCGGGTCGGGAAACATACGGACAACCAGTGCTTAAATTTTAAGCCGTTACATAGTTTCAGTGCAAACTGTGCGAGAGGATGAAATGTCCTCCCGCTATTTGTGCTGTCTATGTGACGGCTTTTTTGTTTTGCAGAAAAACATATATAGTCTGAGCCAAAAACTTAACATTTGGCTCACCCCCAAAAATATTTACCATAATGGCTCAAAAACGGTGCCATATCTTGTTGCAAATAAAAATGCGGTGCCGTTTATGGTGCCATAAAAGAAATGAAAAAATTTTTTCAACTTTTTTGAAAAATCAGGAACATTTTGTATGCACTTATGTCGTAGATAAGTGAAGGCAGTCTCTTTATATAATAACTGCCCCCACCGAAGTATCTTGGTATAAAGGATACTACAGCCACCCTTACATAGCGAAGCTCGTCTGCGGTATATACCGCAACTAAAGTTTATCGCTACCTTGATAAGCGAGAAACTTTAGTTTATGAGCCTCGCAGAAGATTCCCCCACAGTGTGGGGGAAATGTCAGCGAAGCTGACAAAGGGGGACGTGTCCCGTGAGGACCCCACTGACATCTTTGCACGGTGAAGGCGTGAAAGTGTCATAAGAACCTGCCTACGGCAGAACCTTGGCGGCGTGGCTTTGCCACTGGCTAATGTGGGGTTACGCACTTTCGAAGAAAGTCAGCGGAACAAATATAGCAGTAATGCAGAAAGGAGGTTAAACCTATGTCAAAGAAAAACTATAGTGTAGCAAGAGTTGTCACTCATACCCAAAGCACAATCGGTAAATGTGAAAGGCACAACGAAAGAAAAAATGAGTCTTACGCAAATATGAATGTTGATACGGCTCGGTGTGATATGAATGTGCATTTCAAGAGTTGTGACAAACTAACCTATAATGAACAACTGAATAAACTCTTGGCCGAAAAGAAAATCTGTATGCGAGGTCTGAAAGCTGATGCAAAAGTCTTTGATGAAGTCATATTCGATGTCAACACAGACTACTTTGAAACTCACGGCGGTTATGAGTATGCCAAAGAGTTTTATACAGAAGCCTATCGTTTCGCAGTAAATCTCTACGGTAAACAGAATATCCTATCTGTCGTAATGCACGCTGATGAACTAAATATTGCTCTCACAGAACAGTACGGAAAACCTGTGTATCACTATCATATGCATCTTGTCGCTCTGCCTGTTGTAGAAAAGCAAATTCTGTGGACAAAACGGTGCAAAGACAAATCTTTGGTTGGCAAAGTCAAAGAAACGGTAAATCAGATAAGCCATTCAAAGAAATGGAAATCACCTCAAGCTGTGGATGAAAACGGTAATGTTGTATTCAATGAAAAAGGCAAGCCTGTGCTGATTCCGTCTTACAGTATCCTGCAGGACGACTTCTTCAACCATATGCAGAGAGCCGGTTTCAATGATTTTATCCGTGGTGAAAAAGGCAGTACGGCTGAACACCTGTCTTGTTTGCAGTATGAGATTCAACAGGATAAGAAACGCCTTGAAGAAATCAAAAGTCAGGTTGAAAAGGAAACTCTTCATTATGAGGATGTTCACATGGCACACAAAACCTTTATGGAGATTGACAGTATGGGTAAGAAAACTCTTACGGGTAAAGTCACAATTTCAAGTGAAGATTTCAATGACCTGAGCACTATGGCAAAACAGTCTGTTGCAGCAAGGAGTAAGATTTTTAACCTTGAAGGTGAAAATGAAAGGCTCCGAAAAAGAAATTGGGAGCTGCAAAGCAGTATAAACAGACTGAGTGAAAGGCTTCATGAGCTTGAACAAGTCTGTGCACCATATCTTGAGGCATTGAGGCTAATGCCTGAAAAAGTAAAAGCATTTATCTCGGATGTGCTGAAAACTGTCCGAAAAGAGAAAACCAACAAAAATATAGAAATAAAAAAAAGAGAGGTAATTTAATGAATAAAGAAGATAATTTTATTAACACCCTGTTTGAGAAAACAGAAGAAACCAAAGAAACAGAGGCGGTAAAGCCTCAGACAACCGAAATCGTGCAGATGTCTGTTGGTAACATTGTTCCCAATTTTAAGAATCCGTACAAATGTCGTGAGGAAGATATGAAACCGTTGGAAGACAGTATCCGTGAGAACGGCATTATTCAACCTCTTATGGTACGAAAGGATGATAAGGCGGATGTGTTTGAAATCGTATCAGGACACAGAAGGTATCTTGCAGCAACAAGGCTTGAAATGACAGAGGTGCCCGTTGTTATATTGGACATAAGCAAAGAGGAAGCGGACATCATCCTCGTTGACAGTAATCTCCACCGAGAGCATATTCTGCCCTCGGAAAAAGCCTTTGCATACAAGATGAAGATGGATGCCCTTAAAAAACAAGGCAAACGCACAGATTTAACTTCGGACCCAATGGGTCCAAAGTTGAGCTCTGCAGAAAAAAATCTCACAGGACAGCGAAGACAGTGCAACACAAATCAAAAGGTATATCCGTTTGACCAATCTTGAAAAATCGCTTCTTAATCTTGTGGATGAAGGTAGAATTGCAATGCGACCCGCAGTTGAACTTTCATATCTCACTCCCGAGGAACAGACGATGATTTTTGAAACCTATGAGAGTGATGAGGTAACTCCCTCACTTGCACAGGCACAGAAAATGCGAAAGCTCTCGGAACAGAATCAGCTTAATGCCGATACGGTATTAGCTATTATGACAGCACCGAAACCTAATCAGGCAGAGGCTATAAAAATACCTGAAGAACGTATCAACAAGTTCTTCGGTAAAAATTACACTAAGCAACAGAAAGAAGAGCATATCTTAAAAGCTCTGGAATATTATCACAAATATCTTCAGCGACAGAGAAACAGGGATGCGAGGTAATGCGGATGAAGAAATTTTCAATAGACCCTAAGCTTGTTTCAAGAAAAGGTTCAGGCAGAATAAATGATGATGTCCCCGTAGATTTTATGGAATATGTTATTCCAATGCCTGACGAAATAAAGAGAACGGAAGAAATGCACACAGTTCCCGACGAAATCAAAGTTTCAGAACAGATTCACGGTATTGTTTATGATGTAACGGGAGTATTTGACGGCAAGCTAAACAAATCACTGTTACAGCAGTTTAAAGAAATCATACAGTCGAAACAGCTCCCATAAAACCACACATTTGAAAAATGGCAGTCGGGCATTGTACAATGGCAATACCTAATGCAATGCTCGGCTTCCGGAAAGGAGATTTAGATTATGGCAAAGAAAGCCGAGAAAAATATTAATGAAAAAATAACCGCACTATATTGTCGTTTATCTGTTGATGATATAAAGGATAAAGACAAGGACAAAGATAACAAGGATTCGGAATCCAACAGCATCACTAATCAAAAACGTATTCTTGCAGACTATGCCAAGAAGCATGGATACAAGAATACAATGTTCTTTGTTGATGACGGTATATCAGGTACAACTTTTGACAGACCTGACTTTCAGCGTATGGAACGCATGATAGAAACAGGTGAAATCGGTACGGTTATCGTAAAGGACTTATCCCGTTTTGGTCGTGAGCATATACTGTTTGACCACTATACTCAGGTGCTTTATCCGTCTTTAGGCGTAAACTTTATATCTATTCAGGAGAACGTTGAAACTATAAGCGGTAAGGGTACGGAAATGATGCCTTTCCACAACTTATTTAACGAGTGGTATGCTTCACAGACAAGCAAGAAAATCCGTCAGGTGTGGCAATCAAAATCCGACAACGGGGAAAGAGTTTCACCAACAGTTCCGTACGGATATAAAAAAGATGCTGACAATCCTAAGCAGTGGCTAATTGATGAACCTGCCGCAAAAGTAGTCAGATATATTTATCAATTAGCTCTTGAAGGTTTAGGTGTTACAAAAATTGCTCGCAGGCTCGAACGAGACGAAATCTTAACACCAACAGCATATTATGCTTCAATAGGACGAAAAACAAGAAATCCTTTTACAACCTCTTATGCTTGGGCTGAAACAAGTATTGAGCATATTCTTGATAATATGCAATACACAGGTTGTACTGTAAACTTCAAGTCAACAACCGTCAGCTACAAGGTTCATAAGAAAATGTATAACGATACTGAAGATTGGGTTATCATACCGAATACTCAAGAACCGATTATTGATATGGATACTTGGGAAAGAGTTCAGGAAATAAAAAAGCACCGCCGCAGGAATACTGCAACGGGCAGAGAAAGCATATTTTCAGGATTGGTTTACTGTGGAGATTGTGGTTCAAGATTATATTTCTGTGCAGCTAAAAGTATAAAGGAACATCAGGAGTTCTTCCGCTGTTCAGCTTACAAGGAAAACAGAGGCAGTTGCTCCATTCACTATATCAGAAATGTAGTGTTAGAGAAAATGGTATTAAAAACCATCCGAGAAGCGGCAGAATATATTACGGAGCATGAGCGTTTGTTTCTTTATCTCTTTGCAAAGCAACACAAGCTTAGTATTGCAAACAACCTTAAAGAAGCGAAGTATGAGCTTGAGAAAAATAAGAAACGTATTCAAGAGTTGGATAAGCTTATTGAGGCGGTATTTGAACAAAATATTCTTGGTAAATTACCTGATGACCGTTATAACCGTATGCTTACTAATTATGAAAAAGAGCAGAAGGATTTAATGCAAAAGGTTGAGGATGCAGAGAGTCTTATCAATACCGCACAGCAAGAAAACATTGATGTCAGAAATTTTATTACCAATATCCGTCAATGTACCGATTTGAAGGAACTGACACCAGCTATTGTTAATAAGCTGATTACTAAAATCGAGGTTTTTGACAAAGTTATAGGTGAAGACGGCAAAAAGTATGTACCTATAAAAATACACTTTGTAGGCGTAGGTGTTATGCAGTTTCCTGATGCTGAAATGTTAGAAAAAGCTAAAGAAGAAATGAAAGCCAACGCCAAAAGAGCTTCGTAAAATGAAAACACGGTGTAGCCGTGATTGACTACACCGTATCTTTCATCTCAACTGTCCTCTGCTATGTCAAGCAGAAGCTCGTCGGTTTTTGTGAAAAACTTTAAAGTGCCATATAATTCACTGTAGTTTATCTGCCTTGCAACTTATAACCATCTTTCAAAAATACTTTTTCCGTCAATTGCCGCCGGGACCGTCTCTGCGTTCACGCTTATCTTTAACATCAATTTTCCCTGTTATATCACCCGGCTTAACGTGCTTTTTATCTTCTTTTGTTTCAGTTTCTGACTTTTGCTTTATTTTTTTATTGTTATTCATAAACACAACTCCTTCATGATATTAGTATTTGCACATATTTATTATTTCATCCAAATTATCAGTCGCCGGCATACATCTGTCCCCTTTACATACGTAATATGCCGTTTTTCCGTTTTTAAGCGGATATTCTTTTGTGGGTTTGCTTAAAAAATTAAT
>JAZSNR010000056.1:0-25125 GCA_045536495.1 Acutalibacteraceae bacterium
GTTTCAGGCTACCCTCTGCATTTGATAACAGACCATTGAAATTCAATGAATTTTATGATAAAACCCATCAGAAAATATTCGTAAGTGCAACACCGGGTGAGCTTGAAAAAGAGAAAAGTGCACAAATCGCCGAGCAGGTTATTCGTCCTACAGGGCTTCTTGATCCCGAGGTAAGCGTTCGTTCAACGGAGGGACAGATAGATGACCTTATTTCCGAAATCAATATGCGAGTTGAGAAAAAAGAGCGCGTTCTAGTAACAACTCTCACTCGTAAAATGGCAGAGGATTTAACGGACTACCTTTCCGATTACGGTATTAAAGTCCGCTATATGCATTTTGATGTTGATACCATTGAACGAATGGAGCTTATCCGTGATTTGCGATTGGGCGAATTCGATGTGCTCGTTGGTATCAACCTTTTGAGAGAGGGACTTGATATTCCCGAGGTTTCCCTTGTTGCAATTCTTGATGCAGATAAAGAGGGCTTCCTCAGAAGCGAAACCTCGCTTATACAGACTATCGGACGTGCTGCCCGAAATTCAAAGGGTCAGGTTATAATGTATGCGGATGAGGTTACAGGCTCAATGGAAAGAGCAATAAGTGAAACCTACCGCAGACGCGAAAAGCAGATGAAATATAACGAGGAGCACGGTATTGTTCCCGAAACTATCAAAAAAGATGTCCGTGAAATTCTTGAAATCAGCTCTAAAGATAATATTCAGGAAAGAGTTGCAAAGCGCAGACTTTCCGAAAGAGAAAAGAACGAGCTTATTGAAAAGCTCACAAAAGAAATGCGCGCCGCCGCACAGCTTCTTGAATTTGAACACGCGGCATATTTACGCGACCAGATTGAAAAAATCAGAAACGGAAAATAAATTAAATTATGGAAAAGAATTTAATTGTAAAAGGTGCCAGAGAGCACAATCTTAAAAATGTTAGTGTTGAAATACCCCGTGACAAGCTTGTTGTTTTCACTGGTCTTTCGGGCTCGGGTAAATCCTCCCTTGCCTTTGACACTATTTATGCTGAAGGTCAAAGACGATATATGGAAAGCCTTTCTTCCTATGCCCGTCAGTTCCTGGGTATTATGGAAAAGCCCGATGTTGACAGCATTGACGGGCTTTCCCCCGCTATTTCCATTGACCAGAAAACCACCTCTAAAAACCCTCGTTCAACTGTTGGTACTGTTACGGAAATTTATGACTATTTAAGACTTTTGTATGCCCGAATAGGTGTTCCCCATTGTCCTGTTTGCGGAAAGGAAATTGCAAAGCAGTCCATTGACCAAATTGTTGACAAGGTTTTACTTTTGAAAGAGGGTACAAAGTTCCAGATTTTAGCACCTATTGCCAAGGGCAAAAAGGGTGAATTTCAAAAAGAGCTTGAAAGTGTAAGAAAATCGGGCTATTCGAGAGTCAGAATTGACGGCATTATGTATGACCTTTCGGAAAAGGTTAAGCTTGAAAAGAATATCAAGCATAATATCGAGGTTATTGTTGACCGACTTATTATGAAAGAGGGAATAAATTCCCGTCTTACAGACTCTCTTGAATCTGCATTTTCTCTTACAGAAGGAACTGCAATTGTGGATGTTATCGGCGGAGAGGAAATTCTCTTTTCACAGAATTTTGCCTGTCCCGAGCACGGCTCTTGTATGGATGAATTAGAGCCGAGAATGTTTTCATTCAATAATCCCTTCGGTGCTTGTCCCACTTGTTCGGGACTCAGCGTGTTTATGCGAGTTTCCGAGGATTTGATAGTTCCCAATAAAAAACTTTCCATTAACCAGGGTGCAATTAACGGTGCAGGTTGGAGCAAAAGTGATGCAAGTACCATTTCGGGTATGTATTATAACGCCCTTGCAGATAAATATGATTTCACTCTTGATACACCCTTCAATAAAATTTCACCCGAGGGTCAGAAAGCAATTTTCTATGGTACTGACGGTGAACGCATAAAAATGGTCCGTGAAAATGAATACGGCAGCGGAACATATATGACCGAGTTTGAGGGTATCATAAACAATCTTGAACGCCGTTACAGAGAAACTACAAGCGACTGGTCAAGAAGAGATATTGAACAGTATATGACCTCTTGCCCTTGTCCTGATTGTAACGGTGCAAGGCTCAAGCCTGCACCCTTGGCGGTTACTGTGGGCGGAAAAAACATTAAAGAATTTACCGATATGTCCATCGGTGACGAGCTTAAATTTATTGAAAATCTTGAGCTTTCAGAAAAAGAGCAGATCATCGGTAAGCAGATTGTTAAAGAAATCAAATCAAGACTTTCTTTCCTTTGTAATGTTGGTCTTGATTATCTCACTCTTTCACGAAATTCAGGCACTCTTTCAGGTGGCGAAAGTCAGCGAATCCGCCTTGCAACCCAAATCGGTTCTTCTCTTATGGGTGTTTTATATATTCTTGATGAGCCAAGCATTGGACTTCACCAAAGAGATAACGAAAAGCTTTTACAGTCACTTAAAAATCTTCGTGATTTAGGCAATACTCTCATTGTTGTTGAGCACGATGAGGACACAATGAATGCGGCAGATTTTATTGTTGACGTTGGTGTTGGGGCAGGTGTTCACGGCGGTGAAATTGTTTGCGCAGGTACTGTGGAAGATATTAAAAAATGCGAACGCTCTCTTACGGGTCAGTATCTTTCGGGTAAAAAGAAAATTGAAATACCCGAAAATCGCCGTAAGGGTAACGGCAAATTTCTTGAAATCAAAGGCGCAAGGCAAAATAACCTTAAAAGCATTGATGTGAAAATACCTTTAGGTGAGCTTGTTGTTGTTACAGGTGTTTCGGGCTCGGGTAAATCTTCATTAATCAATGAAATTCTTTATAAAAAGCTTGCAACAGAGCTTAATAATGCAAAGAAATTTGCAGGCAAGCATGACGAAATTCTCGGTCTTGAAAATCTTGATAAGGTTATTGATATTGACCAATCACCAATCGGCAGAACCCCTCGCTCAAATACCGCAACATATACAGGTGTTTTCAATGATATAAGAGCTCTTTTTGCCTCTACCCAGGATGCTAAAGCAAAGGGTTATGACCAAGGCCGCTTTTCCTTTAATGTTAAGGGCGGACGCTGTGAAGCCTGCGAGGGTGACGGTATAATTAAAATTGAAATGAACTTCCTTTCGGATGTTTATGTACCTTGCGAGGTTTGCCGCGGTGCTCGTTATAACCGCGAAACTCTCGATGTAAAATATAAGGGTAAAAGCATCAGCGATGTTCTTAATATGACCGTTGAAGAGGCGATGAACTTCTTTGAGAATATACCGAAAATCCGTAATAAATTGCAGACTATTTTTGATGTTGGATTAGGCTATATCACTCTCGGTCAGTCTGCAACAACTCTTTCCGGCGGTGAGGCGCAAAGAGTGAAGCTTGCAACAGAGCTTTCAAAAAGAGCAACGGGAAGAACAATATATATTCTCGACGAGCCCACAACGGGACTTCACACCGCAGATGTTAAAAAGCTTCTTGAGGTTATCAATAAGCTTGTTGATGCGAATAACTCTGTAATTGTTATCGAACACAATCTTGATGTTATAAAAACCGCTGACCATATTATTGACCTTGGTCCTGAGGGCGGTAACGGCGGTGGTGAAATTGTTGCCGAAGGCACACCCGAAGAGATTGCAAAATGCAAAAAGTCTTATACGGGAAAATATTTAAAACCTTTGTTAAATTCTTGATATATTTAAAAGGTTGTTATATAATTGTAAAAAAATAAGAAAGAGGTTCTTTTATGAAAGCAAATGAAAGCATCCCTAATTTTGATATAAAAGTCAGGGAATATACAAACTATGCACTTAAAAGCATTAAAAATGTGTGCAAAAATTTCGGTCCCCGACCCGTTGGTAGCGAGGCTGAGAAAAATGCACAGGAATATATGAAAGCAGATCTTGAAAAATTCTGCGATGAGGTTAAGAGAGAAGAGTATAAATGCAGCGACAAAGCCTTTATGGCTTGGGTTCCTATTGGTGCAGCACTTCTCATTCTCTCAGTAGTATTCTTTACATTGGGTTGGAGTGTTTTAGGACTTTCATTTTCCGCTCTTGCACTTTTCTTTGTTCTTGGAGAATTCATTTTCTACAAGCCTGTTCTTGACCCGTTCTTTCCAAAGGTTACAAGCGGTAATGTTTACGGTGTAAGAAAAGCAAGCGGTGAAACTAAAAAACGTATCATTTTAAGCGGTCATACCGACTCTGCTTTCGAATGGACTTATACATACAAAGGCGGAAGACCAGTTGTTGTTCTTATAATCGTAACCGCAGTTATTGCCATTCTTCTTGGCTTGGGCGGTAACATTTACGGTCTTGTTCACGGCGGTGCATTCGGCGGAATCGTTTGGGGCGAGGAAGGTAATATCGCTCTTCGAATTCTTGCAATTGTTATGTATATTACAGTTCCCGTTCTTATTATGGCTTTCAGATTCTGCAACTATAAATTACCCGTTATGGGCGCAAATGATGACCTTTCAGGCTGCTTTGTTTCCTGCGCGGCTATAAAATTCCTCTCTGATAATGATATTCGCTTTGAAAATACAGAGGTTGCAGTTCTTTGCGCAGGTGGCGAGGAAGCAGGTCTTCGCGGTTCAAAGGCATTTGCAAAACAGAATAAAGCAATGCTTAATGACGGTGTTGAAACAGTTTTCGTTAGCTTTGATACAATTCGTGAGCTTGAATTTGCAAAAATCTACGATAAGGATATGACCGGTATGGTTAAAAATGACCGCCGAGTTGCAGAGCTTTTGCAGAGTGCTGCAAAGAATGTTGGTATGGATGTTCCTATCGGTACAATTGAGCTTGGCTCAACAGATGCGGCAGCAATGTCTCAGGCAGGAGTTCCCTCAAGTGCATTCACCGCAATGGACCCCACTCCTGCAAGATATTATCATACTCGACTTGATACAGCAGATAATCTTTCTGCACAAGCAATTGATACAGGCGTTAAGGTTGCCCTTGAAGCAGTATTCCTCTTTGACGAAAAAGGTATCTGATTATGAATAAAAATCATAAAATAACGGGTAGCGGTCCTCTTCTTGATAAAGACGGTGTTCTTCGTGAGTCGGGTTGGGCAAATTCTCTTGTTTTTGATTATTCGCCCGATATGGTGGCAAAATCGAAAAAGAACCGCCTTAAAGAATGGGATTATTACCTTGTTATGAATAGCGAGGGTAAATATGCTCTCTCTTTCACCTTTGATGATAACAGATATATGGGGCTTGTTTGTTGCTCGGTTTTCGATTTTGAAACAAAGGAAAAATTCGATTGCACCGAAGTGCAGATTATGCCAAACGGCAAATTGAATCTCCCCGTTACAAGCGAAAAAGGTGATATTGCCTTTAACTCCAAAACCTGCGATTATCATATTGACCGCACGGAAGACGGCAGGCATATTTACTGCAAATATGAAAGATGCTTTAATCATACAGAGCTTGAAGCAGATATATATCTTACTCAACCCCCAATGGACACAATGGTTATTGCAACTCCTTGGAAAGAAGATAAAAAGGCATTCTATTACAATCAGAAAATCACTTGTATGAATGCGAGTGGTTTCGTAAAGGTTAAAGGCAGAACATATACCTTTGATTCTGAAAAGGATTTCGGTATTCTTGACTGGGGCAGGGGTGTATGGACATATAACAATACTTGGTATTGGGGTATCGGTTGCGGACTTGTTAACGGCAAACCTTTCGGCTATAACATCGGCTACGGCTTCGGTGATACAAGTAACGCCAGTGAAAATATGCTTTTCTATGATGGCAAATGCCATAAGCTTGATTTGGTGGATTTCGGTATTCCCACAGGCAATGTTATGGACGAATGGATTATGACATCAAACGATAACCGTTTCAATATGAGGTTCAAGCCATTCTTCAATGACCATACCAATATAAGTGCAGGTGTCATCTGCGAAAAAGCAGAAAAGCTCTTCGGTATGCTTAACGGCACAGCACTCCTCGATGACGGAACTGTTTTAAATATTGAAAATATTCCCGTATTCCACGAAAAAGTACATCATAAGTGGTAAAAAACGACTCAACTTCGGTTGAGTCGTTTTTTAGATGCCAGATGCCAGATGCCAGCGTGGTTTTATCTGAGTTTGTGAATAAACAACCCACTCAACAGTTTCGGCTCGAACCAGGTTGATTTTGGTGGCATAATCATATTTGCATCTGCGATTGACATAAGATCGTCAAGAGTGGTGGGGTACATTGAAAATGCAACGGTCATATCTTCCTTGCATCTCTTTTCAAGCTCTTTAAGTCCACGGATACCGCCGATAAAGTCGATTCTTTTATCTGTTCTCGGGTCACCGATATTAAGAATTGGAGTGAGAAGATTTTTCTGAAGAATTGAAACATCAAGCTGGTCAACGGGATTAGCAGGGTCAAATGTTCCGTCCTTTGCTGTGAGCTTATACCATTTTTTGCCCAAGTACATACCGAAATTGTGCTTTTCTTCCGGGTGATATGCACCGTCGCAGGAAGCGAGCTCAACCTGGAATTTCTCGCTGATTTTCTCAATAAACTCTTCTTCGGTGTTGCCGTTTAAATCCTTAACAACTCTGTTGTAGTCCATAATTTCAAGGCTTTCAGCAGGGAAGAGGACTGCAAGGAAGAAGTTGAATTCTTCTGTTCCATCATAGTCTGGATTCTGTTCACGGCGCATTTTCGCAACATTAACAGCACTTGCACATCTGTGATGACCATCTGCAATATAGAAATCGCCAACCTGACCTAAAAGTGCGGAAAGCTCTGCGCAGATTTCAGCATCGTCAATTACCCAAACGGTATTGGAAATTCCATCTTCTGTTACAAAATCATAAACAGGGGCATTCTTTTTCTGCTCTTCAATAATTGCATTAACTTTATCATCATCTCTGTAGCAAAGGAAAATAGGACCTGTGTTTGCATCGCAGGTGTCAACATGGCGGATGCGGTCAGCCTCTTTATCTGCACGGGTTAATTCATGCTTTTTAATGCGGTTTTCAATATAATCGTCAACCCATGCGCAACCAACAAGACCTGTTTGCTCTCTGCCGTTCATAATCTGGCGGTAAACATAAAAGCAGGGCGCTTCGTCCGTAGCGCAAATGCCGTTTGTTTCAAGGTTTTTAAGGTTTTCTGCTGCTTTAGCATAAACCTCAGGGCTATAAAGGTCTGTGCCCTCGGGCAAGTCTATTTCCGCTTTATCAACATGAAGAAAAGAATATGGGTTGCCTACAACCATTTCCTTTGCTTCAGCGCTGTTCATAACATCATAGGGGAGAGCCGCAACACGTGAAGCGAACTCGGGGACAGGTCTTAATGCTTTAAAAGGTTTAAAAACTGCCATATATAATACCTCCAAGGGTTAAAATTCTATAATTTATTTTACTGTATTCAATTCTTTCTTGTCAATAATATTATTGCATTTTAGAAATTGATATGATATTTTATTTTTATCAGTTTTTTATATGATAAGGATTTAAAAATGGATTTTAAAAGAATAATGACCTACTGTGGTAAGCTGCAGTTAAATAACAACAGAACCTGGTTTCACGAAAACCACGATGAATATGACAAAGCTAGAAAAGAGTTTTTAGCTTTTATTGATAGCTTGCGCTTTGTTATAAACGATGAAGCACCTGATATCGGCAAATCCATAATGTATATGGAGCCGAGAGAGTGGATGTACAGAGTAGCGAGAGATATGCGCTTTCATAAAAACGGGCCACCTTATAATCCATCCTTCAGAGCATATATTTCACCCGACAGAAAGTCTTGGCTTCCTATCGGCTATTTCTTGTGTGTTGCGCCGGGTCGCTCTTGCTTCGGAACAGGGCTTTGGTGCGATACCACAGCAAAAATGAATAATATACGTCACTATATATCACAGCATTTTGATGAATTTCAGGAGATATTGAAAACATCTTATGTTTCTGTTAATGGTGAAAAGCTCAAAACAATGCCCCGCGGTTTTTCTGCAGAGGACCCTGCGGCAGAATATATTAAAATGAAAAACTGGGAAATGATTTATTTCATTCCCGATGAAGATATTGACACCTTTGAGGACTTTTTGCAGGAATTGACATTTTATATAAGAAGAATTGAACCTATGCGCCAATTTCTCTTGAAAGCGGCAAAGCACGTAGAAAATAAAAGGCCTGAGTTTGAATGGTAAAAAACGACTGCGTTTGCAGTCGTTTTTTAGTGCGGAGTGCGGAATGCAGAATTGAGAATGCAGAATTAAAGAGTCTGCGACGCTATTTAAAATGGGAGTTTTATTATGAAAGATTTGTTTATTCCTATATTATTAAATGTTCCTTGGGCATATTTGTTGGTGGAGTTTTTGCATTATAACAAAAAAGAAAAGCTTTCACTAAAACGCCCTGCAATTGAAACTATAATTTTTCTCGCAATATATGTTTTAGTTTACATATTCACAGATTATAAAACCGACTTTATATTTGATGCTGTTTTGGTATGCTTGTTGTTTGTTGGGTTTGTTGTGATAAAAAGATTGAAAAAGCCTTAATACATTGATTTTATAGGATTGTTATGTTATAATATAAGTGCAAAGAGGTAGTTATATGGAGTTTCAGTTTATAGGAAAATTGAATACACAACCATTAGAGAAAGAATTCGGTTCACTTATAACTGACGAGCTTGTTTTGACAGATGAACGAGATGAACATATAAAAGACCATCATACTAATGATTATAATTTGTTTCATAAGTGTGTGTTTGATGTTATTAACATACCTGATATGATATTGAAGGATGCGAAAAACACTAACACTGTAATGTACATAAAATACATAGAAGAAACAAATTTAAACATTGTTATCAGACTTTCCCTGCAAACAGAAAATACCGGTTACAAAAATTCGATCATTACAGCTTATAGAGTTGGTGCGAAGAATTTAAAAAGATTTATAAAAAATAATAAAACACTTTACAAAAAGGAATAATTGTTGTAAAATGACATTACAATAAATTAAATGGTTTCAGAAGTAGAGAATGTGCTTCTACACACCCTTTGGGTCAAAAGAAATGTGGGATTGGCACACCACCAAAAACCGTTTGGTAGGAGATGATGGTTTCCGTCATCTCCTATTTTTATGATAAAAATAATCCCCATTGAATTATTCGTTGGAATAATTCAATGGGGATAAATGTTTTATTAAAGAAGTGCTTTATAAAGCTCTGCGATTTCTTCAATGCTTGTGTCCTTGGGGTTACCGGGACGGCAGGCATCTGCGAATGCGCTTTCTGAAAGGAACTGAATATCCTCTTCTTTAAGAATGCCTTTAAGGTCTTTCGGAATACCAACCTTTTCGTTGAGAGCGTAAACTGCATCAACTGCGGCTTTTCTTGCCTCGTCAATTGTCATTGCGTCTGTGCCGTCAACACCCATTGCTTTTGCAATATCGCGGTATTTGTCGCCTGTGCACTCTGCATTGTAAGCCATAATTGAGGGAAGAAGAATTGCATTAGCAACGCCGTGAGGTGTGTCATAAAGAGCACCGAGACCGTGTGCCATAGAGTGAACAATACCAAGACCAACGTTCGAGAAGCCCTGACCTGCGATATACTGTGCGAGTGCCATACCTTCTCTGCCTTCGGGAGTGTTTTCACAAGCACCGGGAAGATGCTTTGCAATAAGCTCGATTGCTTTAAGGTGGAACATATCTGTCATTTCCCAAGCGCCTTTTGTGATATAGCCTTCAATAGCGTGGGTGAGAGCGTCCATACCTGTTGCGGCGGTAAGACCCTTGGGCATTGTGGACATCATATCGGGGTCAACAACTGCAACCTCGGGAATATCGTGAACATCAACACAAACGAATTTACGTTTCTTTTCTACGTCTGTGATAACGTAGTTAATTGTAACCTCTGCGGCAGTACCTGCTGTGGTGGGAACTGCGATTGTGAATACTGCGTGGTTCTTTGTATCTGCAACGCCTTCAAGGCTTCTTACATCGGAGAATTCAGGGTTCTCGATGATGATACCAACTGCTTTTGCAGTGTCCATTGCGCTACCGCCGCCGATAGCAACGATACAGTCTGCGCCGCTTTCTTTAAATGCAGCTACACCTGCTAAAACATTTTCAATTGTGGGATTAGCTTTGATTTCGCTGAATATACTGTAAGGGAAGCCTGCTTTATCGAGAAGGTCTGTTACCTTACCTGTAACGCCGAACTTAATAAGGTCGGGGTCGGAGCATACGAAAGCTTTCTTAAATCCGCGACTCTGAAGCTCTGCGGTGATGTTTTCAATTGCTCCTTTTCCGTGATAGGAAATGGTGTTTAATACAATACGATTTGCCATTTTTTATTACCTCCAAGGTTTTTTGTCAAACTAATTATACTACAAGCGGATTGATAAATCATTAACAAGTTTGAAAATTTTTTATGGATTTTTAAATTTCGGTAAGTTTGACAAATTTGAGTGTGAAAACCCTTGCAACATTACCATTGTTTTAAAAAATAGGTCGTGATATACTGAACTAAATATATTGGCAAAATTATTCAATAGGAGATTTTTATGGATATTCCGAAGATTCTTTTGCAAAAAGCAGATGAAATTACAGAGAAATTGAAAGTAAAGTACCCTGAGCTTGCACCGTTTTTCAAGGGTTGCTTTTTAAATACAATTGAAACTACAGTTACAAAGCTTGATGACGGCGGTTATTTCGTTATAACAGGTGATATTCCTGCAATGTGGCTTCGCGACAGTGCCTCACAGCTTACTCACTATATTCGCTATGCCAACGAGGACGAGGATTTAAAGGAAATTATAAAAAGCGTTATTGCTCGTCACGCTCAGTTTATTTGCCTTGACCCGTATTCAAACGCTTTTAACGCTGTTCCCAATTCTAAAAGTCATAAGGATGACACGGATTTTTCTCACGAGCTGATTTGGGAGAGAAAGTACGAGGTAGACTCCCTTTGCGCATCTCTTTATCTTGCACATCAGTATTATAACGAAACTCTTGATGCCTCAATTTTTACGGAAGAGTTTCACCAGATGATGTGGAAAATCGTTGATGTATTTAAAAAAGAGCAAAACCATTTCACAAATTCTACATATTATTTTAACCGTACAGATTGCCCCACCATTGACACTCTTCCCAACGAGGGTAAGGGCAACGATGTTTTATACACAGGTATGACCTGGTCGGGCTTCCGACCGTCTGACGACAGATGCCTTTACGGCTACCTTGTGCCCTCAAATATGATGGCGGTTTGCGCTCTTAAAAAGGCAGCGCAGATGGCTAACGAAGGCTATGAGGATACAAGGCTTGAAAGCGAATGCCGTTCTCTTGCTTTTGATATTGACGAGGGTATTAAAGAGCACGGTGTTTACGACCACGACCATTACGGCAAAATCTTTGTTTACGAAACAGACGGAATGGGTAATATGCTCCTTATGGACGATGCAAATTCACCTAGTCTTTTGTCTGCACCATATCTCGGCTATGTTAAGCCCGACAACGAAATTTACCAAAACACAAGAAAATTCATTCTTTCTCACAGTAACCCTTGGTATTTTGAAGGTACGGTTGCAAAGGGAATAGGCAGTCCCCATACGGGAACGGACAAAATCTGGCACATTTCCCTTACAATGCAGGCTCTTACCTCAACAGACGAAGAGGAAATAAAAGAATGTATAAGAATGCTCACCACCACCCACGCAGGCGCATACCTTATGCACGAATCCTTCAATAAAAATGATGATACGGACTTTACAAGACCGTGGTTTGCTTGGGCGAATAGCTTGTTTGCGGAGCTTATGATAAGGCTGGCGGAGCAGCCTTATCAATGATATCCGTCTTTCGACGGATGATATGCCTTCGGCATGATATACCCTTGCGGGCATGATATGCACTTCGTGCATTATGTGAGGATATCATATCATGTTTTGCGAAGCAAAATATATCATGAAACTTGTTTTATATCATGTTGCCGTAAGGCAATATATCATCAAAGGTTGTTGAGTTATGAGAGATAATCAATTAGTAGATTTGTCAATGGAATTTGCAGTATTGGTTGTTGATACAGCAGATCGCATTACTGTACCGAAAAGCGCGTACATAATCAATCAGTTCGGTAGAGCGGGCACTTCTATTGGTGCTAATATACACGAGGCACAATATGCTCATAGTAGGGCGGATTTTATCGCAAAACTTGAAATTGCCTTAAAAGAAGCGAATGAAATCGCTTATTGGTTGAAGTTGATGAATAAAACAAACCGTATTGACGATGATACATACAAAAATTTATCGGATAAATGCGGGAAAATAAGAAGACTTTTGATTGCATCTTGCACAACTGCTAAAAATAATAAATAGAACAGAAAATAAAATGCGTAATTCAATCTGAATTACGCATTCTTTTTATTGCTTTAATCAAATATAACCTTAATTTCGTGGGAAACTGTTTCCCATATATCTTTTATTGTTCTTGTGAATTTTTCGAAAAAGGTTTCCGCTTCGTATTCTGTATCTGTTCCTGTACCGCCATAGCAACCAATGTTGTTGCTTTCAATAGTATTGCCGTAGAAATCCTTTTCGATTCCGTCGATTTTTGCTCCTGCATTAATAAGGGGAGAGTCAGCAGAAAGCATAAAGCTGTTTGTGTCAGAATAATCTGTGCCCGAAAAACCGGGAATGGTGTTAATTGCGCCTAATTCAACAAGGGGGGTCATAATATTATAATAACAGTTGTTTTCAAACACATTATTTCTTGATGAGTCCATATCATAGGCAAAGGTGGCGCCGTCTGCAGGAATGATTATATTGTTTGCGATATATGAATCGTAAAGATTTTTAAAGTGGAATTCTCCGCAGTTTACAATTGTATTGTTATAAAAGCTGAAATTATGTTCACCGCAATCACCTACGGCAGTTGTTGAACGGTCGCCGTTGTCATTTACCGAAAGACAGTAGCGCACTGTGTTGCCGTGGTGTCCGCTGTGATTGGGGCAGTTGCACATAAAGCGCATATTGTCGTGGGAATAAATGTACTGATAGGTGCAGTTATTTGAATGAGAGTCAAAGTCGATTGCCATACCATCGCCTACATTTTTCTGACCTGCTATTTCGCAATACTGAATTATACTGTTTTCGCTGCCCCAGAACCACATTGCCGCGGTGAAATACTCGATTTCGCCGTTTTCGTCAACGCCTTCACCCTGACAGCAGTTAATAGCACGGCAGTTCGTAACCAATGCGCCGTCGCACATTCCTACAATAACTGCTTCTGCGTCCATTTCGTGAAAATAGCAGTCCTCAATAAGCAGACCTTTGTTATAAATAGGGTCAATTTCATCTTCCTCGCACCAGGGCGTTTGTGATTCGTTCCAGGAACCCCAAATCATAAATCCGTTTGCAGAGTTTTCAACCTCGCAGTTGCGGATTGTAAGGTCGTTTACAGGGTATCTTGATTTTGCAGGCAAGCCTTTAACCATAACAGCGGCTCTTCCTACTGCGGCACCGTTAGAGTTGTCATCTCTGGCGTGTACCTTGTAATTCTGAATATCCGTGAAATAAACATTGTCAATAATTATACCCTCAGAGGTCTGATTGTAGGTATCAATCCAAATTCCACCGCCGTTTTCGGCTTTAATATGAAGGTTGGAAATTGTTATGTAAGAGCAGTCAAAAAGCTTGAAAACCTCTGTTTTTTCGTTGGTGTAAAGAAGAGGTTTTTCTCCCTCGCCGTAAGAGGAGATAACAACGGGATTTTTCTTTGTGCCACTGCAGGTAAGACTTGTTGCTACCTCATATTTACCGCCGCATTTAAAAAGAAAATGAGTTCCCGCCTTTATATCAAGATTTTTAAGACCGTCTAATGTTTTGATGGGATTGTTGATATCCGTTCCGCTGTTGGCGTCATCTCCGTTTACGGAATCAAAATAATAATAGTTCTTTCCGTTTTCTGCTGCACAGGCAAAAAGAGCCGTGCAGGAAAAAATAATGGAGAGCGCAACTAAAAAACATATAAATTTATTCGTCTTTTTCATACAGAACACTCCTCGTGAATAGGTTTGTTCTGTAATTTTATCATATCATTTAAAAATTCACAATATGGAATATACAAAAACAACGCACGGATTTTTCTCCGCGCGTTGTTGGACATTTTATAAATTGTTGTTTTTTAAAGTTTTTATAATTTTTACCGTGGTATAACCCAATAAGAAAACAGTCAAAGCCGTTTTTATACGAGAAATACGAAGATAAGTTTTGGTAACATTTGAAAGGTTTTGTAAGGTTTGTTGTTTGTTCATATTGTTGTCTCCTGAATTTTACTTGTAGGGGCGGGTCTTGACCCGCCCGAAATGTTGGCGATGACTTGGCGGGACGGTCAAGACCGTCCCCTACACGAAACTCTTCACTGCTCACGAAGTTAGCAATACTCCATGCGCTATTCCGGGTGTGCTTTCTTTTTGCATAGAAGAGGTGGGGGAGAGAAGTGCGCCTGTTCCCACGAAAAGAACTTTATTGAGCTCTTTGTTTTTCAGTTTATTTAAAATATACGAGCACACAACGCTTGCAGAGCAACCGCAACCCGAACCGCCCGAGTGCATATCCTGTTTTTCCAAATCAAAAATCATTGTTCCGCAGTCCTTATGCACTGATATGATATCGGTACAATATTCTTTTCTCATTAATTCTTCTAAAAGTGCAGACCCTGTTGAGCCTAAATCACCTGTTAAGATTAAATCATAGTCATCGGGATTTGTTTTTGTATCTATTAAAAAATCTCCGATAGTCTGCGCCGCCGCAGGTGCCATTGCCGCACCCATATTATTTACATCGGTTATGCCTAAATCTCTTACAGAGCCGATTATGACCTTTTCAATGTGAGGTGCATTTTCTTGGTTTTCGGAAACTACTGCCGCACCTGCGCCGGTAACAGTCCACTGACTTGCAGGGGTGCGCTGACCGCCGGATTCAAGAGGGTAGCGATATTGTCTTTCCGCCGAGCAGAAGTGAGAGGATGCGGCGGCAAGGGCATTTTTTACTGCACCTGAATCAACGAAAATCCCTGATAAAGCTAAAGACAGAGCCATTGTTGAGCAAGCACCGTAAAGCCCTGCAAAAGGAAAACCTAAATCGCGCATACCGAAGGATGAGCCGATACATTGGTTGAGAAGGTCGCCTGCAAAGGCGCATTGTATTTCCCTTTTGGGTAAGCCCGACTTTTTAACGGCGGTTTCAATAGCTTCTTTCTGCATATGGGTTTCCGCTTTTTCAAAGGTTTTTTCTCCGCAAAATTCGTCCTTGTAAGCTTTGTCAAAGCATTGACCGAGTGGTCCTTCCGCCTCTTTTTTACCAACAACTGCGGCATAGCCGATAATTGAAGGCGCGCTTGTTAATTCGATTGTATATTTTCCAATTCTCTGTGGCATAAAATCGTCCTTTTAATAACTTTTTTATACTATTTTGAGAGAATAATTTTTAAAAATACATGAGAAAAAGAAATATTTACTTTTATTTATTTTTGTAGTACAATTATTAAAAAATTATATTATGGTGTTCAGAATGAAGAAGATTGTTTGGTTTGCAAAAGCATTTGTTGCTTGTATAGTAGCATTTGGTATTTTAACGGGTTTTTGCTCTTTTTATTATAATTTGCCCATTCATTTTACTAATTCAAGTAAGGCTACTGATTATTATTGGGAAAAACAGTCCTATTCTATCAGGTGTACCGAAGGCTTTGTGAAGGTGAAAACCGATAATAATGGTTTTGTGAATACATATACGCCTAAAAGTGAAAATGTTGATGTTCTGATTATGGGTTCTTCTCACACAGAGGGCTTTAATGTTTCGGAAAAAGAAAACTATACCTATTTGTTGAATGAAAAGTTTTCAAAAGGTGAAAATGATTTGTATTTTTACAATATCGGAACATCTGGTCACACTTTGTCAAGATGTTTGCGCAATCTTGAGAATGCTGTTGGAGAGTATAATCCACAAAAATATATAGTGATTGAAACTGTTGATGCGACTATTTCTTTGAAGGAAATGGAAAATATTCAAAACGGAACATTGGATTATTTGCCGTCACACGATTCAGGATTAGTATATTATTTGCAAAAAAGCAATTTGTTCAGACTTTTGTATGCTCAGTTTTCAAATGTTTTAGAAAATGAAAAATTGCCATCATTTGATTTTAAAACACCTGAAAAAGATTTGAAAACAACAATTAACACTCCTGATGACAATGCATTGATTGAATATGAACAGTGTCTTGATGCGGTGTTGAAAAAAAGTAATGAAATTGCAAAAAATAATAATTGCAAGTTAGTGATTGCCTATATACCTCAATTGGAAATCGACTACAATGGAAATATTGTTGAAAGAAAAATCCCTCAAGAACAGAAGATTTTTGAGAGAGTTTGTAAAAAATACAATGTAGGTTTTGTTGATATGTATGAAAGCTTTGAGGATTATTATGATGAAAACAAGGCTTTGTTGCAGGGCTTTTCAAATACAGGTATCGGTGTTGGTCATATAAACAAGCATGGTCATGCGGTTATTGCTGATGAGTTGCATGCTTACATAGCGGAGGGCAACAAATAATGAGTTTTTCCAGTATTAGTTTTGTGGTTTTGTTTGTTGTTACTTATGGACTTGTTTCGATTTTCAATTCCAAGCATATATGCAAAAAACTTTCTGAAAAAACACAACTTAATTGTAAACATGCAATTCTTTTACTTGCAAGTTATGTTTTCTATGGCTGGTGGGATTTTAGATTTTGTTTTTTGATGCTTTTTCTTACAGTAGTTGCTTGGGTTTGTGCAAAGAAGATTGAGCAAAATAAAAACCGGAAATTATTTACTGTCATAGGTGTTGTTGTGCCGTTAGCAGTTTTGGGCTTTTTTAAATATTTCAATTTCTTTGTATCATCTTTTGTGGATTTGTTCAGTCTTTCTAATGTTGGAGTATTGAATATAATTCTTCCAGTTGGTATTTCTTTTTATACCTTTCAGTCTATGAGCTATACGATTGATGTTTTGAGAGGGAAACTTAAAAGTGATTCTTTTTTGAATGTAGCTCTGTATGTTTCTTTCTTTCCTCAGCTTGTTGCAGGTCCTATTGTTAAGGCGTCAGATTTCTTGCCTCAGCTTAAAAGCAACCATAAATTAAAACTTTGCGACTTGGCAAAAGGCGGACAGATTTTTGTTGTTGGTCTTTTCAAAAAATTGGTTGTTGCAGATAATCTTTCTGTTTTTGTTGATGATGTTTTTGAAAAACCTTTGGCATTTTCTTCTGTAACCGTTATTCTTGCAGTTGTAGCTTATTCAATACAGATTTTCTGCGATTTCTCAGGCTACTCCGATATGGCAATAGGTGTTGCAAAATGCTTTGGTTATGATTTTAAATCGAACTTTAATTTGCCGTATCTGTCAAAGAATATGACGGAGTTCTGGAAAAGATGGCATATCAGTCTTTCTACATGGTTACAGGAGTATTTATATATACCTTTGGGTGGTAACAGAAAAGGTAAGGCTCGTACATACATAAATCTTTTGATAACAATGGTTTTGGGTGGGTTATGGCACGGTGCAAATTACACCTTTATTATTTGGGGCATTTTGCACGGCTTGGCACTTTGCGTTCATAAGCTTTGGATGAAGAATAGAAAAAATAAAAAGCCTACCACTATGGGTTCGGCTATTTCTGTTTTAGTAACTTATGTTTTTGTGTGCATTTGCTGGGTTTTCTTCAGGGCAGAAAATTTGACAATTGCCATAGATGTGCTTAAACGAATGGTAATTTGGGAAGATGGAATTTCTCAGATGTATTCATGGTCATTCTTTGCAATTGCAGTCTTAGTTATCTGGCAGACCATTGCGTTTATTAAATCAAAGAAAGCAGGGTTAAGCAAAATAGAGGATTTTTATCCCATTTTTGATTTGAATAAGCTGAGCAGTTTAATTATTTTTATTACATTTGTTTTATTCGTTTTGTGTGTTGCTTATACAAACGCAAATCCATTTATATATTTCCAGTTTTAAATACAAAAAAATACGCAACCCCTTAAAATGCGGTCACATTTTAAGGGGTTGCAGTTTGCTTTTAATTATAAAATATCATCGAAAAGTCTTATATTTTTCTTTTCTGCTTTTAATTCGCCGTTCTGGATTTTTTTGATGATTTCAACGATTTTGTCGTTGATAGGAGTGGGGATGTTGTGTTTCTTACCGAATTCGCAAACAACGCCGTTGATTGCGTCAACCTCGCAGGGCTTACCCTTCTTAAGGTCCTGAAGCATTGAGGGCTCGATAAGGCGGTGCTTTTTCATGGCAATGGGAAGAAGCTTGCAACCGAGAGCGCGTTTGAGAGCACCTTTATAATAGAAAAGACCTACAATGTTTTTACCCTGAACGGGAGCAAATTCTGTTCCTGTTGCGTGGCCAACGTCAATACATTCTTTCATACAGCGGATTGCAACCTTTTGAGCCTCCTTGTCTTCGGAAACGTCACCGAAAACTCCGCCAACAACTGTTCCGAGACCTGAGAAGGTAGCATTAATAAGAAGCTTTGACCAACGAGCGCCCATAAGGTTTTCTTCCTCGTGAACTGGGCACATAAGTTCGAGAAGGTCTTTAACCATTTTGGACTGTTCGTCCGTAATGCCATCCAATTTACCCATATGGAAAGAAAGACTGTCGGGTGCGCTTGTAAGCTCACAAACACCGGGTTCGATGAGGGCTGCGCCCCATTCAACCGCACAACCCATTGTGTGATTTGCGCCAACGATTTCTGCAATACCCGGCTCGGGAATACCGTTCTGAAGAGTTACGATAACACCGTTTTCACTAAGGAAATCCTTGAGCATTGTAACAACTTCTTTGTTATGTAGCTGCTTTGTGAGAAGAACAATAACATCATATTTGCCTTCCATTTCCTCGGGAGTGATAGCCTTTACGGGAACGGTCATATCAACCGTACCTATAATTTTTGCGCCCTTTGTATTGAGGATTTCAACGTGAGCCTTGTTTCTGTTAATAAGGTCAACCTGACCGCCGTTTTTAGTGATAAATGCACCGAGAACAGTTCCCAATGAACCTGCGCCGTAGATAGCATTTCTGCCCATAAAAACACATCCTTGTTAAAAATTTAATTATTGTAGAAATAATAACATATACATAAAATTAAATCAACAATATATTATTTAAAAATGATATGGAATACCATAAATTGTAAAAGCGGAGTTGTTTTTATTAAAGAAAAGTGATATATTATATAAAAACTTAAAATAAGGAGATGTGTTTATGAATTTGGAGAAATTAACCGAGTTCGTTTTTGAGTTTGCAACAACCTGGGGTGCAAAGGTTTTAGGTGCTATAATCGTTCTGGCAGTTGGAGCAAAATGTATTAAGGTTTTGACAAAGTGGCTTGCAACTTCACCTAAGCTCGATAAGCTCGACGACGGTTTGCGCTCTTTCCTGGGAAGCTTTACAAGAATTGCACTTTATATTGTTCTTGTTATTACCGTTGCAATGATTTTGGGTGTGCCCGCAACGTCATTCCTTACAATTCTCGCTTCTTGCGGTGTTGCTATCGGTCTTGCTTTGCAAGGGTCTCTGAGCAACTTTGCAGGCGGTTTGATGATTCTCTTCTTCAAGCCCTTTAAGGTAGGCGACTATATTGAAGCATCGGGTGAACAAGGTACAGTTGCAGAAATTTCTGTTGTTTATACTGTCCTTTTAACCGTTGACAATAAACGTATTACAATTCCCAACGGCGGCTTGACAAACTCTGTTATCAAAAACTATTCTGCGGAAAATCTTCGCCGTGTTGATTTTGAGTTCGGTGTTGCATACGGTTCCGACAGCCAAAAGGTTAAAAAGGTTATTTCCGATGTAATCGAAGCAAATGACCTTGCTCTCAAAGATCCTGCACCGTTTATCCGCCTATCCAAATGTGCTGACAGTTCTCTTACATACACAGTTCGCGTTTGGTGCAAAACAGAAAATTATTGGGATGTTAACTTTGACATTATCGAGGGTGTTAAGAAAGCCTTTGACGAAAACGGAATTGAAATTCCCTATCAGCAAATTGATGTTCACGTTAGCAATAAATAAAATTAAAATGTGATAAAAAACCAGTCTGTTATATGTTGAGTTCTTACATATAACAGACTTTTTTATTTATTTTAAAAACAGATAGTAAATCAACCCATAGAGGCTTGCAGCGGAGCAACCATAGACGATAACAGGTCCTGCCAGGTTGAACATTTTTGCACCTGTACCCAGAATTTTACCCTCTGCGCTGAATTCAACAGCAGGAGAAACAACGGAGTTTGCAAAGCCTGTAATGGGTACGGCAGTACCTGCACCTGCATATTTTGCGATTTTTGCGAATGTGCCTGTGGCAGTGAGGATTGCGGTGATTACTATAAGTGTTACAGGCACTGCAAGTTTTACTTCATCTTCCGTTAATCCAATGCTTGTGAAAGCGGTTTTTAAAAGCTGACCGAAGCAACAGATTGACCCACCGAAAATAAAAGCTAAAATGCAGTCCTTTAAAAGAGGGGATTTGGGGGTGGTGGAGTGGACGAGGGATTGGTATTGTTGGTTGTTCATAGTTCCTCCTGAAAATGCGGAATGCGGAGTGCAGAATGTAGGGGAAGCTTCGCTTCTGTACCACCCACCACCTGCGGTGGTCCCCCCTCCTTTTTGCTTCGCAAAAAAGAGGGATAGGAATTCGCACTATTTTTACTATTTGCTAAATGCTATTTGCTATTTGCTAACTGCTGGCGACTGGCGACTGCTTATATTTTTCTCTTTTGTTAATTAAATATTCATTGATTATTTTTAAAATATACTGTATAATGAAATCACAAAATGTACCTGACGTGAAGGGGAGTTAATTCTCCTGAAAATAAGGGACGGAAGAATAAAGTCAAAAATTAAAAATTTAAAGTTAAAAGTTTCGGATACCATTGATATATTGCAATAAATTGTGTTTTTCAATAACTTTAACTTTAAAATTTTAACTCTTAACTCTTAACTTTTAACTTTTAACTTTTAACTCTTTTACCGTACCCTTATTATATTTGGGTATGGTGTTTTTATTTTTACAAACAAGGTGGTTAGTATGGCTTCAAGAGTTGGTGTAATAAGTATTATTGTTGAAAGTGGCGACTCGGTTGCTGAGCTTAATACAATTTTGCATAATTATGGTGAATATATTATCGGCAGAATGGGGATTCCCTATCGGCAGAGGGAAATCAGTATCATAAGCGTTGCCATTGATGCGCCTCAGGATGTGATTTCCGCTTTAAGCGGTAAAATCGGTAATCTTCAAGGAATAAGCGCGAAAACCGTGCTTTCAAATGTGATGAGCGATGAATAAAGCTTTTAATATTGCCGAGAAGCTTGTAAAAAACCATTCTCTTACCCTTGCCGAGTATGAAGAATTGGTTTCGGGTTATTCCGAAGAATTAAAAGAATATTTAAGAGAAAATGCAGAAAAAGTTCGTAAGAAAATTTACGGGAACGCTGTTTTCGTAAGAGGACTTATTGAAATAAGCAACATTTGTAAAAACGACTGTTATTATTGCGGTATTCGGGGCGGTAACGGAAATTGTCAGAGATACCGCCTGACGCCTGAAGAGATTTTAGAATGCTGCAATGAGGGTTATGATTTAGGCTTTCGCACCTTTGTTATGCAGGGTGGCGAGGATGGTTTTTACTCCGATGAAATTCTCTGCGACTTAATCACAAAAATTAAAGAGAAATTTCCCGATTGCGCGGTTACTCTTTCTCTCGGAGAAAGGTCAAAAGAGAGTTATCAAAAGCTTTACGATGCAGGGGCGGACAGATATCTTCTCCGCCACGAAGCTGCAGATAAAGAATTGTACGAAAAGCTTCACCCTGAAAAGATGTCCTTTGAAAACCGAATGGAATGCCTTAAAAATCTTAAAGAAATCGGCTTTCAGACAGGTTGCGGTTTTATGGTGGGAGCACCTTACCAGACCACAAGGCATATTGCAAAAGACCTTAAATTCATCGAAGAGTTTAAGCCCGATATGTGCGGAATAGGTCCTTTTATACCCCACAAAGACACAATTTTTGCAAAAGAAAATTCAGGGTCGGCAGATTTAACCTGCTATCTGCTTTCAATTATAAGATTAATTCACCCAAATATTCTCTTACCTGCCACAACGGCACTCGGCACAGTCCGGGGTGACGGTAGAGAAAGAGGCATTCTCTCAGGTGCAAATGTTGTTATGCCGAATTTGTCGCCATTGTCCGTCCGCAAGAAATACGTACTTTATGACAATAAAATCTCAACAGGTGCAGAGGGCGCACAGCAAAGAAAAGAGCTTGAAAAGAGAATGAAAAATATAGGGTATGAGGTTGTCACAGCAAGAGGCGATGTTGTGAGAATGCGGAGTGCGGAATGAAGGGGAAGCTTCGCTTCCAAACATTATACAAAATAAAGAGTGCTTCAAGGAGTAGAATTTATGAATATAATCGAAGTTAAAAGTTTCGATTTTGCAGTCATAATATTTAAATTGAAAGATTATTTGGTAAATGAAAAGAAAGAATATGACGTTTCAAGACAGATTTTACGTTCGGGGACGAGTATCGGTGCAAATGTCTCAGAAGCAGAAAGAGGTCAATCAAAATCGGATTTTTATGCTAAAATGACAATTGCATTAAAAGAAGCTAATGAAACAAATTATTGGCTTAGATTATTGAAAGCTAATGATTATCTTACAGAACAAGAATATGAAAGTCTTAATAAAGACTTAGATGAGGTTATATGTCTTTTAGTTGCTATACTACAAAAAAAGATTTAATTAAAAAATGAAAGACACAAAATGAAGAGGGATACGATTTGTTGATGTGTGCGAAGCTAATTCCGCACTCCGCATTCCGCATTCCGCACTTGATAAAAGGAGTTTATATATGAGCAGTTACAATCCCAAATCATTAAAAGCAGAAGAATTTATCAATGATGGTGAAATTCTTGAAACTATAAAATATGCGGAAGAGAACAAGAATAATATCGAGCTTATTGACAGTATTCTTGAAAAGGCAAAACCTAAAAAAGAGGGGAACGGTCTTCATTGTACGGGACTTTCTCACAGAGATGCGGCGGTGCTTCTTGCCTGCGATATTCCCGAAAAGGTTGAGGAAATGTTTGCTCTTGCTAATCAGATCAAGCAGGATTTTTACGGCAACAGAATTGTTATGTTTGCTCCTCTTTACCTTTCAAACTACTGTGTGAACGGTTGTGTTTACTGCCCTTATCACCTTAAAAATAAGCACATTGCCCGTAAGAAGCTGACACAAGAAGAGGTTAAAGCAGAGGTTATTGCTCTTCAGGATATGGGTCACAAGCGCCTTGCTATTGAAGCAGGTGAGGACCCTAAAAACAATCCTATTGAATATATTCTCGAATGTATCAAAACCATTTACAGCGTTAACCACAAAAACGGTGCTATCAGACGAGTTAACGTAAATATTGCCGCTACTACTGTTGAAAATTACAGAAAGCTTAAGGATGCAGGTATCGGTACATACATTCTCTTCCAGGAAACCTACCACAAAGAGAGTTACCTTGAACTGCACCCCACAGGACCGAAGCACGATTATGACTACCATACCGAAGCTATGGACAGAGCTATGGAGGGCGGCATTGATGATGTTGGTCTTGGCGTTCTTTTCGGCCTTGAGAGATATATGTATGAATTCGTTGGTCTTCTTATGCACGCAGAGCATCTTGAAGCAGTTCACGGTGTCGGACCTCATACTATAAGCGTTCCTCGTCTTAAACGTGCAGACGATATTGACCCCGATACCTTCGATAACGGCATCAGTGACGAAATGTTCAAAAAAATCATTGCTTGTATCAGAATTGCAGTACCTTACACAGGTATGATTATTTCCACCCGTGAAAGCGAAAAGGTAAGGGGAGAAGCACTTTACCTTGGTATTTCTCAAATCAGTGGTGCTTCCCGTACATCTGTTGGCGGTTATACTGAGGAAGAACGTCCTCACGATTCAGAGCAATTTGATGTTTCCGACCAGAGAACCCTTGATGAGGTTGTTCGTTGGCTTATGGAAAACGGACATATTCCGTCATTCTGCACCGCTTGCTACCGCGAGGGCAGAACGGGTGACCGTTTTATGAGCCTTTGTAAAACAGGGCAAATTCTCAATTGTTGCCACCCCAACGCTCTTATGACTCTCACAGAATATCTTGAGGACTATGCTTCACCCGAAACAAAGGAAATCGGCTACAAGCTTATTGAAGAAGAGCTTAAGAAAATACCTAAAGACAAGGTAAGAGAAATTGCCCAGAGCAATATTAATGATATTAAAAATTCCAACAGACGTGATTTCAGATTTTAAGGTGATTTAAAATGAGTTTGAATGAAACTGTTTCTGCCGAGAGAGTGCATATTGGCTTTTTCGGTATGAGAAATGCAGGTAAATCCAGCCTTGTGAATGCAGTTACAGGGCAGAGCCTTTCGGTTGTTTCCGATGTTTTGGGAACGACCACTGACCCTGTTAAAAAGGCGATGGAGCTTTTGCCCATAGGTCCTGTTGTGATTATAGACACTCCCGGCTTTGACGATATTGGTGTTCTCGGTGAAAAGCGAGTTGAAAAGACAAATGAAATTCTTGCTAAAACCGATGTTGCAATACTCGTTGTTGATGCTCTCAAGGGTTTAGGTGAGGGCGATGAAGAGTTAATAGAAGGCTTTAAAAAGAGGAATATTCCCTATGTAATCGTCTACAACAAAAGTGATTTATTGGAAAGCTTACCCGAGGCAAAGGATAACGAGATTTTTGTTAGTGCTGTTGATAATTTCAATATTTTTGAATTAAAAGAAAAAATCGGTGCTCTTTCAAAAAGCACCGAGAGAAAGAAATATGTGGTTTCCGATTTAGTGGAAAAGGGGGACATTGTTGTTCTCGTAATTCCCATTGATGAAGCTGCACCAAAGGGCAGACTTATTCTGCCACAGCAAATGACAATCCGTGATTTGTTGGACGGAAACTGTACTGTTGTTGCTTGTCAGGACACGGAGCTTTCAAGCACCTTAAATGCTCTCGCAAAGAAACCGAAATTGGTTATA
>JAZSNR010000026.1:0-51536 GCA_045536495.1 Acutalibacteraceae bacterium
ATCAAATATCCTTAAAGTCCACCTCTATATACCCATCACCGTCAATGTCCTCGGGTAATTGAGGTTTGTTTTTATTAAAAACAATTTCGCTGACTATTTTAATAATACCGAAAACCAGAAGACCGAAGCCAACCATTGAGGTAATCGTTGTCGCTCCCTTAAAGGGGTTGAATACAAGAGAAATGCCGTATATTCCTATAATAACCGAAAGTATTTTGGAGAAGAGTCCGCCTTTTCCCGAAAAGAATGAGGAAACGCCGTAAATTACAACAGAAATACCGATAATAAAGGGGAGAACGGACATTAAAAATTTCGGGTGTAAAAGGAGCATAAACGCCACAGATAAAAGCAAAACGCCCGATATTAAATCAAAAACCTTCGGTGTGCTTTCCTTTTTATCTTTAACATAGCGGACTATCCTTATAATACCACCAATAAGGGAAGCGCCACCCAAAGCATAGCAAACCGTCATTAAAGATGTGTCGGGGAAAAGCAGAACAAACAGTCCCACAATCGCCAAAACACCACCTATAACAACATTCAAACTGCTTTCAGGCAGTTTCTTTATTAATTTTTTCATTATATATTCACCTTATAATTATTTTTTCTTTTATTATAGCATTAAAAACTAACAAATATTTACAAAATTTTGAATAATGATTGAATAATTCCACACTCTGCATTATTAACTGGCGACTGGCAACTTGATTTCGCATTACGAATTAATCTCTGCATTTTTCTCATTAATCTTCTCAGTAATCTCTTCCATATATTTTCCGTGAAGCTTGAATTTGAAGGTGAAAACCAAGAACGAAAGCACAAGGAGAATAATCGGTGCAATAAGCATCATAAAGCTGATTGCAGATTTTACCTCTTGGCTGTTTCCTGCGTGAAGATTTTCGTTGTATTTTGAAATTTCAAGCCCTGAGAAGAGAATAATTGTCTGAATGGTATAAGCCATTTTCTGCAAAAAGCCCTTCATTGAGAAGGTGATGGATTCGGAGCGGAAGCCCATTTTTATTTCGCCGTAGTCCACAATATCTGCAAGGAAAACCGTTTGAGAAACAAACATGGATGCAACGCCGATTGATGCCACAAGGTAGCTGAAATTCATCGCCGTATAAGAAGAGAATGCCTTAACACAAATTGCCATAGCGGTGAAGCCGAAAATAGCAAGACCGAGGGAAACCTGATAGCATCTTCTTCGTGACATAAACTTTGTAAGTAAGGGTACAACACCAAGACCGAGAACAGAACCAACTGCACCGATAATGTTAAAGGTGGACTGCTTAGCAGGGTCACCTGCAACAACATCGAAGAAATAAACACCAACACCGGAAATCATATACCAACCTGCATTTGAAAGCATTGCAAAAAGCATAAATATAAGAAGTTGGTCATTGTTCTTTGCGATTTGGAACATCTTTTTAAAGGTGAAATTTTCTTTTGGGGTAACAATGTGCTTTTCTTTAGTGTTGGCAACGGAAAGAGCGGAAAAGCCTACAAGGGCAAAAGCGCAAATAACAGCCCAAAGACTGTAGCTTCTCGCATCCGCAATCTTCTCGTCCTGATACATTGTTTCGCTGAGTATCGGGAGCATAACAGGGGTGAGGATTGATATAATACCCTGCCCGAGACCCGAAAATGTTCGTGCAACAGTTGCAATAATATTTCTTTCACTGGGGTCGCTTGTGAAGGAGGGCACCATTGACCAATAGGGAATGTCCGCCATTGTGTTTGTCATGCCCCAACCAACATAAAGAATTGCAACATATATGTAAATGGGGATTCCGCCAAGCTCAAAACCCGGGTTTGAGAAAAGAAGCGAAAGCACAACCGCGTTACAGCAAGAGCCTATAAGAATCCAGGGGCGGTATTTGCCCATTTTTGTTCGGGTGTTGTCAACAATAGTACCCATTAATGGGTCGTTGATACCGTCCCAGATACGAGCAACAGGTGTCAAAAACAAAAGGAATTTTTTGTTAAGGTGCAAAATATCCGTTAAATATTTTGCAAGGTATGAGTAAAAAAGTCCGTAGCTTAAATCAAGACCTACCGCACCCACACCGTAGGAAAGCATATCTTTAAGTTTAAGTTTTTTCATAAGCACCCTCCAAAAAGAAGATTATATCTGAATTATACCAATATAAACTAATAATGACAATATTTATTTTCTTGACAAATTGACAAAAAAATATATAATGATACTAAATAGTATCATTATGTATCACCTAGGAGGTGCTTTTATGAATGTTTTGGAATTTACAAAAATTTTGAACGATAAACATTTTTATAACTTGAAAAAATTAAAATATAAATATTCCGAAAATTTTGAAGAGTTTTTGAAAAGTTTAAAAGAATTATATTATAAATCTCTTGAATTGTCAGATTTCGGCGGAAACGAATTGGTTTTTATACCCAATTATTCGGGAATCAGCATAAAAAGTGTTAAACTTCTGTTGAGAGAACAGAGCGCGTCTTATGGTTTAAAAGCAGCAGAAGAGGAGATTGCAGCCTCGTCTGCTATCGAAAGCATAGATTTTAACAGGGACAGTATCAGAAACATTCTCAAAGGCTTTGCTCCGAAAGACGAAACCGAAAACAGAATTTTCGGTCAGAAAAAGGGCTTGGAGTTTATCAGCGATGTGAGTAATAAAATCACCGAAGAGAATTTATACAAACTTTATATGCTGACCGTAGGTGAGTTTTTGGACGCTGAAAGCCAACTGAAAAAAGGCTGTTTTTACCGTGATGATACGGTTTTCATAGTCAGCGATAAGCTTGAACATTCGGGCTTGGACTATAAAAAGCTACCATCATATATGAAAGGTTTTATTAATTTTATAAATGAAGAGAATATTGAAGATGATTTAATAAAAGCCGCAGTGATTCATTTTTATTTTGCCTATTTACACCCATATTTTGACGGCAATGGTCGTATGGCTCGTCTTTTGCACCTTTGGTTTTTAATTCAAAAGGGTTATAAAACAACTTTGTTTGTGCCTTTTTCAAGCTATATTCAAAAAAGTAAAAATGATTATTATAACGCCTTTACTTTAGTTGAAGAAAACAGCAAAATAAGCGGAGTTGTTGATGTAACACCCTTTATAAAATATTTTGCCGATAATGTTTATAATAAATTGCCCGAATACGAAACTAACGAGAATGTTTTGGAAAATTATAAGGAAAGTCTTTCAGCAGGTGAAATTACCCAAAAAGAAACAGAACTTTGGGCATTTGTCCTTTCTTGCTACGGAACAAATGAATTTTCAACAAAACAGCTTGAAAAAGACTTCGGTAAAGCGGCTTATGTAACCATAAGAAAATTTGTTTTGAAATTTGAAAGATTTGGACTTTTAAGCTCAAGAAAAATGAGCAACCGAGTAAAGTATAAAATTAACGAATAAAAATGAACGGTAGATTTTTGGTCTACCGTTCATTAATTTTACATCTCAACAGGCTTAATATTAAAGCAGAAGCTTAATTGTTTTTCATCAAAGAGTCTGTTGTTTTCATCATTGTTGAGCTGGCTGTCTTCGCTGATAGCGTTGAAACGAGCGTCAATATTGAAAATTGTGTAAGGCTCTTTTTCAAGTTCGAAATCGTGTTTCTTTTCTGTTAACTGCTCTGCAGAATAGTGAGAAGCATTGAAGGAAAATTCTTCTGCACCCATAGAGCCTGTAACGAAAAGTCCGTTACCGCCATTCTTACCAACAGTAACTCTTCTTGTTTTGAAGTGTGAGGAGTTTTCCTGAGGTCTTATATAGTGAACAAAATTGTCTGTTACGGTCAATTCATATTCACCGAAGCGACCTGCTTTATAACGGTCGGGGTAGGTTTCTGTTTTACCGAGACCGAAATATTTAATGTCCTCGAATTCTTCATTCATAAGAAGCTCAAGACCCAAACGGGGAAGAAGAGGTGCGTTTTCACGGATATCACCATAAAGTGCAATATCAACAGAGCCGTCACTATGGAAAATATGAGTGAGCTTACCCTTTAAGATCGGGGGATTTGCAGGTCCGCCGAGAGCGATTTCGGAAACAATTATAACCTTGTTGTTGCCCTCTTCAATTTCTGTAGAATATGTCTTTTGAGCAACGTGGTCAAGATGGTTTGCAACCCATTCGTCAACAGAGCCTCTGTTGTAGGTGGGAGCGTGCCACATCTTGAATTTAACGGGTGCTTCAAGGTATTCCTTGCCATCCTTTTTAATGGATGCAATTCTGCCGTAAGGCTTGTCGAAAATGTATGTTACATCACCGCAGGTGATAACTGCATATCTGTCATTACCTTCTAAAACAACCTGATTTCCGTCTTTGCTTGCCTTTTCTTTTTCTGCTTCCAATTCAAACTGCAAGAAGCCGATTTCATAGCCTTTTTCTGCCCAGGGAGTATCGTTTTTCTGGCAGATTGAAGCGGTAATGAAGCAATCACCTGAAAGCTCGTAAGCGTTCTTATCAAAGAGCTTGTATGTAACAGCGCCCTGAGGTGCGATTTGGAGAGTATCGATTTCACCCTCTGCAATAACCTTTTCGTTTGATGTGAGCTTCCATTTTAAAGTAAGGTCGGAAAGGTCTGTGAAATAACGAACACTCTTAACAGTAAGTTCGCCGTCTTTGAAACTTGCTCTGAAAGGCTCATAAACCTTTTTCATATCAAAGTAACCGGGGCGAAGACTTCTGTCGGGGAAAACAAGACCGTCAAGGCAACAGATTCCGTCATTGGGGAAATCGCCGAAATCACCGCCGTAGTAGTAACGGGGATTACCGTTTTCATCGGGAATGTTAATTGAATGGTCTGTAAGCTCCCAAATACAGCCGCCGCAGAAATTGTCGTATTTATCAACAAGCTCCCAGAAATCGTAAACATCACCGGTTGTCATTGAGCAAACATATTCGCACATGTAGAAGGGCTTTGTGTACTCTTCGTTTTCAAGGTAGTCTTTGGTGTAGTTCCAGGAGGGATACATTCTGCTTTCAACATCGGAAATGTCTTTAAAGCATTCGCCCTCGGGAACTGCCTTGAATTCAAGGTGAGCGTTTTCGTAATGAACAATGGCGTTCTCATCACGGGATCTTATGTATTTTTTCATAGCGCGGTGGTTTTTACCGCAACCGCTTTCGTTACCGAGAGACCACATAATAACACAACCGTGGTTCTTATCTCTTTCAAAAAGTCTTGCAGCACGGTCAACATAAGCTGCTTCCCATTCGTCAATAGTAGAAAGCATTGACCAGCGCATCCAATCCCAGTCCGCATCAGTATTGAAGCCCATACCGTGAGTTTCAATGTCTGCTTCATCCACAATGTAGAAGCCGAGAGCTTCGCAAAGGTCCAAAAATCTCGGGTCGTTGGGGTAGTGAGATGTTCTGATGCAGTTAACATTTGCGCGTTTTAAAAGGAGCAAATCCTCTTTCATTTCATCAACTGTTACAACATAACCGTTGAGGCTTGAATCGTGGCGGTTGATACCGCGAAGCTTAGCTGCCTTGCCGTTAATGAGAAGCTTTTTGTCCTCTATCTTAACCTCCTTAAGACCGATTTGAAGAGGTACAATTTCATCCTCAACTGTAAGGAAAAGAGTATATACATAAGGTGTTTCGTCGTTCCACATTAAAGGCTTCTGAATTTCAATTTCGAAAGTAGGTTCTGCGCTTTCGCTTGTAGCAATAACATCCCCTTTTGGTGAAGCAAGTCCGTAAAGAACAGGGGAATTACCCTGTAAATCACATTCAACAATAAGAGTTGCAAGAGAATAGTCTTCGTTAAAGCTCTGTCTTACATAAACGTCTTTAAGGCGGTTTTTATTACGGGAAAGAATATAAACCTCTCTGAAAATACCTGAAAGGCGGAAATAGTCCTGGTCTTCAAGATATGAGCCGTCGCACCATTTAACATTGAGAACAGCAATTCTGTTTGTACCGAGCTTTACGAAGTCGCTTATATTGAATTCACTTGTGCAGTGGCATACCTGACTGTAACCAACGAACTGACCGTTTACCCAAAGATAAAAGCAGGAGGAAACACCCTCAAAGGTAATAATGCTTTCTCTTTCAAGCATCTCTTCCGATACTTCGAAATCTCTTATATAAAATGCGCAAGGGTTATCCTCGGGAACGTGGGGCGGGTCTGTGGGGAAGGGGTATTTAAGGTTGGAGTAAAGAGGCTTGTCAACCTCTTCAATACCGTAAAGCTGAAAATTGCCGGGAACAGGAACTTTTGGAAGCGCAGAAATATCGGCAGTTTCCTCATAAAAGCTTTCGTCAATGTCCTCAAAGCTTTTGAAATATTTAAAGCTCCAGTCATCACCGCAAAGGTTAGTCATATAGTATGACTTGTTGCGGTCGCCCGAAAGAGCATCTTCAAGATTATCGTAGGGGATGAAATATGCGCGAGGCTTTTCGGTACCAACGTGCAAATGCTCAAGACTTTTGTGATAGGGTTTGAAATTCATATATATTACCTCTTTTCGAGATTTAATTATTTAACTCATAATACCATAAAAGAAAAAAGTATACAATAAAAAAGTAAATAAAAAAATATCAATAACCCCTTGATTTTTTTAAATCAATTATGTATAATAGCAAGGCGCTTTGTAAGAGGATCAGAATTTAATATTTAAATTCATTTGAACAGATATGGAGAGTTGTCCGAGCTGGTCGAAGGAGCACGATTGGAAATCGTGTAAACGGCCAAAACCGTTTCGAGGGTTCGAATCCCTTGCTCTCCGCCAAAAAAGAAAGAGTACTACAAAGTAGTACTCTTTCTTTTTTTACTCTATTCGTAGTTTATAATAAAACGGTGATGCTTATGAAAAAAACAATTTTAATTATTTTAGGCGGTTTGTTGGCTCTTGTTCTTGTGGTGGCAATTGTCCTTGCGGGTAACACTTTTATGTATTACCCCCACTACAAAGAAAATAAAGAAACTGTCAATATCGAACCTAAAGAAGATAATATCAAAATGATGAGCTATAATCTTCGTTGCATCAGCCCTACGGATTGGGGCAAAAAAGGTTGGTTTTACCGTGCGGATTTGATTGTTGATGATATTGCTGAGGAAATGCCCAGCGTTATCGGTTTTCAGGAAGCAACAAAATGGCATTATTCATATCTTGTGGATTCTTTAGAGGGTTACGATTCCGTTATTACATATCGTGACGATGCCTTTAATTCCGAAGGTTGTCCTATATTCTATAATACAGAGCTTTATAGATTGGTTGACAAAGGCTCCTTCTGGCTTTCGGAAACTCCTGAGACCCCAAGCAAATCCTGGGGTGCACAGTATAACCGCGTTTGTAGCTATGTTATTTTAACAGACAAGGAAAGCGGACAGGATTTTGTTGTTTTCAATACTCATTTAAGCCACGTTAGTGACGAGGCGAGAATTAACGGAATACAGGTTGTTCTCGATAAAATCAGCGAATTTGGTTCGCTTCCGTCAGTTATTATGGGTGATTTCAATGCCGAAGAAGGCTCTGTTACCTACAATAGCGTAACAGAAAATTTCCTCGATGCTAAATATGAAACGGAAAACACTTCCGATTCTCTTACCTATAACGGCTGGGGCGATACTGAAAAATATAAAAGAATCGACTATTTTATGATTTCTAAAAAAGGCTTTAAGGTCAATAGCTATGATGTCCTTTCGGGTATTAGAAATGAGGTCTACACAAGTGACCATTGTCCTATAGTTTTAGATGTTGAATTAAATTAAAAGAGGCCATGAAATGAAAAAAACAAATAAAAACAGAACACAAAAAATGGTTATAGCTGCAATGCTTGCCGCATTAGTTTGCGTAGCCACAATGATAATCAAAATTCCGTCACCCCTTAAGGGCTACATAAATTTAGGTGACTGTGTAGTGTTGCTGTGCGGATGGATTTTGTCACCCCTTTATGCTTTTTTGGCAGCGGGAATCGGATCTGCACTGGCAGACGTTTTTTCGGGGTATATGGTATATGCTCCCGCAACCTTTGCAATTAAAGGCTTGATGGCTCTTGTAGCATTTTACGGGTTTAAATTGCTTAATAAAAAAACAAACAATGCTTTGTCAAGAATTATCAGCGGTTTTTCTTCGGAGGTGCTTATGGTTTTGGGCTACTTTGTGTTTGAAGGCTTTATGTACGGCTTCGGTGCATCCCTTGTAAACATACCGCCAAACGCAGTGCAAGGTGTAGCAGGCATAATTCTGGGAACATTGCTTATAAAGGTGTTTGAGAAGAATAAGATAATAAATTTCCCCGTATAAAAACAAATCACTCGGTTGAGAAAAAACTTTTCTTAACCGAGTGATGATTTTTTATAACTCTTCAATAAACTCGCCAATTCTCTCAAGAGCCTTGATAATATGCTCTGTTGAGTAGCAATAAGAGGCTCTTACAAAGCCTTCTCCGCCTTTTCCGAAAGCAGTTCCGGGAACAACGGCAACCTTTTTACTTTGAAGGAGCTTTTCGCAGAATTCTTCGCTTGAAAGTCCCGTGCTTTTAATGCAGGGGAAAGCGTAGAATGCGCCTTTCGGCTCTCTGCAGGTAAGCCCGAGCTTGTTGAAACCGTTCACAATGAGCCGTCTTCTGCGGTCATATTCCTCTCGCATTTTTTCTATTGCTTCATCGCCGTTTCGGAGTGCTTCAACCGCCGCATATTGTGATGTGGTGGGTGCGCACATTATTGCATATTGGTGGATTTTTATAATCTGTTGCATAATCGCTTCAGGACCGCAAGCGTAGCCAAGTCGCCAACCTGTCATTGAGTAAGCCTTTGAAAACCCGTTAACCGTAATTGTTCTCTCCCAGAGGTCATCTACTGTGGCAGGGGAAACGTGGCTGTAATCGCAATAAGTAAGCTCCGAATAGATTTCATCGGAAATAACAACTATGTTTGTACCTTTGAGAATTTCCGCAATTTTTTCAATATCTTCTTTCTCCATAACCGCACCCGTCGGGTTGCAAGGGTAGGGGAGAATGAGCGCTTTCGTTTTCGGGGAAATCGCCTTTTTCAGTTCTTCGGGAGTTACTTTGAAATCGTTTTCCGCTTTTGTTTCAATAATAACGGGAACGCCACCTGCAAGACTTGTTATAGGCTCATAGCAAACGTAGCTTGGTTGGGGAATAATAACCTCGTCACCGGGGGCAACAACAGCGCGGATTGCTCCGTCAATTGCCTCGCTTCCGCCAACGCTCACAAGAATTTCGCTTTCTGCTTTATATTCCAAGCCGTAACGTCTTTTGAGATAGTTACTTATTTCTTTTCTCAACTCAATTGTACCGCGGTTGGCGCTGTATTTTGTTCTACCGCGTTCAAGTGAGTTTATACCTGCTTTTCTGATGCTCCAAGGGGTCTGAAAGTCCGGCTCGCCAACGCCCAGAGATATAACATCCTCCATTGTGGCGGCAATATCAAAAAACTTTCTTATGCCCGAGGGTTTTATTTCAGTTACCGCAGGGTTTAAAACCTTCGAGTAATCAATCATAAAGGAATTGCCCCCTGGTATCTTCTTCGGTGTCGAAAAGCTCAACGTCCAATTCTTTGTAACGTCGCATAACAAAATGTGTTGCAGTAGAAGTTACGGAGTCAATTGTTGCAAGCTCTCTTGCAACAAAACGAGCCACATCCTGAAGGGTTTTACCTTTAACAACAACATTAAGGTCATAAGAGCCGGACATAAGATAAACGGACTCTACCTCGCGGAAGGACATAACCTTTTCCGCAACCTCTTCAAAGCCCGAATCTGCTTTGGGTACAACATTGAGCTGAACTATGGCGGAAACATAAGCTTCATCATACTCGTCCCAGTTAATAACAGCCTTGTAGCCACGAATCATACCATCTTTTTCAAGCTGTTCAATTTCGCTTTTTATTTCGCTTTCATCTGCACCCAGCATTGTTGCAATTTGCTCTGTTGTGTAACGGGCATTTTTAGATAAAAGCTTTAAAATTTCGTATTTCATAAAATTCTCCCGGATTATAATAAATCTTCGTTATAATGTGCTCTTTCGCCACCGATAAATTTCGGTCTCACTCTTGCCGCAGTAACAAAAGCGTTACCGATTTTGTTGTTTTTGAGCCTTACAGGGACGGCAACTCTTTTAAGGTGCATTCCGATTAAGGTCGAACCGATATCGAGACCTGCATCTGCTTTGATTTCTTCAAGAGCAACAGGATTTTTGAATGTGTTGTATGCCGCAGTTGCAAAAGAACCGCCTGCTTTTGGTTGGGGAACAACATTAACTGTTTCTCCGAAAGGGACTGCATCCTTCTCAACAATAATTGCTCTGTTAAGGTGCTCGCAGCATTGCGCCGCAACAAAAACACCTGCTTCGTTGGCAGCTTCGTATATTCCCTCAAAAATCGCCTTTGCAGTTTCGGGGGATGAATTAGTGCCGATTGTGTCGCCCATAACCTCGCTTGTGGAGCAGCCAACAATAAGAATCTGTCCTTTTTTCAATTTTCCTGTTTCAATAATTTCCTTTGCGGCGGAAAAAGCCTGTTTTTTAATTGTGTCCATAACAACACCTCAAATAAAAAATCTTTATTGTATTTTACACTAATTTTTAAAAAAGTAAAGCCTTGTTATTGATATGTTAATAATTTCTTGCTAAAATAAGATAAACAGTATATGTAAAGAGGTGGTTACAATGGCAGTTAAATTCAACGAAGATAAAGAGGTTGTTGCAAGAATCAAAGAAGGTCTTAAAATGAAAGGCGGTTATTGTCCTTGCAGATTAGAAAGAACTGAAGAGAATAAATGTATTTGCAAAGAATTTCGGGAGCAGATAAAAGACCCGAATTTTGAGGGCTATTGCCATTGTATGCTCTATTATAAATCTAAAGATTAAGATAATTTGAAAGGAAGATTAAAATGGCAGAATTAAATATTACAAGTCAAAACTTTGAAGAATTAGTTTTAAAGAGTGAAAAGCCCGTGCTTCTTGATTTCTGGGCAGTTTGGTGCGGTCCTTGTCAGATGATTGCCCCCACAATCCGCGAAATCGCAGAAGAAAATCCTAATATCGTTGTTGGTAAAGTTAATGTTGACGAAGAAATGCAGCTTGCACAGCGGTTCGGAATTGTAAGCATTCCCACTCTTCTCGTTTTCAAAGAGGGTAAGCTCTCTAATCAAGCGGTAGGACTTCTTCCCAAAGCAAGTATATTAAAGCTCATTGAAGGTTAAGAAACAAAAACCTGCTTCGGCAGGTTTTATTTTTTATTACACATTTATTACAATTTACTTACAATTTATATACTTTATTTGACAGTTGAAAAGATTTATAGTATTATTTATGGGTATAATTGGTATAGGTATGATGTGAAATTATGTCTGCCTTGTGAAAGGTTTGTTATTAGCTTTATGTTTATTGATTTGGAGGGACTTGACGGTTGCGGTAAAACCACCCAGACCGACCTTGTCTGCAAAAGACTTTCCGCCGACGGAATTGATTATAAAAAAATCAAATTACCCGATTATGAAAGCGATTCCAGCATTCTTGTAAGAAAATATCTTGCAGGGGATTTCGGTAAAAATGCAGGAGATGTTAATGCTTATGCAACATCAGTACTTTACGCTGCCGACAGATTCGCGTCCTATACAGAAAAATGGAAAGAAGAATATCTTGAAGGGAAGCTTATATTTGCCGACAGATACACTCCTGCCAATGCAATTTACCAGATGACAAAGCTTAAAAAGGAAGAATGGGACGAGTATCTTGATTGGCTTTTCGATTTCGAATACAATAAAATCGGAATTCCTGCTCCCGAAGTGGTTATTTTTCTGGATATGCCCGTTGAGGTTTCTCAAAGACTTATGACCCAGCGCTACGAGGGCGATGAGAATAAAAAGGACGTTCACGAAGCGAATGTGGAATTCCTTAACGCTTGTCGCGAAGCGGCGCTTTATGCCGCTGATAAATGCGGTTGGGTAATTGTTCCTTGTGCTAAAGACGGCGAACCCCTTTCCATTGAAGAAATAAACGATACTGTATATAAAATTTTACTTGAAACAATAAAGAAATAATTTAGTATGCTTGATTTTCAACCTGTAAAAATTGAAGATAGAGATTTGGTTTTAAAAAATATTCCTGAAAATGTTTCTCAAATCTGCGATTTCTCTTTCGGCAATATCTTTTGTTGGGGTGTTGCGGAGAATACAAGAATAGCCCAAAAAGACGGTTTTGTGTTTTTGCGTTCTCGTTTCAACGGTGTTAAAAGCTACGCTTTTCCTTGGGGGAAAGGCGATGTAAAAACTGCTCTCAGAATTTTGGAAGAAGATGCAAAAGAGAGAAATGCGGATTTCAGTTTCTATTGCCTGAGCGAAGAACAAGCGGAAGCTTTGAAAAAAATCTACGGAGAAAGACTTGTTTTGGAAGAACAGAGAGATTTTTTCGATTATGTTTATCTTCGAGAAAACCTTGCAACTCTTAAAGGTAGGAAATATCACTCGAAAAAGAATCACGTTAATTCTTTTTGCAAAAAGTTCAATTACTCCTATGAAGAATTGAACGAAAATAATTTAAATGAATGTCTGGAATTCTCTCGCCTTTGGCACAAAAGCGGAGAAAGAAACCCCAAGCTCGATGAAGAAAAGCTTGTTATTGACAAGGCTTTTGAATATTTTAAAGAATTAAAGCTTTCAGGTGCGCTTTTGAGAGTGGACGGCAAAATCGTTGCTTACGCTTTAGGTGAAAAAATGCCCGACGGCAAAACCTATTGCACTCATTTTGAAAAAGCATCACCCGATTATCTTACCGCCTATGCGGTAATCAACAAATTGTTTGCAGAAAACTCTTTAGAAGAGTTTCAATATATCAACCGAGAGGACGATGCAGGGGCAGAAAATCTCAGAAAAGCAAAAAATTCTTACCACCCCGAATCTCTTGTTAAAAAATATTATGCGAAAATCCTTTGAAATTTGCTTTCCCCTTGAAAGCGATTACGAAAAATTTAAAAATCTTTGGAAAACCGCTTTTGATGATACGGAAGAAAGTCTTGATTTCTTTTTTGAAAATACAGTTTCACCTGACAGAGTGTTAGCGGTGTTTGACGGCGGAATCCCCGTAAGTGCATTGTATATGCTCGAAAGCGAGATTGTTGTAGATAAAAAAGAATATTCCGCATACTACATTTATGCAGTCTGCACCCACCCCGATTATCGCGGTAAAGGGTTAATGAAAAGCCTTTTCGAAGAGCTTTTCAAGGTAGCAAAGAATAGGGGAATAGACTATCTTTTCCTCGTTCCCGAAGAAGAATATCTATTTAAAATCTATGAGAAAATCGGTTTTAAAATCGGCTTTTCTTATTCCGAAAAGATTGTTTTCAAAAAGGCTTCCATAAATGAAAGAAAAAATAAAATTCAAAAACTCACCTATAGGGATTACAGAAAAATCCTTTTTGAAAACTCTGTGAGTGTTCCACTTGCAGTGCTTAAAGAAAGTACCTTCAAAAGCTTCTTTAATTCCGTAAGCGGTGAGGTTAAAACGGTTTTCATTGAAAATGAGGGTTATGCCCTTTATGAAGAAACAGAAGAAACGCTAACTGTGTACGAGCTTTTCGGTAATGAAGAAACTCTTTTAAACGCAGTTTTTCAAAACACAGATAAAAACTCATTGGTTTACAGACAAACAGCAAAAGAAAATCCCGTTCCTTACGGAATGTATTATAAAACAGGAAATGCTCCCGAAATCCAAAATGGCTTTTTCGGAATTCCATATTCTGATTGAGAGGTAATTATGATTTACGTTTTTCTTGCAAATGGCTTTGAGGAAATAGAAGCTCTCGCACCTGTTGATTTTTTGTTAAGATTGGGTGTTGATGTGAAAACCGTTGGTGTCAGCGGTAAGTTTTGCAGAGGTGCTCACGGAATAAATGTTGAAGCAGACCTTGCTTTAGAAGATGTTGAACTGAACGATAATCTAGAAGGCATAATTCTTCCCGGCGGAATGCCCGGCGCGGAGAATCTTAATAATTCAGAAGCTGTGCAAAAAGCAATTGATTACTGTGCCGAAAATGGTAAAATAATCGGTGCAATTTGCGCCGCACCCTTTATTCTCGGCAGAAAAGGTCTGTTAAATGGCAAAAATGCAACTTGCTTCCCCGGTTTTGAAGAGGAGCTTTCAGGTGCAACAGTTCTTTCCGATGGCGTCGTAACAGACGGTAATATCGTTACCGCAAAGGGTGCAGGCGTTGCTTGGGAGTTCGGCGCGGCAATAGGTGCTCTTCTTAATAGCGAAGAAAAAGCACTTCAGATACTCAGAGGTATTCAATGGAAAAAGTAATCGATATAAGACCCATAAAAAAGAAGATGAGAGCTCAAGCTAAAGAAAGCAGACTTTCAATGGATTCTGCGGTTAAAAGCTCTTACGATAAAAAAATTTGTAACAAGCTTCTTAATTTGTGGGCAGTAAGGGAAACGGACACATTTTTGTGTTATGTTTCAACTGATATTGAGGTTGATACAAAAGAGTTTGTAAACGCTCTTTTGTCGGCAGGGAAAAAGGTTGCTGTTCCTCGTTGCGAGGGTGGACCCTCGGAAATGAATTTTTATTATATAAACTCTTTAGATGAGCTTTCGGCAGGTTCTTTCGGTGTTTTAGAGCCAATACCCGAAAAGTCTGAAATGCTCACCGAAACGGAAAATACTATTTGCATTGTTCCTGCATTTATGTTTGATAAATCAGGTTACCGCCTGGGTTACGGAAAAGGCTATTACGACAGGTATCTTTCCCGTTATAAAGGCTCATCTATCGGTATTTGCTATTCGCAGAATATAAAAGACGAATTATTTCACGGAAAATACGACAGAACCGTGGATATGATAGTGACAGAGAAAAATATTCTCACAGTAAAGGAGTGATTAGGGTGTCAAAAGATAATTTAAACGATTACGAAGAACTTTTAAGTATGTTTGAGGACAAAAGCGTAAATAAGAAAACCGCTCCTGCAAACCCATCTGATGAAGAAGCCCTTAAGAGCAAAAGGCAGAAAAAGGTGGACGATTTTAAAATTGATATAAGTTCCAACAGTTCTTATGAAAATCCCAATTATAAAGGCGGGGTTTATTTCTCTAATCCTCCCAGAGATATTGATAAGGCGGCGCAAAGAGAGAAGAAAGCTACTGTGCGCAGAAATCAGAGGACAAAGCCTGCTGTTGATAAATTTAAAGTTTCAACACCGCCTACAACAGATGCACAGAATAAAGCCATTGCCAAAAGAGAGGAACGTAATAAAAAGCTCCAAAAATCATTTTTGGGTAAATATTTTACTTCCGATAAGCTTTCCCATCTGGCTCTTGCAATTGCTATAATTGCTTTGTCAAGCGTTATTCTTTGCATTTACGGAATAGGTTGCATCAACGATGTTCTCGCAATTGATGTTGAAGATACCGCTGTTGAGGTTGAGGTTTCCAAGGGTATGAGCGACAGCGATGTTATTGATGTTCTTGAAGATAACGACCTTATAAAGAATAAGCTCTTCTGTAACTTGTTTATTAGGTTTTTCGGCAAGGATGGTGACTACGTTTCAGGCGTTTACACCCTCACTCCTAAAATGGGACTTGAAAAAATGCTTTCCACAATGAAAGCTGATATCACTCTTTCCGAAACCGTTAGTCTTACATTCCCTGAGGGTTGGACTATTGACCAGATTGCAGAAAAGCTTGAAGCAAACGAGGTTTGTACCGCGGCAAGCTTTATTAATACACTCCAGAATGTTGATTTCTCTGAGGAATATGATTTTATTAAATCAGTTCCTAATAAAGAAAAACGCTTCCGCGTTCTTGAGGGCTATATGTACCCGGACACCTATGAATTCTATGTTGGTGAAAATGCATCAAGCGTTGTAAGAAGGTTTTTGGATAACTTCCAGAACAGATGGACAGACGAATATCAGAAACAAGCGGATGAAATGGGCGTAAGTCTTGATGAAGTAATCACTATGGCATCAATTCTTCAGGAAGAAGCCGCTTCAAGCTCTCAGATGGCAGATATAGCTTCAGTTCTTTACAACCGTCTTGACAGACCCGGAACTTTCCCCTGGCTCAACTGTGACTCAACTGAGGATTACCTTTTGAACGTAATTAAACCCACCTTGACTTCCTCAACAGAGGACACTCAAAAATACATTGAGTACCGTGATAATTATGATACTTACAGCACGGAGTGTAAAGGTCTTCCTGTTGGTGCAATTGCAAACCCCGGTGATGCGGCAATAAGAGCGGCGCTTAAGCCATCCGGTACAAATTATTTCTATTTCTGCCACAATACTGAAACAGGCGATGTTTATTATGCAAACTCTATGTCCGAGCACGAGGCGAATATGGTAAAGGCAGGACTTAGCTAATATGAAAAAAGCAATAGCGTTAATTTTTTGCGGTTGCTTTTTGCTTTCAATGTGTTCCTGCGATTCTTTTAAAGAATCTTTAACAGAATTTACTGCTATGAACACCCTTATGACTATAAGGGTGTTCAGTAATTCTAAGGCGGAAAATCAAGAAGCTTTACGGCTTTTTGCCGAAAAAATCAATGAACTTGATGTTCTTTTTGATGCCAATAACGAAAATAGCGTTGTTTTCCGTGTAAACGGGGAAGAAACCGAAATAAAAGTAAGCGAAGATACTGCAAAAATAATAGAAAAATCAATACTTGCCAATTCTCTTACAGAGGGAGCTTTTGATATTACAATAATGCCTGTTTTAAAGCTCTGGGGCTTTAATGACGGAAACTACGGCGTTCCGAAAAAGGAAGATATCGAAACTGCTTTAGCTCTTGTAGGGAAAGGCAAAATTTCTTTAAACGGCACTACCGTAACAAAAGAAAAAAACACCGAAATTTCTCTCGGCGGAATTGCAAAAGGTTATTTAGGTGACGAGCTTTTGAAAATCGCAAAAGAGAAGGGTGTCAACGGGGTGCTTTCTCTTGGCGGAAACATAGTTCTTTGCGGAGAGAATACCGAAAAGGGTGAGTGGACAGTAGGAGTCAAAAATCCTCTGGAAACAAGCTCTCTCGCTTGTACCTTTAAGCACAAAGGGGATGTAAGCGTTGTAACCTCGGGCGGTTATGAACGCAGCTTTCAAAAGGACAATAAAACCTATCACCATATTATTGATACGAAAACCGGCGAACCTGCCAAAACAGACCTTTTGAGCGTTACGGTAATAGGTGAGGACGGTGCAATGTGCGATGCGTTTTCTACTGCTCTCTTTGTGATGGGAAAAGAAAAAGCCGTTAAGTTCGCAAAGGAACATAACGACTTTGAGTATATTTTTATAACAAAAAATAAAGAAATAATCACAACTGATGGCATAAAAAACTGTGAACTTCTTTCTGAAGAATTTAAATTAATTCAGAAATAATACTGTTTGAAAGAAGAAAGCCTTTTCTTGTAAGGGAAAGCCTTTCACCTTGGAAATCAATTAAGCCTTGTTCCTTCAGGAACGGGGCTTTTTCTTTTATTTTAATTAAAGGCTTTTCACCGTAAAGGTCTTTTAATTCGGAAAGCTTTAAACCTTTTTTCAGTCTTAATCGGAGCATTATGTAGTCCTCTGCGTCACCGCCGAAAGAGTCAAAAACCGCTTTTTCGCCTTTGATAAAGCTATCTGTATCGCTTTCAAAATAAAACCTTTTTCCGTCAATGCAGGAATGTGAGCCGGGACCAAGTCCCAAATAATTTTCCAGTTCCCAATATTTTGTATTGTGACGGCTCTCAAAACCCTCTTTTGCAAAGTTGGAAATTTCATAGTGAATAAAGCCTGCTTTTTCGAGCGTATCGGCGCATTGGTTATAAAAATCGCAGGTCTTTTCATCATCGGGAAAATCATATTTTTCATAGTTTTTGTAAAAATAAGTTCCTTCTTCGATTTTGAGCATATATGCGCTGATGTGGGGAATATCGCTTTCTATAACAAAATTCAAAGTTTCCTGCAAGCTTTCTTCCGTTTGATAAGGGATTCCAAGCATAACATCAAGAGAAATATTAGTAATACCGTTTTCTTTTAAGTATTCAATTACTTGTGAAACCCTTTCTTTTCCCGAAAGTCTGCCGAGAGCTTTTCGCTCTTTATCAACTGCTGATTGAAGCCCTAAAGAAATTCTGTTTACTCCCGCTTTTAAAAGATAGGGGAGAATACCCTCGATATCAGAATTAGGGTTGCATTCAACGGTGATTTCCGCAGAATCGGGAATCCCGAATTTTTCTCTTGCGGTGGTAATTATTCTGTAAAGGTCTTCACCCGATAAAACCGATGGTGTTCCGCCGCCTAAATATAAAGTATCTGCAGTGAAAGGCTCTTTAACGAATTCCCTTACTCTTGAGAGTGTGTTAATTTCGTTTATGAGTGCCTCAACATAGGCGGACATATCCTCGTTTTTACAACGGTAAGAATAAAAATCGCAGTAAGGGCATTTTGATTTGCAAAAGGGTATATGAATATATATTCCCGGCAACTCTAATTCCTCCTTGATTTTATTAGTGCAATTTCTATCCCTCTTTTTTGCTTGCAAAAAGGAGGGGGGACCGCGTCAGCGGTGGGTGGTACAACCTCTACCCATTCGTAAAAGCAACATAATTATACTATTCTTTCTCCTTTTTTTCAACCGCATCAATTCGCCTTTTTACATATTTATTTCTGCAACCGCCCATTTCCTTGCAATTGCATTTGTGGTAGTAAAGGCAACGGATTTTCTTTCTTCCGCTTAAAAAGGTCAGCTCTTCAATGATAACATTTTTGTCCACAACAGGACAGTATTGTTGATAAGTAAAAGAATGTCTGTTCATTAAGCACCTCTCAAAAAAATTACATCCTTAATAATTATGCACTTTAAACCCGCTTAATAATCTGTAATAAATTTAATTTTGTTTGAATAAAAATAATTGTATTGAAAGGGCGTGAAAAAATTAAAAATACTTACCTGTATTCAAGAATGAAAAAAATGAACGAAAGGGAATTGCTCTTAAAGGAAATCGAAGAAATACGCTTTTTAATTAAGCTTTCCTATTTTAAACTTTCGGAAGCTGCTGAAAAGGAGCTTGTAGAATCAGCAATTCTTGAACTGCGCAGTCTTGAAATTAAACACGCTTATCTTTTGAATAAACTAAAGGATGTGAAACAATGATATATTTTATGGGAGCTTTATTGTTAATTGCAGTTTTTCTGATATTCAAAACAAGCGGTAGCTTTTTTAAATCTTTTTTAACAAGCGCTCTGGGCGGAGTGGGTGCATTGTGTGCTGTTTGGGCAGTGAATTATTTTGTACCGCTTTCTTTGGGTGTTAATGTTTTTTCTCTTGTTTTCAGTGTGCTTTTTTCCGTTCCCGGAGTAATATTTTTACTTCTTTGTAAAACATTTTTGCTTTGATTAAAATTTTACCGAAAAACTATCCAAAATTTAGTACGATATATTATACATTTTTTCGCGTTATTACAGTTGATTTTGGCATTATTTTAGTGTAATATGTATAATTGAACAGTAAAAAACTACGGTTTTTTAAAATATTTTTGGAGGATTTGTATGAATTATAAGCTTACAAAGAAACAAGCAAAAGAAATGCTTGAAAATAAACTTCTCCACTTTTTCGGTATTTCTACTGAAAATGCTACCTACGAACAGTATTATAAAGCGGTTTCAATGATTATCCGCGATATGATGGCGCATGGCAGAGCGGAGCTTGGTAAAAAAGCAGATGAAGAGGGCAAAAAACGCGTTTGCTATCTTTCAATGGAGTTCCTTATGGGTCGCTCTCTCAAAAACTCTCTTTTTAATCTCAACCTTACAAAAACGTTTGAAAGCGTTTTGAAAGATTACGGCATTAAACTCGAATCCTTATATGAGTGTGAACCTGATGCAGGTCTTGGTAACGGCGGTCTCGGTCGTCTTGCGGCTTGCTATCTTGACGGTCTTGCAACTCAGGGCTATCCCGCTCGCGGTTATTCAATTCTTTATGAATACGGTATTTTCCGTCAGAAACTCGTTGAGGGAAGACAAACAGAGCTTCCTGACAACTGGCTTCCCGGTGGTGAAGTTTGGTTAATGCCTCGCGAAAGCAGTGCAGTTGATGTTTGCTTTGAGGGTACTCTTAAAGAGTCCTGGGACAATCATTATCACAGTGTTGAAATCGAAAACGGCAATATTATTCAGGCTGTTCCTTATGATATGTTTGTTGCAGGTAAGGACGGCAAGGGTATCAGCTGCCTTCGTCTTTGGAGTGCAAGAGCGCCCGAATTTGATATGAAGTCCTTTAACCAGGGTGACTTTATGCGTTCAATGGAGCGTCAGGCAATGGCAGAGGTTATCAGTAAGGTGCTTTATCCTATGGATAACCACCCCGAAGGCAAGTCTTTAAGACTTCGTCAGCAATATTTCCTTGTTTCTGCATCTGTTCAGGATATTGTCCGTCATCACCTTCGTGAATACGGCACTATTGACAATCTTCCCGAGAAAATCGCAATCCATATTAACGACACTCATCCCACAATGGCAATTCCTGAGCTTATGAGAATTCTTCTTGATGAATGTGGCTATGTTTGGGACGATGCATGGAGAATTGTTACTAATACAGTTGCTTATACTAACCATACAGTTATGAGCGAGGCTCTTGAATGCTGGAGTGAGGACCTTGTAAAACGCCTTATTCCCCGTATATACAACATTATTAAAGAAATTGACAACCGTTTCCGTGCTTATGTTTGGGAAAGCACCCACGATGCAGATTATGTTGAGCGTACCGCTATCATTTCAGGTGGTGCAGTTCGTATGGCAAACCTTTGCGTTGCCGCAAGTCACAAGGTGAACGGCGTTTCTGCTCTTCACAGTCAGATTCTTAAAGACACTCTCTTTAACGATTTCTACAGACTCACTCCCGATAAGTTCACAAATGTTACAAACGGTATTGCTCACAGACGTTGGCTCTGTCAGGCAAATCCCAAGTTAACTGAATATATTAAAGAGCTTCTCGGTAACGATAAATTTGTTTACGATGCAGAGCATCTTTCAAAGCTTGCAGATTTCAAGGATGATGAAGAAATATTAAAGAAAATCGGCGAAATCAAAAAAGCAAATAAAGAGGCCTTCGCAAAGCACATTAAGAAAACAACAGGGGTTGAGCTTGATACAAACTCAATTTTTGATGTTCAGGTGAAACGTCTTCACGAATATAAGCGTCAGCACCTTAATGCTCTTAATATCGTTTCCGAATATCTTGCAATTAAAGAAAATCCTAATGGTGATTTTGTTCCTAAGACTTATATCTTCGGTGCAAAAGCTGCTCCCGGTTATTTTGTTGCTCAGAGAATTATCAGCTTCATTTTAGCTCTCGGCGAAATGATTGATAAGGACCCGGATGTTAAAGGCAGACTCAAGGTTCTCTATGTTGAAGATTACAACGTAACAAATGCTGAAAGACTTATGCCTGCTGCAGATGTTTCCGAGCAGATTTCTCTTGCAGGTAAAGAAGCAAGCGGTACGGGTAATATGAAGCTTATGATGAACGGCGCTCTTACTATCGGTACTCTTGACGGTGCAAATGTTGAAATTCACGAATCCGTAGGTGACGACAATATGTTCCTCTTCGGTATGAGAACAGAAGAGGTAAATGAACTTCGCAGAGCCGGTTATAATCCTCAGAATTATTACAATAATAATCCCGAGCTTCGCAAGGTTCTTGATTTCATTACACATAACGGAATTGACGGTAAGGATTTCTCTGATATTTCAGGAACAATCATTCACCACGATCCCTTTATGGTTCTCGCTGATTTTGCTGATTATCAGAGAGCACAGAAGAAAGTAAGAGAAACCTTCCTTGATGAGAAAAAGTGGAATCAGATGTCACTTCTCAATATTGCGTATTCAGGCAGATTTGCCGCAGACAGAGCAATTAACGAATATGCTCGAAATATATGGAATACACAAAAAATGTGATAGTTTTTCGGCTTTTTGACGAAAATGAAATAAGTCAGTGCATTTGATAAAAATGCACTTGACTTTTTTCGCTTTTTAGAGTAATCTTAAGATACTGAAAAATAATGTGTTATTGTATATTTTCGTTGTATGCAGTACCACAAAGTTGAAAGGGGTATTATACCAATGAAAAATTCAGATATGAAGGTTATTGCTATAATTCTTAGTATAGCACTTTTCTTCACAATCGTAACAAGCAACGCAGTTTCCATCGCTTCTGTTGTTTTCCTTGCAAAGGATGCAGCAACAGCTCAGGAAGGTACTGTAGATGCTGGCACAGCTACGACTCCCGATGCTGGCACAGCTACAACTCCTGACGCAGGTACAGCTACAACTCCTGACGCAGGTACAGCTACAACTCCCGATGCAGGCACAGCTACAACTCCCGATGCAGGCACAGCTACAACTCCCGATGCAGGCACAGCTACAACTCCCGATGCTGGTACAGCTACAACTCCCGATGCAGACAAACCTGCAGATGCAGACAAACCTGCTGTTGACAACAACCCAATAGCAAAGGATCCTCTTGCTGCATACCAGAAAGCAACTAAAGAAATTAACACTAAAGGTATTGCAGGCTACAACAAGATCGGTTGGCAGAAACCTCTTAAAATTGAAGGTCTTGGTTTCCTTGACAGCATTCTCGTTCCGATTTTAGAGAGCTTTATGACAACAGAAGATGAAGCTGAAGTAAAGGTTAACGAAAAAGGTTCAGATGATGCTAAGAATCGTATGCCTCTCAGTAACTGTTCAAAAGGAATGGTTAAGAGTGCTACTGCAGAGAAGCTTGCAAATGGTAACTACAAGGTTGTTATCGTTTTGAAGGAAGAGGTTAACCCTTCATACGCTGGTAAAGATGGTCTTGCTGTTATGTCCAGAGAATTCCTTGACTATGCTGATGTTCAGAAGGAAGCTGCAAATATTGCTATAATTAAGAGCCTTGAGGGTGAAATCAAATATGTTGATTACACAATCACAGCTGAAATGACAGCAGACGGTAAGTTTGTAAGCATTACTCATTATGGTATTGGTTATATCAAAGCTAACCTTAATGGTTCAATTAATGCTTCCGGTGAACTTGAGTTTAATGCTAAGTACACTGAGTTCAAATATTAATTTGAAATACATACAGACGACTCTCGCAAGAGAGTCGTCTTTTTTTTGCACAACAAAACCTATTTTCTTTTGTGTAATATATGGTATTGACTTTTTATGGAATTTGGTTTAATCTTATAATGATAATAAATATACGTTTCTGTTTCGGCGGGGCGTAAATATGAAAGAGGTTATACATAATGAAAAGCAAAGATTTGAAAATTATTGCTGTTATTCTCGCAGTTGCTCTTCTTTTCACAGTAATTGCAAGTAATGCAGTTTCTGTCGCTTCCATCGTTTTCCTTGCAAAGAACGAAATTGAAGCAGCTCCTGCAGCACCCCAGCAACAGCAGCAGGCTCAGCAACAGACACAGCAGCCACAACAGCAACAGAGCACACAAACAACTCCTGATGCTAATACATCAACAACTCCTGATGCTAACACATCAACAACCCCCGATGCTAACACATCAACAACTCCCGATGCTAACACATCAACAACTCCTGATGCTAACACATCAACAACTCCCGATACTAACAAACCTGCAGATGCAGATAAGGGTCCGGCAGCTGCAAAGAAATCTGATAAAGAGGTTCTCGATATTTATACAACTCTTTTGAACAAGGCTAAAAAAGATAAGCCGGCTTACAAAAAGGTTGAATATCAGGAGCTTCCTTCCGATGCAAACAGCCGTATCATTTCAAAAGGTAGTGGTCTTGTAGGTACACTTCTTAACCTTGTTGATACTCTTGGTATTATGACAGATAAAGCAACAGCTGAAGCAGATCCTGAAATTGTTGAAAAAGGCAGCGATATGAAATGGTTCCCTGTTTATAAATGCGAAAAGGGTTGCTATCTCACAGATACAAGCGCTATTAGAGAAACAAAATATGAGGACCTTGGCAACGGTAAAGCAAGAGTCACAATCGTTCTTAAAGACGAACAGAATCCCGAGCCCATGGCTGAAGGCGCTTCAACTTCTCCCAGCAAAACCGGTGCAATGTTCGCACCTCTTTCAAAGGCTGATATCGACGAAACTGTTAACGGTGGCGTTGTTAAAGCAGTTATCGTAGGTGTTACATATAGCCTTACATACCATGATTGTACAGCAATCGTTGAATACGATACAAAAACAAACCAGATTATCAAGCTTGAGCAGTATATGAACGTTGCTATTAGTGGCGGCGGTAAAATCTTTGGCGTTTCTGAAATCAAAATTGATAAGCAGGAACTTGTTAACACAATGGTTATTACTGATTTCCAATATTAAGTTGGTTTTTCCCTCTGTCGTAAGTGGCAGAGGGAATTTTTATTTACATTTATTGTTATATATGATATAATTTTTGTATGTAACTTGCAGAGGGGGATGTTTGTGGCATTGTGGATTCTTTTTGGAATATGCTTACTTGTTGAAGTAATCTGTGTTCCGTGGTACTTAAAAGCCCTCTGGCCTGAAAAATGCAAAAAATCTCTTAGGCTCAAAATGGTTTGTGCCACAATGTTTGTGAGCGTCGGCGTGCTTTCGATGTTCATTTCAAATAACTTTTCACAGTATGCTATAACAATGCTTATAGGTCTTGTTTTTGGTTGGATAGGGGACTATTTTCTCCACGCCAAGCCAACAGATGCATATTTTGTAACAGGTTTTGTCAGTTTCTTAATAGGTCACATTTTCTATATCATTGCCTATGTCAAAGCTTTACCAACGCTTTTCTCTGATTATAAAATGTTCAACATATCGGAGTTTTTAATCGGCTGTATGGTTCTTGTTATAGCTTTCGTAATGATGAAGCTTACAAAAATGAAAATGACACCCAAAATTGTTGCCTTTGGTATCTGGCTATATTTCTGTATTCTCACATTTATGTTTGTAAAAGCAACTGCTTTAGGCTATCATCAATGGCAGAGTGGCGCAGAGGGCGGAATATTACCATTTGTTGTTTTAACTCTTGGTTCATTCTTCTTCGTTCTTTCTGATGCGTCCTTAGGTGTTATAATGTTTGCCGGACAGAAGAAAAATTACCCTCTAAAGATATTTAATATTCTTACATATTTCTGGGGACAGATAATGCTGGCTTCCTCAATTTTATTCATAAGTGCTTAAAGGAAAAAATTATGTTTGAAGTAGTTTATAACCGCTCGGGTAGCGGTTCGTATAAATGGGACACAGCAGCTCCCGACGGTTTAATTGAAAGAGGAGCGTACCCTCTTTCTGTTGCTGATATGGAGTTTCAAACTCCAAAAGAAGTAAGAGAAGCCGTGAAAGAATTCAGTGAAAACGGCTTTTTCTGCTATACAGACGGGGATGAAGAATACCGCAATAGTGTTCGAGAGTTTCTTCTGCGCCGTCACGATTTTAAAATAGAAAACGATTGGATTACCTGCGTTGGCGGTGTGGTTTTTGCAATAAATACCGCTATTCGAGCTTTCACCAATGAGGGAGATAAGGTTATAATCCAATCTCCTGTTTATTACCCCTTTTCAAAATCCATTCTCAATAACAATAGAGTGATTGCCGATAATCCGCTAATTCCCGACGGCAATACCTATAAAATGAATTTCGATGAATTGGAAGAAATCGCCTCGCAGGATGATGTGAAATTAATGCTCTTTTGCAGTCCTCATAACCCTGTTGGCAGAGTATGGACAAAGGAAGAGCTTAAAAGGGTGGGAGAAATCTGCCTTAGAAATAATGTGGTTTTAGTTAGTGATGAAATTCACTTTGACCTTGTAAGAAAAAACCAAAAGCATATTGTAATCAACAATGTTGATGAAAGCTTTAGGAAAAACACGGTGATTTGCACCGCTGTCAGCAAAACCTTTAACCTTGCAGGTTTGGGTACTTCAAATATTGTTATCGCAGATAAAACTTTACGAGAGAAATTCCAAGTTCAACTGTCACGTGACGGTTACAGTTGCATTAACTGCGTTTCACGCCCTGCCACAATCGCCGCCTATACCAAATGCGACTATTGGGTTGACGCGGTAAATGAATATATTGAAGATAATATAAAGCTCGTAAATGATATTTTAAAAGACGTTCCTAAAATCAAAATTTATGATTGTCAGGGTACATATTTAATGTGGCTTGATATGAGAAATCTTGGTATGAATGACGAGGCGCTTGATTTGTTTTTACAGAATGAATGTAACATAATTCAGGACCCGGGCTTCTGGTTCGGTGAAAACGGCAAAGGCTTTACAAGGCTGAACGTTGCCTGTCCGAGAAGTGTTTTAGAAAAGTCTATAAGAACTTTAAAAAATGAAATTTTAAAAAGAGTGTGATTTTTATGAAAAAAATGTTATCTGTTTTAATTTGTTCACTTCTTTTGTTTAGCGCATTTACTGTTTCTGCTTTTGCAGAAACAAATACAACTGCAGAGGAAACAACAGAATTTGTTCTTGAAATTGATGTTAACAAACGATACACGGATATTGTTGAAGATACCGATGGACTTATTGACGACAACTCCGAAGATAAGGATAACGGAGCAAAGAAAACCGTTTATATTGCCGTTCTTGTGGCGGCGCTTGTAGTAAGCATTGTTATTCTTGCAGTTTCTCTGAAACGTGTTCCCAAAGAAGAGGACATTGATATTTCAGGACAAAACAAAACCCAAAAAGATAAAGAGGAATAGGTTCTATGAGAAAAATTTTGAGTAGAACAAGAGCCGCCGTTGATGATTACAAAATGATTCAGAACGGTGACAAAATCGCCGTTGGCGTTTCAGGCGGAAAAGACTCTGTAATGCTTTTAAAGGTTCTGTGCGATTTAAGGCGGTTTTACCCTGCAGATTTCAAAATTGTTGCAATAACTCTTGATATGCGTTTTGATAATCAGGACGGAGATTTTTCTGCAATTAAAAAGCTATGTGATGAATATGGCATTGAATATGTGATTAAGAAAACTGATTTGTATGAAATTATTTTCAATATAAGAAAAGAAGAATCCCCCTGTTCACTCTGTTCGAGAATGAGAAGAGGAATTCTCCACGATACCGCAAAAGAATTAGGGTGCAACAAAATTGCTTTGGGACACCATCTTGATGATGCGGCAGAAACTTTTATAATGAATCTTCTTATAGAAAGCCGTATCGGTTGTTTTGCACCTGTAACATACCTTTCAAGGCGAGATATAACTATGATAAGGCCTCTCATATATGTTAGGGAATGTGCTGTAGAACAAGCGGTAGAACGCCTTAATCTGCCTGTTGTGGAAAGTAAATGCCCTGCCAATGAGAAAACAAAAAGAGAGGATGCAAAAACCCTTCTCAGAAAACTCTCCGAAGAATACGGCGATGTTCCCGAAAGAATAATCGGCGCAATGCAGAGAGGTAGTATTGATAGATGGAATAAGTAAAAACCACCTCAGATGAGGTGGTTTTTACTGTTAATATCCAAACCCATTACCAAAGTAACTGCTGAAGGGGTCTGTTGTTTGTTCTTGTTGGGGTGTGGCGGTTTCTCCTTTGTCCTCAACCAATTTAACCTTTGCATCAAACTTGGTGCTTACTGCGCCGGAGTTGTTGAGTCTGCAAACGGAAAGTGTAATTGTATCGCCAACCTCGCTGTTCTCAATAACCTCAAGGAGAACATCTGTTGAATCAAGGGCTTTGCCGTTTACACCTATGATAATGTCACCAACCTTAATACCTTTATTCTGAAGGTCACTGTTTTCTGTCATTGCCGCAATAACAATTGAACCGTAAGGAATGTTGTTTTTCCAGGCAATTGCAGAATATGTGTAGTCGCTTGCAACACTGTAATAGGAAATGCCTAACATAGGTCTGTTTGTAACATAGCCGTTAGTGATAAGCTCGTTGTAAATTTCTATCATTGTGTTTGAGGGAACAGAGAAGCCCATGCCCTCGTAATCTGTGTCTGTGATTTTTGAGGAGTTAAGACCGATAACCTGACCGTATTCGTTAAGAAGCGCACCGCCGGAGTTACCGGGGTTGATTGCTGCATTGTGCTGAATACAGGGGAGGTCATAAGCGCTTGTGCTTGAAGCTACGGGTCTGTCAATAGCGCTTATAATACCGTTAGTAAAAGAACCGAAGAAAACAGTTCCGCCGGGGTTACCGATAGCATAAACCTTTTGACCTACGGTGAGCTTGTCGGAGTTTCCGAAGGTTGCGGCTTTGAAGCCTGTTTTGTTTACTCGGAGAACACCAATATCGGTTTTTAAGTCGAAGCCGACAATTTCTGCATCAAGCTCGGTTTCATCGCTGAATTGAATCTGTACGCCCACACCCTGGTCTGCAATAACGTGAGCGGCGGTGATGATGTAGGTGTTTTCCTTCTTTTTGTCCTCGCCAACGATTATACCTGAACCCTCGCCGACTTTTTCATTTTGAGAATAAACTATAACGCCTACATTGATTTCTTTAGCTTCTGCGTAAATCTGTTCGGGAGTCATTGTGCCTTTACCGGAATATTCGGAGAAGGAAGAGGGGGAGTCCTCAACATTTGCAGTAGCACCGTCAGTTTTATCTTTGTTTTCGCCTTTATTTGTACTCTTGTCGCCTTGCTCCGTTTTTATGTTGTTGTCGCCGTTGCTGTCTGAAACGGAAATGCCGATAGCAACGGAAGCAATTACAATACAAGCGCATACCAATAATACGAATATGCTTCTACCTGTATTCTTTTTCTTTTTAGGTGCATTGTTGGGATTGATGTACGCCGTTTGAGTGTAATTGGGAACATTGGTGTACGGATTGTTGCCGGCATTATACGGCTTTTGTTGAGCGTAAGGAGACTGATTATACGGTGTGTTATATGGTGTGGAGTAAGGGGTACCGTAAGGAGCATTATAGCTACTGTTTCCGGTGGGAGCAGTTCCCATAGGCGCAGCAGGTTGGGGTGCTTCATTGGGAGTTGCTTGCGGTTGGGATGTTGTATTTTCGGGTGTGCTTTCACCGAAAATATTGTTTGAGTTGAAATTGTCGTCCATTTATATGCCTCCAAAGGTGAGTGGTCACCGTTAGTATATTATTTCGGTAATTTTACCGTAAATCTTGTGAATTTGTCGGGTTCGCTTTCCACAGTTATAGTTCCACCGTGAAGGTCAACTATACTTTTAACAAGGAATAGACCTAAACCTGTGCTTTTAACATCGGTGCTTCTTGATTGGTCAACCTTGTAAAATCTTTCGAAAACCTTTCGGGTATCTTTTTTAGGTATGCCTTTTCCGCTGTTTGTAACGGAGAAGTAAACATGCTTTTTATCTGCGGCGGCGTTAACGATTATTTTGCCGCCCTCATTTGTGAATTTAACGGCATTGTCAACCAAATTATAAACAACCTGGTCAATCATAGCGCTGTCGCCGTGAACAATGATTTTCGGGAGCTCTTCAAATCCCTCAACCTCAATATTTTTTTTGGAAACAAGCTGTTCAAATCCCAAAAATGTTGTAACAAGCTTTGCCGAAATATCAAATTGTTCGATAGTTAAATCTGCATTTCCGGTTTCGATTTTTGAAATATTAAGCATCATCGTAACCATTTTTGATAAACGGTTGATTTCCGAAGAAACAATTTCTAAATAGTAGCCTTGTTTTTCGGGTGGGATTGTACCGTCAAGAATACCGTTTATGAAGCCACCGATGGTGGTCATTGGAGTTTTGAACTCGTGTGAAACATTGGCAACAAAGCTTCTTCTTGAATTTTCAAGCTGCTCCAGAGAGGTTGCCATAGAGTTGAATTTTGTTATAAGTCCTGCCAATTCATCGTGAGAACGAAGCTCGGGAACTCTGTAGGTGAAATCTCCTGCGGAGTAGCAACGAGTTGCATTTTCAAGATTTCGTATGGGTTTTGCAATTCTCTCCGTCATAATGTAAACGGCTATTGTAACAAGTATCAGTGCCAGACCTGCCGCAAAAAGAAACATTCTCAAAACATTTCTGAGATTATTCAGCATTGTTCCCTCAATAGGTGCGGCAACAATCGCAACTCCCGTAAATTCAGTTTTTACTGTAATGGGTTCCATAGAAATAGAATGAACACTATTGTAAAAGGAGTCCATTGTGGAAAACTCCGAAAAACCGCCTTTTTGGGCTTTTTGAACATAGGCCTTTGATATATTTAAATCTTTATGTTTTTCGCAAGCACTGACATTAAGCTTGAAACCGGAAAGCATTTCGGCACAGGCGGCAACAGAACCATCCTTGTTGCAAATGAAAACATCATAGCCTGTGCAGTCAGCCATAAGGTCAATGGAGTTTAAAAGAATAAGCGCTGAGCCTTCCGGGTTGCGAGTTATTGTGTTCGACTCTGCAAGCTCCGTCATGGTTGCGGCAATTTCTTTAGAGTAAAGGGAGGTATTATTACGGTCCTGAGTTCGTAAGAACCCCGAAACAAAAACCATTAATGCCAAACCGATTATTAAGAAGCTTATAAGTACAATAGCAGAGAATATGAAAAAGTATTTAAAAAAGAACGCGCCTTTTTTTGAACGAATACGAGCCATAGCAGTTTATTTGGTTTCAAATTTGTAGCCAACGCCCCAAACGGTTTTGAGCTCCCATTTGTCCGAAACGCCCTCGAGCTTTTCTCTCAAGCGCTTAACGTGAACGTCAACTGTTCTTGAATCGCCGTAGTATTCAAACCCCCAAACCTCATCAAGAAGCTGGTCACGGGTGTAAACTCGGTTAGGATTACTTGCAAGGTGGTAAATGAGTTCAAGCTCCTTAGGGGGAGTATCAACTGCTTTACCGTCAACCTTGAGCTCGTAATTTGTAAGGTTAATAGCGAGCTTATCAAAAGAAACCTCTTTGAGAGTGGGAGTGGCGTGATTCTGGGAAGCACTGCGGCGAAGAACCGCCTTAACACGTGCAATAACCTCTTTTGTTTCAAAGGGTTTTGTAATATAATCGTCTGCGCCTAATTCGAGACCCAGAACCTTGTCAAAGGTTTCGCCTTTGGCAGTAAGCATAATTATTGGAGTTTGAGAGGTTTTTCGGATTTCTCTGCAAATCTGCCATCCGTCAAGACCGGGGAGCATAATGTCCAAAAGCACGAGGTCGGGGTTAAGAGAATTAAATGCCTCTAAGGCTTTCAAGCCGTCTGTTACAATATCAGCCTGAAAACCGTCTTTTTCAAAATATAATCTTAAAAGCTCACAAATGTTGCTGTCGTCATCAACAATGAGTATTCTTTCGTTAGCCATATAAATTCCTCCTTTGGAATTCTTTAAACTATTATATACCATATTTTCACAAAATTTATGAACAATTTTTAAAAAAAATGATATTTATAAAAAAACAATAGCAGTTTACTATAAATTAAATAAGTAAACTGCTATTTGCTTTATTTTTTCTTGTTTTCGTGTTTTTCTTTTTTCCTTTTTTCTTTGGCTCTGCGTGCTCTCGTTTTTTCACTTTCTGTCATATTGCGTTTCTTTTTAGAGATAACTATAACGGTAATTAAAGCTATCAGGAGAGCAATAAAGCAGATAAGAGAAACAACAATAACGATTTTTTGAACATCTTGTTTGTCTAATGTGTCAACGCTTTCTTCTGTGGTTGTTTCTGTTGTCTTTTTATCTGTAAGAACAACCGTAACGATACCGTCATCATTAAGCACATAGTTATAGCCTTGCGGGAGTGTTTCATAAGTAGAGTCACTAACGATGTTCCCGTATTGGTCAACTAACTGCCCTTTGTCGTTGAGGCTTAAAATGCCGTTAATTAAAGGTGCTGCGGCATCGTTTAAATTGGCGATTACATCTGTAAGTCCGGGGGGGTGTAAACCGCCGTTTGAATTGTTCTGGTTATTGTTACCGGCTTCGTTACCGCCGATATTGAAAGAGGGGAGAAGTCCTGTAAGGTCACTGTCCGGCGGTGCGGTAGTACCTTGGTGGACGTTTATTTTGTAAACGGTTGTGTCGGTGTTTTTGCCGGAGGTGTATTTTGAAATAATTGTAATTGTTTCTCTCGCTTTACCGGTTAATTCAACGAGGGCATAAGAACCGTTTGTAACATCCACTCCGTTAATGGATATTTTTACACCGCTTTTGCTGATAGAGTTGGGATTAACAGAAATATTACTTCTTATGCTGTCTAAATGGATATCATATTCATAAATATCTGAATAGAATTCGTCTTCAAGGTCAAAACGGTCGGTTTTCTGAAGAACAATTTTGAAACATTCTTCGTATGTATGCTTTGCTGCCGAAATTGTGACCTTGGAATCCTCGTAAGCCATACGTTGTAGTATGTAGTAGGGTGCGTTGTTTTTATCAAGAGCCTTTTTAAAAGCTGCAGGGTCAAGGGTAACGCTGAATTGAGTACCTAACATGGCGGTAAGATATTTGTGGTGTATTTCTTCTGTGGTGGCACTTTCAGCGTCTATTGCGATACCGTAACCGTTGATGGTCATTATAGCAACTCTGCGGTAAACTTCATTTCTCGAAATCGTTGCAATTTCAAGGGCGGAAACATAGCCCTGTGTATATAACGCCATTAAGGAAGTGTAGTAAATATAATCGTCAAGCTTGCCGATAGAAGATGTTCCGAAATATTTAAGAATGAACTGGGTCAGTCTTGAATTATCATCTGAAAGGGCTGTAAGATACATAACAACCGCTTCCTCAAGAGGAGTGCCTTCCGGAATTGTAAGATGTTGACCTGTATAAACATAGTACAAATCATTCTTCATTAAAGAATACAAGGCATTTATCATAAGAGCTTTGTCAGGGTCTTTTTCGTCCTCTGCAGTGACAATGATGCCTTGCTCCCTTAACCAATCTGCTTTTGATTTCTCGCTCGTTTCAGGGTTTGCGATTATGTCGAGAGCGCCAACAACCTCGAGTATGTACAGATAAGCGGCTCTTTGAGAGTCTTCATCAAGTGTATAAAGGTCAATGTATTCTTCAACCTGGGCTTTAAAAAAAGGTGCATCTGCAGTATAAGGGTAGCTTGTTACGGGGTGGAGAACCTCTTCGGTGTAAAAAGCTTCCGTGGAAAGCATATCTTCCTTAATGGTTAATTGGCGAAGCCAGGAAGGGTCGTTTTTGTCATACTTGTATTGCGTATTAACGCCTATGTTGGAAGTATCAACCGTAGGAGCAAACTCTCTTGCGAAAGCAGTCGGACACAAAAGGGTTATTGATAAAATAAGTGTTAACATAAGACAATTAAGTCGTCTATTTTTTTTCATTGTGCTCGTCTCCTTTCTTTTGAATTTGCAACTTACTAATTATACCAAATAAACCCTGTCAGGTCAATGAATTATTTATTAACAGAAAATGAAAATACCGTTGTGGTTTTGTATTCTTCGCCTGCATCAAAAACGCATTTGCACCATTCGGGATGGTTGGGCGAATCGGGGAACACTTGTGTTTCGTAGCAGAATGCGGTTCTGAAATTAACGGGAAGACCACCTTTGCCTACAAGGGAACCGTCAAGGAAATTACCGGTGTAAAGCTGAATACCGGGCAAATCCGTTTTTACTTCCATTTTAATACCGCTCTTGTCACCAATTGCAGATGCAGCAAATTTCAAGGTGCCGTCATAATTCTTAATGCAGAAATTGTGGTCATAACCGTTGCCGTTTTTAAGCTGAATGTGGTCTGCGCCGATATCTCTGCCGATGGCTTTAGGCTCTGTAAAATCAAAGGGTGTGCCGTAAACCTCAGGGAGCTCACCTGTGGGAATGCTTATTTCATCAATAGGTGTGTAGCGGTCAGCGTTTATTGTTAAAACGTGGTCGAGAACGTTACCGCTGTCGAAGCCGTTAAGGTTAAAGAAAGCGTGATTTGTAAGGTTGATAACAGTCTTTTTGTCAGAAATTGCTTTGTATTCCAAAATAAGCTCATCATTGTCGTTAAAGGTGTAAATAACCTCAACATTAACATTACCGGGGAAGCCTTCTCTGCCGTCGGAACTTTGATATGTAAATTTAACAGAATTTTCTCCGAGAATTTCACCGCACCAATGAGCAGAGGAGTATTCAGCACCGCCGTGAAGAGATGTGATTCCTTTTTCATTAAGGGTTACATTGTATTCTGTGCCGTCAATAGAAAATTTACCGTCTTTAATGCGGTTTGCATATTGACCCACAATAACACCCTGATAATCACCTTGTGTAAGGTGGTCCTCGAGAGTGTCAAAACCAATAAGAATATCAATTAAATTGCCGTTTTTGTCTTTAATAAAAAGCTTGTCAAGAGTAGCACCTTTTTCAATAAGCTGTGCTTTCAAGCCGTTTTTGTTTTCAATAATAAAAGCGTAAACCTCTTTTTCGTTCATTACGCCGTAAACATTTTTTGTAACAGACATACTGCACCTCCGTACTTTTTCTAATATAACAATATACTCTATAAGTTAGTATAAAGTCAAGGAACAAGATATAAAAAGGAATAATTTAACATAAATTTATCAATTACTTAACACTTGATTTTGATATGTGCATTGATTATCACTTCCGTTTGTGGTAAAATTATTGATAATGTTCAGGAAAGGAGAGTGACCGTCTGTGGAGATTATAAGCACAATTGCACCTGCTTTCAGATTTCTGATGTTGGGTATAGCTCTTTTTGTTACAATAAGAATGCTTGTTGCAATGTTTTGTAAAAAAACTACCGACCCTTTACGAGCAAAGCTTGTTAACACAATTACCAACGACGGTATTTCTCTTTATGACCGCGAGGTATCTTTGGGCAGGAATAAAAAATGTGATATAGTTCTCCCATTTGAAACAATTTCCCGTCTTCACGCGGTTATTGCATACCGAAGCAAAGGCTTTGTGATATTTGATACCTTTTCAAAATCCGGCGTTACCGTAAACGGCGAAAAAATTAACGGCAAAAGCCATATTTATGACGGTGATGTAATAGGCGTAGGCGGTCTTGAATATGTTCTCAAAGAGGCAAGGTATAAGTATATAAAAGATAAGAGCGGTGCTGCAGGACGCGCTTCCTACGGTGTTGTTTTGATTTTACTTGCTCTTTTCAATATTTTAGCAATGCTTTTAAACCTCTTTCCCGAAGGGGAGTTCAATGGTCAGATTTTGGTTGTTTATTTGGGCTTTATTGCTTTACAGTGGCTTTATTTTGCATTTGCATCTTTTGTAATGCGAATAAATAATTTTGAGCTTGAAATGATAGGCTTTATGTTCTCTTCTGTTGGACTTGCTATCGTGGGCAGTATGTACCCGGAAACTGTTTTGAAGCAGTTTCTTGCAATGGTTTTGGGCGTGATTTTATATTGCACCCTTGTTATGTTTATGCGTTTTGTAAATATTGTAAAAACGCTTCGTTGGATGGTAGCTTTCGGAGCAATCGGTCTTTTGGCAATCACCCTTGCTATTGCCGAGCCAACAAACGGCGCTTTAAGCTGGCTCTCTTTAGGCGGAATTTCCATTCAGCCCTCGGAGCTCGTTAAGGTTGCCTTTATTTTCGCAGGTGCGGTAACTCTCGAAAAGCTCCAATCCATAAGACACCTGACAATGTATATTGTTTTTGCCGCAATTTGCGTAGGAGAGCTTTTTTTAATGTATGACTTCGGTGCGGCATTGATATTTTTCTTTGCGTTTATTGTAATAGCTTTTATGCGTTCGGGCGATGTCCGTACTCTTGTTCTTATTTGTATGGTGGCGGCTTTGGGCGCAGGTATAATTCTTGTTTTCAGACCCTATGTTGCTAATCGCTTTTCTACCTATCTTCATATTTGGGAGTATATGGATGAAGGCGGTTATCAGCAAACAAGAACCCTTATTTATACAGCTTCAGGAGGACTTTTCGGTCTGGGTCTGGGCAAGGGTGAGCTTCGCAATATATTCGCCGCCGCGGAGGATTTGGTTTTTGGCGTTGTTTGCGAAGAATTCGGTATGATAATGGGCTTTTTAATTCCCTTAACCTATTGCATTATTGCAGTCTGGGCAGTTGTTAATGCAGGAAAGGCTAAATCTACTTTTTATTCAATTGCAGGTGTTGCCGCAAGTGCTATGATGCTTTTTCAGACAATGCTAAATGTATTCGGTATAACGGACCTGTTACCTCTTACGGGTGTTACATTGCCTTTCGTAAGTAAAGGCGGTTCAAGTATTGTCAGTTGCTTTTGCCTTCTTGCTTTTGTTAAAACAATTGATACAAGAACCTATGCCAGCTTCAAGCCCCAAATTCAAAGGCCCGAAAAGGTTCAAAAGGTTCAAAAATCGCAAAAGGGAGGTACAGACAAATGAAAATGACCTCAAGACGAGGCTTTGTTGTGCTTCTTTTAGTTGTTGCGGTTGTAGCAGGATTAGGATTTTTAGGTTATAAACTTACCGTAAACGGTGAGAATTGGGCAACCCTTCGTGCTAATGAGCATTTGACTGAGGACGGGAGCTTTATTGCCGCAGGTAATATTACAGACCGTAACGGTGAAATTCTTGCAAAAACAGAAAATAACGAAAGAGTTTATAACGATTCCGAAAGAATAAGACGTTCCACGCTTCACATTGTAGGAGATACGGAAGGGTACATTTCATCAGGCGTTCAAACTGCCTACAAGACACAGCTTATAGGCTACAACCGTATAACAGGATTACATTCTTTAATAAAAAACGGTCGCGGTAATGATGTTAAATTAACTCTTGACAGCGAGCTTTGTGCCGTGGCTTACGATAAGCTTAACGGCAGAAAAGGTGTTGTGGCGGCTTATAATTATAAGACAGGGGAGCTTCTTTGCTCTGTTTCAAGCGGAAATTATGATATTCGTAATAAGCCGAGTGAGGAAGATATTGCTGAAAATAAAGACGGACAGTATGACGGAATTTATATGAACCGCCTTATTGACGGACTTTATACACCGGGTTCAACCTTCAAAATTATCACTGCCGCAAGTGCAGTTGAGAATAAAACTGATATCAGCAGTTGGGAATACACCTGCGAGGGTGAAACAACAATTGACGGTGTTAAGGTAACTTGTCCTCACAGTCACGGAAAACTGACATTTAAAACTGCTTTTTCAAATTCCTGTAACTGTGCTTTTGCTCATTTGAGCGGGGATTTGGGAAAAGACAAACTTTCTGCCACTGCAAATGAATTCGGCTTTGGAGAAAGCTTTTCTTTCGGCAAGGTGCAAACGGAGAAAAGCAGAATTGATTTAAGTGATGCTGAAAAGGGCGATATTGCTTGGGCAGGCGTAGGGCAGTATACAACCCTTGTTAACCCCTATCATATGCTGACAGTTGTTGGCTCAATTGCCAATAACGGAACTGCAGTTTTACCCTATGTGGTTTCAACAGTTGCCACTCCCGAGGGCAGAATTGTTGAAGAAGCAACGGCAGAGAGCTGTGAATATATTTCTTCGAGCGTTGCAAATCTTTTGAAAGAAATGATGCGATTTACCGTTGAAGATAATTACGGCGATTGGCGTTTTCAAAATCTACAAATGTGCGGTAAAACAGGCACTGCGGAAATTTCTGATGAAGAAGAACCACATTCTTGGTTTGTGGGCTTCTCGGAAAATCCCGCTTGTCCCGTTGCAATAGTTGTTGTGGTGGAAAACGGCGGTTGGGGTTCATCGGCGGCGTTACCCATAGCATCCTCGGTTATGGAAAGCGCATATAAAAGCTTGTCATGAATTTACAAATTTTTCAAACTTAATTTTATTGACTTGTTGAGTCATATATAGTAAAATAATAATTCAATATGTAAAATTATGCGAAATAATTTTTATAAAAAAGCGAAAGGCTGAAATAAATGAGTTTTATAGAATTTGATTCGGTTTACAAAAGATACAAAATGGGTGAAATTGTCATCAATGCTGCTGATGGTGTCACCTTTAACGTTGAGCAGGGCGAGTTTTGTGTAATTGTTGGTGCCAGCGGTGCCGGTAAAACAACTGTTCTCAATATTCTGGGCGGTATGGACGACTGTGACGACGGTAAAGTCCGCGTTGCAGGTGACCTTATTAACGAATATGACAGTAAGCGTCTTATTGAATACAGACGTTATGATGTTGGCTTCGTTTTCCAGTTTTATAACCTTGTTCCCAACCTTACTGCTCTCGAAAATGTTGAGCTTGCAACCCAAATTGGTACAAAGGCTCTCAATCCCGCAAAGGTGCTTGAAAGAGTTGGTTTGGGTGAAAGACTTAATAACTTCCCTGCACAGCTTTCCGGTGGTGAGCAACAGCGTGTTTCTATCGCCCGTGCTCTTGCAAAGAACCCGAAGCTTCTTTTGTGCGATGAGCCTACAGGTGCTCTTGACTATAATACAGGTAAACAAATTCTTAAACTCCTTCAGGATACAAGCCGTGAAACAGGTATGACGGTTATCGTTATTACCCATAACCAAGCTATCACCCCAATGGCAGACAGAGTTATTTCTATGAAGAGCGGACGCGTTGTTAAAATGGAAACAAACGAAAATCCCGTATCAGTAGAAGATATTGAATGGTAAGAGGACGGTAACAATGACAAAATCTTATGTTACAGACAGTTTGCGCTCAATAAAGCGAACCTTCAGCCGTTTTGTTTCAATTATAGCGATTGTTGCAATGGGTAGCGGACTGTTCTGCGGTTTGAATGCGGTTGGCCCTGATATGAAGGAAACTGCAAACGAATATTACGATACATATAACCTCATGGATTTGAGGCTCCAATCCTTTATCGGACTTTACGAAGAGGACCTCGAGCAAATTCGTGCTATTGAAGGTGTTGAATCTGTTCAGGGTACAAAGTTTGTTGATGGATATGTTCAGACATATTCTGAAGAAAACGAGGCATACGAGGGTATAGTTGATATCGACGGTTCTGAACTTACAGTCAGAGTTATGGGTGTTGATTTGTATAAGGCCGTAGATTTTGAAAACGGTATTGACGACCCTAACTACATTAACCGTTTGAAGCTTGTTGAGGGACGTTATCCCGAAGCAGATAACGAATGTGTTATCACCTGTAGCGACCTTACAACACCTGACCAATTCCAGGTTGGCAGTACAATTAAGGTTGTTGGTGACAGTGAAGAAATTACATATTCTTTAAAGAACAACATTTTCACTGTTGTTGGTATAATTCAAACACCCTATTGGGTTTCCTATGAGCGCGGTGTTACAACTGCAGGTAGCGGTAAGCTGGGCGACTTTGTTTATGTTACAAACGATGCTTTTACCGATAAAATCAATTATTACAGTGAAGCTTATGTAACCCTTGAGGGTGCAGATGAATTTGAGGCATATACAGACGAATATGATGAGTTTGTAAGCAGTATGCGTCAAAAAATCGCAGAGGTAAGTGAACCTGTTGCGGCATTAAGACGCGCACAGCTCAAAATAGGTCTTAAAGAAAAGCTCGCAAATGCGAAAACTCAAATAGACCAAGCGGAAGCTACCGCAGGTGCAAAGCTCGAAGAAGGTAAAAAACAAATTGAAGAGCTTTATGAAACGGAGCGCAACGGCGAAAAAATGCTGGAAGAGGCTCAAAAAACTCTTGATGAAGAGTATCAGAAAGCCCAGGCACAGCTTCAGAGCGGTAACAGCGACTATATGTCGGCAGTTAACGAATATAACGAAAAATATACCACTGTTGCAAATAAAAAAGTAGAGCTTGCTAATAAAAAAAGCGAGTACAATACAAAGCGAATGGAAGCTGATGCTGCTAAAGAACAGTTGAGCTCAGCAAAAACACAGCTTACATTAGCAGAAGCACAAATAAATATTACAGAAAGCCTCATTACAACCACACAGTCTACCTTGGAAACATTGCAGGCGAATCAGGATGTGGCTCAAAGTGATCTTCTTCTTGACGAAATGGCTAATCGTCTTCAGGAAACGAACCCTGAATTAGCGCAAATACTTCTTGCGGCTTCTAACCTTACAGCGCAAGGTATGGCGGCGGACGCTATTGTTGAGGTTGAACAGCTTCTTGACCATTATCAGACAGAGCTTGCCATTTCAAAGCAAGAAAAGAATGCCGGTCAGGCAGAGTATAACGCTAAAAAGGCAGAGTTTGATGCTGCCGATGCTCAATTGAATTCTGCAAAGAAACAGCTTGACGAAGCAGAAGTACAGCTTGCAAGCGCAGAAAGACAGCTTGAAGAATATAAAAACCAAATTGAAGCAAGCGGTGATAAGCTTCAATACGGCTCTATTGAGGCTCAGACAAAATATATGGCAGCTCAGGCAGAGCTTGCTTTGAGAACCACTCAGTATCAAAATATTCAGGGTATTATTGAAAAAGCAGAAAAGACCTACAACGAAAGTCTTGAAGCATATAATGCAAAAATCGGTTCTGTTAAAACAGAGTACGAAAAAGGTCAAAACCTTCTTCAAAATATAGAAGACAGTGTAGGCTGGTCGGTGTATACCCGTCACGATTCACCGGGTTATACCGGTTACGGTCAGGCGGCGGATAATATGGTGCGCCTTGCATATATTTTCCCAACCTTCTTCTTTATTGTTTCAACTCTTGTTTGTCTTACAACTATGACAAGAATGGTTGAAGAAGAGAGAACACAGCTGGGTACTCTTAAAGCCCTTGGTTATTCCAATAAAATGATTTCGGGCAAATACCTGCTTTATTCTTCTGTGGCAAGTTTAATCGGCGTTATTCTTGGTGCGGTTATCGGCTCAATAGGTGTTCCGTTAGCTATCTGCGGTGCATGGGGTATTATGTACGAAATGCCCGATACAATTCTTCAGTTCTTGCCCTTATATATTATTTTGGGTGTTGTTATTGCAATGGGTTCAACCGTTTTTGCAGCGTATCTTGCTTGCAGAAAAGAGCTTATTACGGTACCCGCTGTCCTTATGAGGCCCAAGCCTCCTCAGGCAGGTAAGAGAGTATTCCTTGAAAATGTTGATTTTATCTGGAAAAAGCTCAGCTTTACATCAAAGGTTACTGTAAGAAACCTTTTCAGAAACAAAAAACGTTTTGCAGTTACCGTTATCGGTATCGCAGGATGTACCGCTCTTATTCTTTCTGCATTCGGTATCCGTGATGCTCTTGGTGGCGTTGTTGATAACCAATATGGTAAGGAAAAAGGTATCGCAAGATACGACCTTCAGGTTGTTCTTAAAGATGGTCAGGCTGACTATGATAACAGCAGCGTGGTTCGCGATATCAATTCTCAGGACGGAATAGAAAACTCTATGCTCGGCTATCTTAAGGTTTGCACAGGCTTCTCCGATAGGTCAGAAAAATCAATGGAAATTGATATTCTTATTCCCCAGAATCCTTCTGATTTCCAGAACTTTATTGACCTCAAGCTTGGTAATGACGATATACCATTAACCGATGAGGGTGCAGTTATAACAACAAAGCTTGCAAACAAAACCAATACCGAGATAGGTGATACCCTTACAGTTTCTTGGATTGAGGGCTCAAAAACTTATGAGTACGATGTGCTTGTTACGGGTATAGTAGATAACTATACATTCCATTATGTGTATATGACACCTTACTATTTCAGCACTCTTATTAATAGCCCTCTCGCTTATAACTATCTTTTCTGTAAGGTTGATGATACCTTTACTACGGAACAAAAAGCATACCTTGCAAAGACTATTAATGAAAATGCAGATGTAAACGGTTCAGTATACACAACTGTTGTTATTGATAATGTCAGCAATATTGTTGATACCCTTAACCTTGTTGTTCTTGTGTTAATTATAGCGGCTATGTCACTTGCAATTGTTGTTCTTTATAACCTCAATAACATCAATGTTAATGAGCGAATAAGAGAGCTGGCAACCTTAAAGGTTCTCGGTTTCTATAACGGCGAGGTTTCCGCGTACATCTACCGCGAAAACATCTTCTTAACCATTATAGGTATTGCTTTGGGGCTTGTTCTCGGTATCCCGCTTAACATTGCTGTTGTGGGTGTTGTTGATATTGACCAGCTCACATTTAACACAACCCTCAAACCTGCAAGCTTCCTTATTGCAGTTGCAATGACAATTATTTTTGCAATTATTGTTAACGTGATAATGCACTTCAAACTGAAGAAAATCAGTATGGTCGAGTCATTAAAATCAGTTGAATAAACAAAAAAATACCGATGCTAAAAAGCATCGGTATTTTTTATTGTTCATAAGAAGCATAAAGCTGTTTTGTTTTAAATGAACCGTGTATATAAACATTTGCACAAAGCTCCGCGAGATCGCGAGAGGGGATTTTCATTCCGTCATCCATCCAGTCAATGCAAATACCAATCATAGCCGTAATAACATAATTGGAAATGTATTTCGCAGGATTGTTTTCTCCGAAAATTTCTTTCGTGTTAGGTATATTTGTTAACATAAGCTGCTTTATATATGTATAAAGTCGGTTGTTAACATCGTTTTGAACTATAAATCTGACAAGAGCTTCATTATCCTTGCAATAATCGAAAACTCTTTCAGCATATTCGGTGAAACCTTCAATAGTGGAAACATGAATAGTTGCCTTTTGAATAACTGCCGTAAATGCTTCGTAAGCTTCATTTTGAATTTGCTGGAGCATATCAATCAAATCGGTATAATAAAAATAGAATGTAGCTCTGTTAACATCCGCAAGGGTCGTAAGCTCTGTAACAGTAATTTCATTAATTGATTTTTCATTGAGTAAGGTTAAAAGCGCGTCGTGAAGTGCTTTTTTAGTTCTTTTAACACGGCGGTCATTATTATTCATTTTTCTGTGTTCAGCCATTTTCTTCTCCTACATTTATATGAAATCAGTCAGTTGTAGAAAAACTAACAAGATAAGTTTATCATACAATTGTCGAATATTCAAGATAAAAAGTTAACCCTAACAAAAAAGTCAGGGTTACTTTTTAATATTCATCAGTATAGAAATTCTGTGTACCGTAATATTTGTATTCGGAGCTTTCTTTGTATGCAAATCCTATGCCTAAATATTTGAATTTGCTGTTTAAAATATTTCTTCTGTGACCTTCGGAATTGTACCAACCGTTAGCGATTGCGTAAGGGTCGTAGTAACCTGCAACAATATTCTCACCGCAAGTATACCATTCAACGCCGCCCGCTGTTAAACGTGTTCCGACTTTTTCACCGTCAGGATTTTGATGGTCGAAGAAATTTCGTGTTGCCATATCGGTGCTGTGTGCCGTTGCAACTGCCGCCGCATCAGAACAATATTTTAATGGGGCAACCTCGTTGATTGCTCTTAATCCGTTAGTTAAATGGAAGTTGAGCTTTGCGTTAACAGTATAATTTGTTGTTTTTTTCAAATTGTAGGTTTCGCCCACTGCACCGTAGAAGCAGTAATTTTTACCGCTTCCGAGAGTATCTGCGTATGCCATTACGGAAATGTCGCCAATAGCATCGGGAACTGTTTCATTTTCTAAAGAATAAGAGGTGCTTCCTTGAGAAATAGTTGCATCTTTATCGTTTGCAAAAAATTGAGTAAGCTCTCCGTCTGTAAATGTAAAAATACCTAAATCCTTGTAATTGGTGTAATATACGTATATAACAACGGTTTTTTCGGCATCAGTATCCTTGAATTTGTCCTTAGGTTCACCTAAAGCAGTTTTTACTGATGATGAAGTGCAACCGAAAGTTATTTCTTCACCCTTGTATGTAAGTTTGGGGGCGTAAAGCGAGGTGTTGCAAAGTGAACAGTACCCATCTTTTTCTATGTGGTCTAAAGCTTCGCCGAAGCTTTCATTGCAAACAGAGCAGTAAGCCGCCTTTGCGCAGGTAGCATCTTTAATTGTGTGGCCTTTAGGAGCTAATGTTTTTTCAACCTCTTTTTCGCAGTAAAGGCAGTAGCAGATAGCAAGACCATCCTCTGTGCAGGTGGGGTCAACAACCGTTTCCCATTGAGAAAACAGGTGATCGGGGACATAGTCAATAGCTGCCGCACCGCGCATAATCAGGCGAACATCTTCTGTTGTGATAAATCCGTCATAATCAAGGTCAGCTATGTGCTCTTGCTCTTCGTTGGGCTCTTCAATGCCCGTTGCAAAGCGTAAAGCTAAAACTGCATCTTCAATACCGATATAATCGTCGTTATTTACATCGCCGTGCAAAGCAACACCGGTAAGGGAAAGGGTCGCGATTAATATAAAACACAGTATTAAACAAAGAAATACCTTTTTTGCTTTCATAAGTTTTCGCGCCCCTTTCCCTTAAATATATTTATATTATACAATTTTCTATCTAACATTTCAACTAAAATTAAATCCTCTAAAATTGTTCATTTTGTCAAATTATTGAAATTTAAAAAAGTAGCAAGAAATGGAAAAATATGCTTGACAACAATTAAACGAAGTGATAAAATATGTACGGTTAGCAGAGGCTAACTTCAACAAACAGTCGTGAGGCGAAAAGTATGAACTTGAAAAATGCTCAGGAGGGAACAGAGTACATCATCAAAGAGATTTTAACTGATGATGAAGAACTTGATGCTTTCCTTTTCTCTTTGGGTTGCTACAGCGGCGAGCCTATAACAGTTGTTTCCCACATTAAAGGTGGTTGCATTGTATCTATTAAGGACAGCAGATACAGTATAGATAAATATTTGGCGGAAGCCATCATAATTTGAAAATTTTGCGGTTTAACCGTGTTTTTTTCATAAGGTTTGGTTAGCGTAGGCTAACTGGATGTAAAAAATGGTTTAAGGAGGGTTTTGGAGTGAGAGTTGCTTTAACGGGTAATCCCAATAGCGGTAAAACAACAATGTACAATGCTATTACCGGCAGAAATGAAAAAGTCGGTAACTGGGCAGGCGTTACTGTGGAAAAGAAAGAAAGTCCCGTTAAAAGAAGTCTTTACAACGGCTCAGAGGAAATGATTGCTGTTGACCTTCCCGGCGCATATTCAATGTCACCATTTACATCGGAAGAAAGCGTTACAAGCGATTACATTAAGAATGAAAAGCCCGATGTTATAATTAATATTGTTGACGCTACCAATCTCAGCCGTAGCCTTTTCTTTACAACTCAGCTTTTGGAATTAGGAATTCCCGTCGTTGTTGCTCTTAATAAGAGTGATATCAATGAAAAGAAAAATACTAAAATTGATGTAAAGGCACTTTCTGAAAAAATAGGTTGCCCTGTAGTTGAAACTGTTGCTTCCTCTTCAAAAAATGAAGGTCTTTCAGAGCTTATAAAACAGGTTGCTCTTAAAAAGGGCAACGGTCAAATTGCCCCGTATAAGCAGGGCGGTGTTGACCTTACAGATAAAAACGCAGTTAAAGAAGCAGATAAAAAACGTTTTGAGTTTGTAAACGGTATCGTTTCCGCAGTTGAAACCCGAAAAATTCTCACTAAAGAAAAAAACTTCCAGGATAAAGTTGATAACATTCTCGTAAATAAATGGCTCGGTATTCCGATTTTTGCTGTTGTAATGTTTCTTGTTTTCTGGATTTCTCAGGCAGGGCCGGGTGTTTGGATTGCAGATTGGCTTGTTGCTATTCTTGAAAAAGGTCAAGGCTTTGTTGGGGAACTCCTCGCAGATGCAAATCCCTTGCTTTCAGCTCTCCTTGTTGACGGTGTAATTGGTGGCGTAGTTGCCGTTATTGGTTTTTTACCTCTTGTTATGGTAATGTATTTCCTTATTGCTCTTTTAGAGGATTGCGGTTATATGGCAAGAGCTTCCGTTGTTCTTGACCCCATATTCAAAAGAGTTGGTCTTTCGGGTAAATCTATTATTCCTTTCGTTATCGGTACAGGTTGTGCAATTCCCGGTGTTATGGCTTGCAGAACAATTAGAAATGAACGTGAGAGAAGAGCAACCGCAATGCTCGCACCCTTTATGCCTTGCGGAGCAAAGCTTCCTGTTATTGCTCTCTTTGCAGGTGCATTTTTTGAAGATGCAACTTGGGTAGGACCTCTTATGTACTTTGCAGGTATTCTCATTATCTTCATTGGTGCATTGCTTATAAATAAAATCACGGGCTACAAGGCAAGAAAATCCTTCTTTATTATCGAGCTTCCCGAATATAAAGCTCCCAGTCTTAAAAGAGCCACTCTTTCAATGCTCTCTCGAGGTAAAGCTTATATAATTAAAGCGGCAACAATTATTCTTCTTTGTAACACAGTTGTTCAGATTATGCAGACTTTCTCTTGGAATTTCCAGGTAGCCCAAACTGCAGAGCAGTCAATTCTAGCTTCAATAGCGGGACCGATTTCTTATCTTCTTATTCCCATTGTTGGTGTTGTTTCGTGGCAGCTTGCTGCGGCAGCGGTTACAGGGTTTATAGCAAAAGAAAACGTTGTAGGTACTTTGGCAGTTTGCTTTGTGGGACTTGATAATCTTATTGATACAGAAGAGCTTGCCCTTATGGAGGGCGCAGGCGCAGAGGTTGCATCAGTATTCGCAATCACAAAGGTTGCCGCACTCGCTTACCTTATGTTTAACCTTTTTACACCTCCTTGCTTTGCGGCAATGGGTGCAATGAACTCCGAAATGAAGAGCGCTAAATGGTTCTTTGGCGGAATCGGTTTCCAATTAGGCGTAGGCTTTACAATCGGATTTCTTGTATATCAGCTTGGTACACTTGTTACAACAGGTGCACTCGGTAAAGGCTTCCTCGGTGGTTTAATTGCTGTATTAGTATTCGTTGCAATTATTTCGGCACTTATTTTAAAATCAAATAAAAGACTCAAAGAAGAAAAAACAAGCAAAAAGAAAGAAACAGTAAAAATGTAAAAACAGGAGTTAAAGTTATGGATAATTTTATCATTATAGCAGTTCTCGTCTTGATAATCGGCGGAGCACTTGCTTACGTGATAAAATCAAAGAAAAAGGGCGTTAAGTGCATCGGCTGTCCCGATGCAGAGAAATGCTCGGGCAACTGCAGTAGTTGTAACGGTTGTGGTAACGACCAAGAAAATAACTCCAAAAAATAATAAAGTATATTGTATGCGAAGCCTATCCCTCTTTTTTGCAAAGCAAAAAGGAGGGGGGACCGCGATAGCGGTGGGTGGTACACAAAATGGACGGACTCATCCGTCCATTTTATTTTTTCTCTTGACAAAACTGTCCTACAAGTGTAGTATATAAGTATACTACAACTGTAGGAGATGATGATATGAAGCTTACAGAAGCGGAATGGTCAGTTTTAGAGGTGCTTTGGTCGGGAGAGAGTTTTTCTCTCGGTGAAATCACAAAAAAATTAAGTAATATAAACGGATGGAGCAAAAACACAGTCCATACATATCTTACACGAATGGAAAATAAAGGTTTTGTTAAAATAGACCGATCCAATAATGAACCTTATTCCGCTTCGGTTTCCCGCGAAGAGTGTGCAAAAGAGGAAAGAACCGAGCTTTTAACAAAGGTTTACGGAGGTTCGGCAGGGGAGCTTATTGCGGCATTTTTGAAGGAATCTTCAATATCTCGTCAGGAGGTTCAGAAGCTTCAGAAAATGCTCAATGATATGGAGGTGTAAGAGGTGAATAATATCTGGAGTTTTCTAATTCAGACTTTATCAGTATCTGTTGTTGCTCTTTTACTTCTTTTTATAAAAGGAATTATGGCTGATAAGCTTTCACCCCGTTGGCAATATATTGTCTGGTGCTTGTTTGCATTGAGAATTATAATACCCGTTGCATCAAATCAGAATATTTTTCTTCCTATACCTGTATGGGTTGAAATGCTCAAAACATTTGTAGAAAGCAACTTGTCTTCGGCGTATTCTTCGGCATTTTCCGTTACTCAGAATTCAATGGTAATTCCATTTATTAAAGGCATACCTGAAAGCATAACCGATTGGTTAATGATAGTTTATATTATTGGTGTTGCAGTAACTCTTATAAAATACCTTGTTTCTTATATCAAATTAAGAAAAATTCTGAAAAACGGTAGCGAGATATCAGGCGAAAACATAGGTCAGATTAATACGGTTAAACTGAAATATAATTTAAAGGGTTGTAAAGCAGTTGAGGTTAAAGGCTTATCTACTGCTTTTGTCTGCGGTATCATAAAACCGGTGCTTGCAATACCAAAAGGTACAGTTCTTGATGAAAAGGTGGTTCTTCACGAACTTTTGCATTTAAAATATAAAGATAATCTGCAAAATGTGTTCTGGTGCATTCTGCGTTCTCTTCATTGGTGTAACCCCTTATTACAATATGCCTTTAACCGAATTGGTAACGATATGGAATCCCTTTGCGACCAGAGAGTTCTTGAAAGACTTGAGGGTGAGGAACTGCGTGATTATGGCAGAATTTTATTGTCAATGGCAAATAACAGCTTTGCAAGGGCAGCGGGAACAACATCGGTTTCTAACGGCGGAAAGAATATAAAAAGACGAATTTCTGCAATAGTGCGCTTTAAAAAATTCCCAAAGGGTATGGAGTTAGTTTCTTTTTGCATCATTCTTGTTCTTTTAACACCCACAGTTTTCGGTGCAACAAGTAATTATGGTGATGAAATCTATAACCCCGAAACCAAAAATGACCTTTATCGCTCAATGGCTTATACAAGGGTTGAAAGCTGCAGAACTGTTGCAGGCGCTTTAGATACCTTTGCAAGAGGAGTGATATACAGAAACGGTCTTTGCGTTGCAATTGCTTCACCGTCAGAAGAGCAGGAAGGAATTTTTACTCAGATGAGTAAAAATGATGATGTCAGACCATCTTATTATGAAGCAGTAAGGGACTATGAGTTAACAAACTTTGCAGAAAAAAGAGACTTATATATAATTGCTAATCTTAATAAAATAACCGAAAATCATTATACTGCTCGTTTGATTTTTAATCTGAAAACAAAAAAGAAAAGTGAAGAAATGCTGGCTTGTCCTGTGGAAATAATTGAAGATAATGGTTGGGGTATCAGAATAACAGAAGAGCCTTATGTTATATCAGATTTTCTTGATGATTCGGTAGAAGAAAATAAGGGTTCCATCTGGAATTATAAGACAACCACTAATTACGGTGATGTTTTTGTTGAGTGCGTTCCGGTTACATTTATTGACTATGAAGATGTGTACTGGGCTTATGAATGGGCAAAAAATCCTGATTTTGATTTTTTGAATGAGCCTGTTACGGATATGAATATCAAAGCGGAATTTTTCTATGATTATGTTCATGCAAAGGTAAGCTGTAAAATCGATGAAGCAAGTAATCCTGAGGGTAATGTTGATTTTGCATTATGTATTCCGACTGAACGTGGCTACAGCACCAGTTGGGGTAATGTTTATGCTTACTTAGAGGATATTGCCAACGGTCAAAGGGACTTTGAGGGAGACCCATTTGTTGAGGATGTTTATTTAGCTGATTATGGACCTGATGCATTAAAAATGAAAATCAGAATTACTTGTGCCAATATTGATGAAGGCTACGTTGAGCTTGAAAAGGTGGAGAATGCAGATGAATAGGAAAAAGTTAAACATAGCCTTATGGTTAATTGTTATTGCTTTCTGGGTTATGCAGTTCAAGGAGCCCCGTTACGAAAGCCTTGATGCTTTTCCGTACTGGATCAGTGGAATTCTTCTTCTGATATCAGTTTATTTATTTGAAAATGATATCCCTGAAATGAAGCTTCTGAAACCGCTTTGTATAATAAATGCTGTTCTGGATTTTTTTGTTTGGATTATAGGTATATTGGAATTGAATATGCCCTTCCAGATTTATTTACCTCAGCTTTTAAGCTCTGTTGTTTCGTTGTATATAAGCTATCAGCTTATAACGAATCTGATTCAGTTTGCTCAGCTTCACGGCTTTGAAAAAACGAAACAGCTGTCAATTATGAGATTAGCCCGAACAATTTATGTAACGTTGTTTGCACTTTTTTTGCCTTTGTATAATACATTGGAGCAAGGACTGTTTACAGATTTAGCGGAGTACTTTGGTTGGTGTACGGTATTTTACAGTGCATGGGAGATCAACCGTTTCAGAAAAGATTTCTTCTCTTATATAGCATCGGTTAAGAGATTTTCTGATACGCCGAAAGGATGATTTTATGGGTTTGTTTGGTGAATATATTTGTAAAAACCTTCCCTTTATTGATATAACGATAGATGATGTTGAAAGAATTGCAAAGCATCATTTCCCTGATAATGAAATTTATAGAGAGGGAAATAAGCTTTTTATAAAATCTGATAAAATTATGGATTCAAGACGGTTTGAATTCAGAGCGAATGCCGAGCTGACTATAGAAAAAAGTAAGCTTTGCGTTAAAACGAAGATAAATAAAAAAACCTTGTTGTTTTATCTGTTTGTATTGATTCTGTTTATGGGACTTTGGGGCTACAGAGCATATAGGTCATATAGCTTATATCAGAATAGCGGAATAGGAATGCTCTTCGGCAATCAACAGCTCAGCTTCTGGTCAAGCGAAGGTGGGGAATTGTTAGTGATGTCGGCAATACTTATATTGCTTGTTGCTATTTCTCTTGCATATCGGTTAAATAAGGTTTCAAAATTTCTGGTTCAGACTATAATGGCGGCAATAAATACATATAAAATGCAATAATTAAAAAGGTTATTCAGAAAGTCGCTTTCTGAATAACCTTTTAATTATCTGATGAAATTTTTCATCGCATCTATATAAATATTGTTTCTTGTTGTTGAAATGTTTGCAAGGAAGATAATGTCGTCAACCTGATTGTTAGCGGTGAAATCACCTAAAGTGCCTTTGTAATGACGAGGGTCAATAACATAAACATTCTTGTAATGAGGAATAAGGAAAGGCACAAAAGCATTGCCGTAGCTTTCTTTAATAACTAGACAGCTTGTTTCTTCCTGAATATCAAGATTTTTTATGGTAACTAATGCCTGGTCGCCACCGATAAAGGTCAGGTATTTAAGGTTGGGCGCATATTCTGTAACATCGCTTATAACATCCCATTTGTATTCTTTTCCGTCAGCTTCTGTTAAAGTGCATTCAACATTGTTCTTGGGAAGATATGCAACAACAGTATCAGGAGTGTTACCCAAAGCGGAGCTTTGTCCCGAGCTTGAATAGAATGAACCTAAAAATCCGTCATAGGAAACCGTCTGATAATCTGTTATCGGAACAGATGAAATACCTTTAGCCTTGCAGAATTCGTCATAGGCATAGTATGCGCCTAAAGCAGTCCAATGGTGGTCTGTTCTGAAATATGTGTATTCATCCTTGTGAGCCTTTTCAACATCAAAAATGCTTGAAACTGCCGTTACATTTTTAAAGGAAGAATTGAAATAATCAAGGGCTTTCTTCTGGTCGGAAGAGTTAATGTCTTTTCTTATGGAATCGTGAAGCTCAATGTCCATGCTTGTGGGAATAAGCATGGAATAAACATTTGAGGTGTTTCCTGCGGCATTCTTGATATTGCTTACGCAGTTTATGAATTCGGGAGCTAATTTGCTTGAGAAATTATAGTATTCATAAGCACTGTTTCCTGCAACGAGAATAGCGCCTAAAGACTGGGTTTTTATATCGGGCTTTGGCTCATCCGCCTTATCTGTTGTAGCAGGCTCGGTGGATGGCTCTGTTGTAATGGGAGTAGTTGTTTCGGGTGCGGTTATCTGAGGCTCTGTTTCAGGCGCTTCAGTTACAGGCACATCCATAGGCGCATCGGGGATTTCGTCACCTAAATCCACATCGCCGTGAATTGCAATAGAATCAAATCCCGAAAG
>JAZSNR010000016.1:0-2313 GCA_045536495.1 Acutalibacteraceae bacterium
CAGAGTACGCCTTAAGGCGATGCCAGTAACATAGGGCTTTGCCCGCATATGAAGAACCCCCGGCTTAGCCGGGGGGTTACTATTTTTTGAAATGTAAACTAAAGTTGCTTGTATTCGGCAATCAAATTTGTTATTATATAATTACAAACCAATAAAAGGGAGGACAAAAACCATGAAAAAATTTTTATCTATTGCAATTGCGTTGTTCATTTTGGTAACAACAGTTCCTTTCAAAGCTTTTGCACAGGAAGTCACGGAAGAAATCATATCGGAAGCAACCTTGTTTATTGATACCGATAATCTTGTCGGGAAAACAAAAGATGATTTTATCGATATGTTGATTCTTGAAACACCGGGGCTTGAAATCGACAGAGAAAACGTAAGTGTAACCGAATTGAACGGAGTTCTTTCCGAGAACGAAAAATTTGAGTATTCTCTTAATTATTCTGCTCAGGTTAACCTTTATCCTTTGGACGGTTACAGATTGTCTGAGAATAAAGTTGAATTGGAAGAAGCGATAAAGGTTGAGGGAAGAAAGCCTATTGTAAATATGGATAACAATTCCCAAAAGCCTTTTACGGTTGTTCATTATGAAACACCTGTTTATGATGAACATATAACGGTTAATTTTATGTTCAGACCCACAGGTCCGATGAATGTTGTTAAAACAATCAATATTAATTTTAACACAGAAATCAACGGAAAGACTCCTGACGATTATTTGGATTTCATTTCAGTCAACACTGAAGGCGTAAAAATGGGTGACGAAAAATTCTGGGCAACGATTAATTATCCTCAATGGCCTACAAGCCAGAGAGCTGATATTTATGAAACCGGAAAGACTTATTATTCGGCAATTTATATTTACCCCGATGAAGGTTATACGTTTCCTGCTCCTGTAACCGTTACGGTTAACGGTGTTGAAACAAAGGCGGGTGATTCGGTACATATTTATAATTATGACTATGAAACAGTAACCGATACAACCGATGAATCCTGCAAATATGTTAAACTGCTTTTTGAATATCAGGTAACAGGACCTGTAGAGGAACTTTCGTTTTTTGAAAAAATCATCGAATCAGTCAAAGATTTCTTTGAAAAGATAATCGCTTTCTTTAGCGGTATTTTTTAAAAGCTGTGTTCAGCTTGCAGTAAAATAAATTTCTTTTCTTTAAAGGGCTGTTTTTACAGCTCTTTTTTGTTTAAAAAGATTTTAAAAATAAAGTTTACATATCCCGAAATTGATGATATAATACTTTGCGTAAAAAAACGAAAGGATATGATATGATGAAATATGTAGGATTTGCCTTGCTTTTTATTCTCGGCGTTTTGCTGCTTCTTCTTGCAATTGCGGCAATCAGAGCAGTGATTATTAAGGCTAAACCGAATAACAGCAAACCTGCGATTAATCCCACTGAAAAAGAAGCTGCTGAATATGCCGAAAAGCTTTCTGCCATGATTAAAGTTCCGACCGTTTCGCTCAGAGGAAATACTGACCTTTCTCAGTTTTATAAGCTGCATGAGGTTATGAAAAAGAATTTTCCTCTTGTTTTTTCAAAGCTTGAAATGACCGAAATTGAAGGCAATCTTCTTTTTCGTTGGACCGGTAAAGACCCAAAAAGAAACGGTCTTCTTCTTATGGGACATCAGGATGTTGTAACTGCAGATGAGCCTAATTGGGAACGTGATCCGTTCTCGGGAGAAATTTCGGGCGGAAATATCCACGGCAGAGGTGCCATGGACTGCAAATCAACGGTCTTTTCCGAATTTCAGGCTATAGAGGAACTTCTTGAAGAAGGTTTTGTTCCTCCCTGCGATGTTTATCTTGCAACTTCCGTTGACGAAGAAATTTCGGGTGACGGTGCACCGAAGCTTGTTAATTATCTCAAGTCAAAAGGTGTTCATCTCGATGTTGCAATGGATGAGGGCGGTGCAATTCTTAAGAATGCTCTTCCCACAATGGCAGGCTGGTGCGCAGCTATCGGTATTCTTGAAAAAGGATATATTGATGTTAAAATAATCGCAAAAGGCAAGGGCGGTCACTCGTCAACACCCAAGAGCAACACTCCTCTTGCAAGACTTTCAAAATTTGTTGCAGATATTGATAACGACAAGCCTTTCAAGTCGGAAATATCCGCGCCCGTTTATGCAATGCTCGACCGAGCAGCTCCTCTTCTCGGATTCCCTTTGAGAATGGTTCTCGGTAATATGTGGCTTTTTAAGGGGCTTCTTACAAAGGTTCTTCCCGTTGTTTCTCCCATGTGCAATGCATTTGTAAAAACAACCTTCTGCTGCACAATGGCTGAAGGCTCA
>JAZSNR010000002.1:0-99448 GCA_045536495.1 Acutalibacteraceae bacterium
TGCCGTGAGGTGCCCGGACTTTCCTCGTCTGTGAATAGAGTGAGTGTGCTCGAACCAAATATGGTTTAATACAGACACTTTTCCCTGTAACTTCGTTAAAACTCTTGAAAGGATGGCGTATTGCAAGACAAAAAAATTACAAAGGTGCGTGAATTCGGACATTTAAGGCATATTGGGTTCGAACACACTCACTCTACTCACATCCGCGACTGCCCATTTTACCGAAACTGATTTTACAATAAAAAAAAGTCTAAGTCAAGTTTTTAATAATATTACATATTATACGAAAAAATTTTCTAAAACTATTGATACTTTCTTCAATTTCTGCAATAATAAGGTGTTGAATTATGCAATCTTATTTTAATGGAGTTTTATAGTATGAATTACGACTGCAATAAATTAGCAGATCTTCTTTTCCCGAATGTTTCGGAAACTATAGAAGACCTTGAGAAAAAATATCCTGAAAGAGATTTAAAGGAAGGTGCTCGTGTTACACGATTCGCTCCCTCTCCCACAGGCTATCTTCACATCGGCGGTCTTTTCGGTGCACTTGTTGATGTGCTTACTGCAAAAGCAACAAACGGTGTTGCCTACCTTCGTGTTGAAGATACTGACAAAAAGCGTGAAATTGAAGACGGCGTTTCTGCAATAATCAACGGCTTTGACTCCTTCGGTATTGATTTTGACGAGGGTGTTACAGGCTTCAATACAGAAAAAGGTGTTTATGGTCCTTATACCCAAAGCCAACGTGCTGAAATATACCACATTGTTGCAAAAGAATTGGTTCAAAAAGGACTTGCTTACCCTTGCTTCTGCACTGCAGAGGAGCTTTCTGAAATCCGTCAGAAACAGGAACAGGGTGATGCTCTTATCTGGGGTTACTTTGGCAAATGGGCAAAATGCCGTAACCTTTCTTTAAAAGAGATTGAGGAAAACATAAAGAACGGCAAGCCCTATGTTCTTCGTTTCCGTTCCGACGGGCAAGAAGATAAAAGAATTTTCTTTGACGATATAATCCGCGGAAAAATCGAAATGCCTGAAAACATTATTGATGAGGTTCTTTTGAAATCCGATGGTATTCCCACTTACCATTTCGCTCACGCTTGCGATGACCATTTTATGAGAACAACTCACGTTATTCGTGGTGAAGAATGGATTTCCTCAGTACCCAAGCATATTGCTCTTTTCAAAGCCTGCGGTTTCCGTGTTCCCAAATATGCACATACCCCTCAGGTTATGAAAATTGACGAGGAAGACGGCACAAAGCGTAAGCTTTCAAAACGTAAAGACCCTGAAGCAGCAGTAAGCTATTTTGTGGAAGAGGGCTTCCCGAAAGAAAGCCTTATTGAATATCTTCTTACTCTCCTCAATTCCAATTTCGAAGATTGGCGCAGAGCGAATCCAAAAGAAGATGCTTTCAGTTTCCCGTTTAACCTCAAGAAAATGAGCCCCAGCGGTTGTCTTTTCGACCTTATAAAGCTCAACGATGTAAGCAAAAATGTTATTTCGGTTATGAATGCACAAACTGTATATAACTATATTGCAGAATGGGCAGAAAAATATGACGAAGATTTCTTCAAGGTATTTACTGCAAATCCTGAAAAATCAAAAGCAATGGTTAATATTGACAGAGAAAGCAACAAACCCCGAAAAGACATTGCAAAATGGAGCGAGGTTAAGGAATATTTCTCATATATGTTCGATGAATATTACGAAGCTTCTTTCGAGCTTCCCGAAAACATCAAAAAAGAAGATGCTAAAGCAATTCTTGAAAATTATCTTAAGGTTTACAGCGACAAGGATGATAAAGATACTTGGTTCTCTAAAATCAAAGACCTTTGCGAGCCTTTAGGCTTCACCCCCAATGTTAAAGAGTTCAAGAAAACTCCCGAGCTTTTCAAGGGTCACGTTGGTGATGTTTCAACCGTTATTCGTCTTGCGGTAACTTCAAGAAAAAATACTCCCGACCTTTGCTCGATTATGAGCCTTTTAGGTCAGGACAAGGTAAATGAAAGAATAAATAGTGTAATTGATACACTTTAAGGAGAAGTACACAATGGAAGAAATTATTAACGAAACCACGGGTAATTTTATCCACGATATTATTGACGAAGAATTAGCAACAGGTGTTAACACCAAGGTTCAGACTCGTTTTCCCCCCGAACCCAACGGTTATCTTCACATCGGTCACGCAAAAGCTATTTGCATTGACTTTACAACCGCTATGAAATACGGCGGTGTTTGTAACCTCCGTCTTGATGACACAAACCCCTCAAAAGAAGATATTGAATATGTTGAATCTATTAAGGAAGACATTGAATGGCTTGGCTTCAAATGGGAAAAATGCCTTTACGCTTCAAGCTATTTTGATTTCCTTTATGAATGTGCAATCAAGCTCATTAAAGACGGCAAGGCTTATGTTGATGACCTTTCCGCAGAAGAAATGAGAGAATACCGCGGAACTCTTACAGAGCCCGGTAAAAACAGTCCCTATCGCGACAGAAATGTCGAAGAAAACCTTGACCTTTTCAAGAGAATGACTGACGGCGAGTTCCCCGATGGTGCAAAGGTTCTCCGCGCAAAAATTGATATGGCATCTCCCAATATGAATATGCGCGACCCTGCAATTTACAGAATTATGCACGTTAGCCACCACCAGACAGGTGACAAATGGTGCGTTTACCCCATTTACGACTTTGCTCATCCCCTTTCAGATGCTCGTGAGGGTGTAACATATTCTCTTTGCTCTCTTGAATTTGAAAACCACAGACCTCTTTACAACTGGTTTATTGAGCAAATCGGCTTTGAAGAGCCTCCCAGACAGATTGAGTTTGCTCGTCTTAACCTTAACTACTGCATTACAAGTAAGCGAAGAAACATCCGCCTTGTTACAGATAACCTTGTTAGCGGTTGGGATGATCCTCGAATGGCTACAATCTGCGGTATGAGAAGACGCGGCTATCCTGCAAAAGCAATCCGCACCTTCATTGAAAAGGTTGGCGTTTCTAAAGCTTACAGCGTTGTTGACTACGGTCTTCTTGAAGCCTGTGTAAGAGATGAGCTCAACGCAAACGCCCCCAGAGCGATGGCGGTTCTCGACCCTCTTAAAGTTGTTATCGACAACTACCCCGAGGGACAGACAGAGGAATTAGAGGTTGAAATCCATCCCGATAAGCCCGAATTGGGAAAAAGAAAAGTTACTTTCGGCAAGGAAATCTTTGTTGAAAGAAGCGACTTTATGGCAGAGCCCGTTAAAAAATATTTCCGTCTTTTCCCCGGTAACGAGGTAAGACTTAAAGGTGCATATTTTATCACCTGCAACTCTTATGAAACAGACGAAAACGGCAATGTAACTGTTCTTCATTGTACCTATGACCCGGAAACAAAAGGCGGTAACGCTCCCGACGGCAGAAAAGTAAAGGGTACAATCCATTGGGCAGGTCCTAAGGCATTTAAAGCCGAAGTAAGACTTTATGACAGACTTTTCAATGTTGAAGATCCTGCAGGTGTTCCCGATGATGAATTCGTTAACGCTATTAACCCCGAATCACTTATTGTTCTCAAGGACTGCCTTATTGAAGAGGGTATCAAGGGTGCAAATACTCTTGATTCATTCCAGTTTATGAGAAACGGTTATTTCTGCGTTGATAAAGATTCCACCGATGAAAACCCCATTTTCAACAGAACTGTTCAGCTTAACTCTTCCTGGAAATAATAATTCCGAAAGGATAATCAAATAATGAAATATGTATATAAAATTGTTGCGGCAATCGGCGCATTGGCAGCAATCCCTTTGATGTTATTTTCAAAGATTTTTTATTTCAAATTTTCTTCTGCCGCTTTGCAGCTTTTCTCCTACCTTCTCCAAAACGGCAACAATTCAGCTATGAATGAAGTATTGAAACAAAACGGCGGACAAATGCCTAACGCTATTGCAGATTCTTTTTCCGTATATGATATTTACGATTTAATCGCTTCTGTAGGCGGATTTTTTGAACAAAGTGAAGCTGCTGACGGCAAATTTGATGCTCTCATCACTCCTGTTATCGTTTTTGTTATCATAGCAATAATGCTTGCTATTTGTGCTATCATTACAGCGATTTTTGCATTCGTTGCAAAAGACAACCGCAAGGTAATATATTCCTCCGTTGCGGGAATTGGCCTTTCACTTATGCTCAACGAGGCGTTTGAAGCCATTTCCGCTCCGATTCTTGACGGAACAATCAGTCTTTCCACTTTGTTGGAAAACTGGTGGAGCGGTTTACTCGGTAGTGTGGAAACCATTACGCTGACAAATAACTTCTGGTTCATTCCGGCGGTCTTCGTAGGTGTTATAATTTGGACTGTAATTTATAACTACACACTTCCCGATGACCAGAAAAAAGAAAGAAAACTCATGCTTGGCGAGGCGGATGAAGAATGATTTACGATAAGGTTGAAAATATGAGCTTGTATTTCAGTAAGTTCAAAGGCTTTGAAAAGGTAGAAGAGGTTTATAAAGAATTCTGCAAAGCACCCTTTGAAAACGGCAAAATTGAAATTGACGGCGAAAACGCTTGGTGTAACGTAAGCAAATACGACGTTAACCCCGATAACCCTTTAAAATATGAATCCCATAAGGAATATGCAGATGTTCAGCTTATGTTTGAGGGCGAAGAAAATATCGGTTGGGCAATTTTTGATGAATGCAACATAACCGAGGATTTCAAGGAAGGCTCTGACATTGCATTTATGGATGCGCCAAACGGTCAATTCCTTTCTTTAAGAAAAGGCTATTTTATGGTATTCTTCCCCCAGGATGCTCACGCACCTTGCAGAAAGAGCGAAAACTCCGATTTTGCCCATAAATTAGTTTTCAAAATTAAGTTATAAAAGTTAAAACCACTTTAGAATTTTTTGAATTTCTAAAGTGGTTTTTTGTTATTTATGAGGTAAACTTATCACAAGATTGAAAATTCCGTTTTCGTATTTAACAAGCATATCGCCTTTATGCTTATCAACGGTTCTCTTGATGCTTTTAAGCCCCAGGCCGTGATTTTCACTGTCTTTCTTTCTTGAAATATAGGCTCCTGCTCTTCTTTTAGGTGCTTCAAGTGACGGATTTTTAACAGAAATAATCATTTCATTTTCGATGTCGCTTATTTTAACATCAATATATCTGTCGCTTTGCTTTTCAAATTTAATGCAAGCCTCAACTGCATTATCAAGGGCATTACTGAGAATTGTGCAAATATCCATAGCGGAAATTTTTGTATTCTCTAATGGTGTTACATCAAACTGGGTTGAAATGCCGTTTTTCTGTGCATATAAAAGCTTTTCATTAAGAATTGCATCAACAGCGGAATTTTTGCTCATTGAAACATAGGTTGCTTCTTCAACTGCATCAGTCATTTTTTCAAGGTATGAAAGCATTTCTTCCTTTGTTCCGTTTTCAGCAATTCCCTTAAGAACAAAAATATGATTTTTTAAGTCGTGCCTTAATTCTCTTGTTCGGTTATAGCTTTCCTCAATACGCTTAAAAGACTCTTTTTCAAGTCGCATTTGTGTGTTCAAAAGATCTGCATTTCTTCTTATTTCAAGCTGATTCTGAAGCTTCGAGAAAAGAGTGAACACAAGAACATTAATAAACACAAGACCAACGGTAGAAATAATAATATAAATATTTATATCTTCGCCGGGGGCTAATAAATCTATGTAATACTGATAAACAGTAAGAGTACCCAAGGTTGTAACAGGCACAGTTAAAAGAAGAAGCCAGTATCTTATAGGAACAGCTTTGTTCTTTGATTTTGTGAACATACCCACGAGAATGATTATAACAAGCATAAAGATATTGGGCAGTTCGATTGAAAGAATTCTGTAGAAAAAGCTTTCTGTATCAAGATAGGGTATTCTTTCAAAAATTTCATCAATAAACAGAGAAAATGCGAAATAGGAAAGAAGCTTTGAAAGAGCAACAAAAAGTGAATAAACAACGCAGAAAAGACCCTTTAACCGCTTTTTGCCGTCAAAAATTATGAGAGCGACTGCGAAAATCAAAAGCATCTGAACCGCAGTTTTAATGTTACCCGTTTGCCCTGTTTCCTGGAGAGCAAGAAGAATTCCCGAACTCACGATAAACGCCGCCCATTTTGGAATTTTGCTTTTATATTTTTCATCAAAAAAGGCATTCATCAAGAGAAACGCAAAAAGCATTTCAAGAGTTGAAGAAAAAAGCCTTATTAGATAGAACAAGGTTGTTTCAATAAATTCAAGCATTTTTTATCACCTTTTTGCCCAGAGGTATGCGTTTTTAACAGCAGATGCCTTGCTTTTGCTGACAGGGAGAATTTCCCCGTTTAAAAGCTCTGTGCTATCCTTGGAAACGCTTTTAATTTTTCGGGCATTAACAAAATAGCTCTGGTGAGTTCTTATGAAATCCTTGCCCTCAAGCTCCTTTTCAACCTGGTCAAGCTTACCGTAAAAAGAATATTCATCATTCTTTGTATGAACAATGAGAACTCTTTTGTTGCTTTCAAAATAGAAAATGTCATTAAGAGGAATATTTTTAACTGACGAGGCAGTTTTGATAGTATAGAAACTATCTGCTGATTTTGAAAGTTCGCCCAAACATTCACCGAAAATTCTGTCAAAGGCATTCACAAGATCGGTTTTAAGAATATACCTGAAAGCCTTTACCTCATAACCTGAAAAAACATACTCTGCCGAAGATGTTACAAAAACTATGAGAGCTTCAACGCCCAAATCACGAAGCTGCTTTGCGCAGTCAACACCATTGACCGTCTTCATTTTTATATCAAGAAAGATAATGTCATAAGCATCAGGGATTACCTTGCAATGCTCTATTAGAGGTGTTCCGTCACAAAACACCTCTAATTCAGCTTCTTCATCAGCTTTTGCAAGGTAATCCCTTGTCCGCTTTTCTATGTAATCACAAACATTTTTCTCATCATCGCATATTGCAATTTTCAGCATATTCCCACCTCGGAGCTTGTGTTAATTTTAATATAACATATCTTTTTATATATTGCTACTGATATTTAGACTTTTATATTTCTGAACCATATTCCTGTCTGTCTGAATTTTTTTCTTTCACTGTTAAATAACAAATCATTGAGATAATTAATGACAATACCAAAATTATAAAAGCAACGTCATTCCAATAAACAGCTTCGGTAACAGACACAACAGGCATACCCAACAATGTAGAGAAAGCTGTTCCTAAAGCGAAAAGAACCGCATTGTCCTCAAAAACACCGGACAAAAACCATGGAATTGCACTAACAATTGGTATTGCTGCAAGAATATAAGATGTTGTAAAAAACTCATTCAAACCATTTCGCTTGCTAACACAAGCAATCCAGATTAAAATCGTCAAGAAAGCAAAAGGAAATATTGAACTTAAAATCATACTTCCCGAACCAATGCTGATAGTATCTATAAAAAGAATTTCACCTGAAAATATTATACCTGAAATCCACAATCCACCGATTATTCCGAAGCCCCATGATATTTCATTCCATCTAATTCTATTAATCATATCCTCACCCCATTTTTAAAACATATAACTCATAACGTCAAGTTGTAATATCGTATTTAAAACTACTGTAACGATTGTTCCCCACAAAGTAAAGTTAAAAATATTTTTTGAGTTCTTTTCACGGATTGCATAAACAATTCCACCAATAATCAAAGCTAATACTGCAACTACGGGAACAAGTAACCACAAACTGAATATACCAAAAACAAAAAATGATATATGAGTTAAAAAATACATAAAGCTCCAGTAAGCATCTCCAAAATCCATAGCAGAACCAATATGGTCCAACAGATAATATATTAATGCAAACAATATTCCCGAACCATAAAAAATCGCAATTGGTTTGCAGAGATTTTTAACTCCCTGCGAAATAACCTTTTTATCCATATTTTCAACCTCCTTTCTTTGTCTATATCATAACAAAAGCAAATAAAAAATTGCCCGAAATGTAACTTTCGGGCAGTTTTTTGTAATTTTTGGCATCGATTATCTAATTATACGCGTGTTACCGCGCCATATATTCCACACTTGTTCTTCGTCAGTAGGTTGAGCATAGTCAGTCAGGTAGGTGCAGGCAAGTGCACCGCATGCCCAACCGAATTGCAATTGCTTTTCTGGGGTGTAGCCCTTTAAAATCCCGTAAAGAATTCCACCAACAAAGGCATCGCCGCCACCAATACGGTCAATTACGGCTATCTGTCTGAGGTCTATGGATTCCCAGACATCACCATTGAGCATAGCTGCCCCCCATAAATGACGGTTTGCGTGCTTGACCTCCCGAAGATTTGTTGCAAAAACACTGGTATTAGGGAATTTGCTTTTTACCTGACTTATGGTTTCTTTAAACTGCTCAACGGGTGTTGTATCCGGCATATATTTAGTCAAATCAAATTCCATTCCTAAACACAGACTGAAATCTGATTGATTACCAATAATTATATCGGAAACCTTTGCAATTTTCTGAAATGTCTCTCTTAATTCTTTTTCTCGGTTTTTCCAGAAAGATGCGCGATAATTGAAATCGAATGATATAATTGTTCCGTATTTTTTTGCAGTTTTAGCAAGCTCAAGACAGAATTCACCCGTTTCTCTTGAAAGAGCACAGATAAGCCCTGTAAGATGCAGAATTCCGACCCCCTCTTCACCAAAAAGCTTTTCTAAATCAAAATCCTTTATATTGAGAGTTTTGCCCACCTCTCCTGCTCGGTCATTATGAACCCGAGGACCACGAAGACCGAAACCGCTATCAGCAATATTAAACTGATGGCGAAATCCCCAAGGACCACCTTGTTCAACATCTTTTCCCTCAAATTCCATATTACGAGAACGAAGATTTGCTTTTATAAAATGAGCAATGGGACTATCTTTAACAAAGGTTGTGAGAACCTTTACGGGCAAGCCTAAATAAGAGCAGATTGATGCAACATTTGTCTCAGCAGAGGTCGCCTGCATATAAAAAATATCGGAAGAAAAAACCGTTTGCCTGTCAGGTGGCAAAAGGCGCACACCCATACTTGTAGGGACGACGAGGGCATACTTATAAAATTTTTTTATTTCTATCATTTATACTCCTATAAGTTAAAAGTTAATTGTTAAAAGTTAAAAATTTGCGAAGCTTAATTACGAATTACGCATTATAAGTCGTAGAAGCTGTATTCCCACCCGTACCCGTCCAATTTGTATGGAAGAATTTACCTCTGGGGAAATCTGTTCTTTCATAGGTATGAGCGCCGAAGAAATCCCTTTGCGCCTGAAGAAGATTTGCAGGAAGCTTTTCAGAACGGTAGCCGTCAAAATAGGTAAGTGCCGCAGTTAAAGACGGTGCATAAACTCCGTTGAGCATACAAATGGCGCAAACTTTACGAAGGCTTTCCATTCCGTCAAGAACTTCGTTTTTAAAGTAGCCGTCAAGAAGAAGATTTTTCAAATCAGGTTTTTTGTCAAACGCTTCTTTGATTTTATCTAAAAATACGCTTCTTATGATGCATCCACCGCGCCACATGAGCGCAATTCCACCAAAATTAAGATTCCAATTGTATTTCTCGGAAGCGGCTTTCATTAATGCGTAACCTTGAGCATAGGAAATAATTTTTGCGCAGTAAAGAGCCTCACGAAGTCGTCCGATATATTCATCTCTTTCCCCTTTGAAATCCACCAAAGGTCCTGTAAGCTCTTTCGATGCCTCAACCCGCTCTTCTTTCATTGAACTTAAATATCTGGCATATACTGCCTCGGTAATGAGAGTAAGAGGAACACCTTCATCGAGAGCGGCAAGGCTTGTCCATTTACCTGTTCCCTTTTGCCCTGCAGAGTCGAGAATTTTTTCAACAAGAGGTGAGCCGTCTTCATCCTTTAAAGTGAAAATCTTGCTTGTGATTTCAATAAGATAGCTGTCAAGCTTACCTTTATTCCATTCATCAAAAATGCGGTGCATATCTTCTGCGCTGAATTCCAAAATCACTTTCATAAAATGATAAATTTCGCTGATAAGCTGCATATCGCCGTATTCAATTCCGTTATGAACCATTTTCACAAAATGACCTGCTCCGCCGTCACCTACCCAATCGCAACAAGGTGTACCGTCCTCGGTTTTGGCACAAATGGCTTGGAAAATAGGCTTTACACTCCCCCAAGCGAATTTTGAACCGCCGGGCATCATAGAGGGCCCGTTGAGAGCGCCCTCTTCACCGCCGGAAACCCCTGTTCCGATATAAAGAAGACCTTTGCTTTCAACATATTCTGTTCTTCTCTCGGTATCCTTAAAATACGAGTTGCCACCGTCAATAATAATGTCACCTTTATCCAGCAAGGGAATAAGCTTTTCTATTGTTTCGTCAACGGGTATGCCTGCTTTTATCATCATCATTATTTTTCTTGGCTTCTCTGTTGCAGAAACCAGCTCTTCCAATGTATGAGCACCGATAAATTTTTTGTTTTTTCCTCTCCCGTTTATAAAATCATCAACTGTTTCGGGATTTCTGTTATAAACTGCAACTGTAAAGCCCTTGCTTTCCATATTCATTGCAAGGTTTTCACCCATAACTGCAAGACCTATAAGTCCTATATCTGCTTTTTTCATTTTATATACCTCTTTATATCCTATTATTTATAATGTTTGGAAGCGAAGCTTCCCCGACATTTCGCATTCCTCATTCCGCACTCCGCATTCACACTGTCCACAACCCTAACGCCGGATTGCTTATATAATAAATTTCTTCACCGTCAACTGTGTTGTAGCCGTCTTTGAGCGTTTCGGGATTATATTTTTTCACTGCTTCATCGTATGGCATATATTTAAACCCAACGCTTTCAACCTCTTCTTTTGAAAGATGCTTTGTGCAGTAGGTGACAGTGAATTTTCTGTCTGAAGAGCCGTGAATAAGATGTGCTGCAACAGACAAATTGTTTTTTAATTCTTCTTCTTTTTTCACAAGCTCCAGAACCTTTTCTCTGCCCACATATCCGTATTTTCTTATAAGCCTGTCATTCTCATTGTCTTCGCCGAATTTTTTAACGTTGGGGGCAAGGACTATAAGCTCTCCCCCCTCTTCCATTGCCATTCTTGTTCTGTAAACGGATTTGTTACCAAGCCAAGTGCTTCTGAACTCTCTCGGGTCAAGAAATACCACAGCTTTTTTAATGGGTTTTCGGAGCTTCGTCATATTCATTTTTTGACTTTTGAGAACCGACTTTTCAAAAAGCTCTCTGTCTCTTCCGATGTATATGCCGTGAATAAGGGTTTCATCCTTTTCATTGGTGGTTGTAACTGTGAAAACATATAAAAGTGGTATATCTTTTATAAAATTCTCTTCTGCATAATCAAGAACCTTTCTTACAGGTGAAAAATCTCTGCCCATAATCCGTTCAAGACCGTAAAAAGCCCCCAGCATATGAGAAGAATTTATCATACTGCTTCCGCCGCAACCAACAAAAATATTTTTCGAGTAATTCGCCATACCCACAACCTCGTGGGGCACAACTTGACCGATTGAAATAATAAGGTCATAGGACTTATCTAACAGTCTTTTGTTGACCTCAACATCAATTTTTGTGTCAACAAGACCCTCTGAAACACTATTAACGAACTCACTCGGCACTTCACCGATTTTCACAACATCCTCCCGCCAATTGTGAACAATGAGCTTTTCGTAGGGTACTTCTTTTCCGAAAAAAGCTTCACTTTCTTCTTTTGTAACAGGTCGGTGAGTTCCCAATGCGGGCATAATATCAACAATGCACCTGTCTTTTAAAAGGTTATAGTACATATTTGTGATTTTTCCCGCACCCGAATACATTCGGGTATAATCAGGCGGTAAAAGAAGAACTTTTTTTAATTCTTTACCCTCAACGGATTTTTTTATAATTTCAAAAAGCCTTACTTCGTCAATTACTCCGTCACTTTCAATAAACAACAAAATTTCACCTCTTCAAGAAAATATTGTCACTGACATTATTTTTGGGCTTTTTCGTTGAAAATATTACTGTTGTGTGATAATATATTAAAAGAAATTTTTCGGAGGCGATTTTATGAAAAAGTTTATGGATAAGGACTTTCTTCTTTCCACAGAAACTGCTAAAAAGCTTTATGCCGCTTGTGAAAATACTCCCATTTTCGACTGGCATTGCCACCTTCAACCTAAAGAAATTTATGAAAATAAAACTCCCCAAGATATTGCATATCTCTGGCTCGGCGGCGACCATTACAAATGGCGCGGTATGCGTTCCTGCGGTATAAGCGAGGAATATATTACAGGTGATAAAACACCTTACGAAAAATTCAAGGCTTGGGCTTCTGCAATGCCCAACCTTATCGGTAATCCTCTTTACCATTGGACTCACCTTGAATTACAGAGATATTTTGATATATATGAGCCTCTTTCACCTGCAACCTGCGATGAAATCTGGGAAAAAGCAAATGCAAAAATCAAATCAGGCGGTTTCACTCCCCGTGAGCTTATTGAAAAGAGTAATGTTGCTTATGTTTGCACAACAGACGATGCGGCAGATACTCTCGAATACCACAAGCTTTTAGCAGAAGATAAGACCTTTAAATGCAAGGTTCTTCCTGCTTTCCGTCCCGACAAGGCTCTCGGAATTGAGCTTGAGGGCTACAATGAATGGGTAAAAGCTCTTGAAAATGTTATGGGTAAAGAAGTTCCCTCTTTCACAGAGCTTAAAGCCGCTCTTCTTTCAAGAATTGAGTTTTTCGCTGAAATGGGATGTCGTGCCTCCGACCATGCTTTCACCTATGTTCCCTATAAGAGAGCAACTGAAGACGAATTGAATGTTATATTCAAAAAACGCCTTGCAGGTGAAACTCTGGGGGCAGAAGAGGTTGATAAATATAAAACAGAGCTTATGCTCTTCCTTGCAAATGAATACGCCCGTCTCGGATGGGGTATGGAAATCCATATCGGCGCTATGAGAAATAACAACGGTGTTATGTTTAAAAAATTAGGCCCCGACACAGGCTACGATTCAGTTGCAGACTATGAAATTGCGGTTAATCTTTCAAGACTTCTTGATGCAATGAATACTGAATATAAGCTTCCAAAAACAGTTCTCTTTACCCTTAATCCCAAGGATAACTACGTTCTCGGCACAATGCTTGGTAACTTCCAGAGTGATGAAGCAGAATCAAAAATCCAATTCGGCTCTGCCTGGTGGTTTAACGATAACTATGACGGTATGAGAACACAGATGCAGACACTCATGAATCTCGGTGTTATTTCAAAATTTGTTGGTATGATTACCGATTCAAGAAGCTTCCTCTCCTACCCTCGCCACGAATATTTCCGCAGAATTCTCTGCGAGCTTTTAGGCGACCTTGTAGAAGAAGGAAAATACCCCGAAGATATCCCTTTCCTCTCAAAAGTTGTTCAGGATGTTTCCTATAACAACGCAATTAAATATTTCGGAGTTGACTAATAAAAAATACACCCCTCATTTTGAGGGGTGGTTTTATAGGGTGAAATTATGATAGCTTTTAAACAAAACAATGAAATTACATATGACGACAAAGAATTAATGGAAGAAAATTCCTTTATAGGTGCTGAAATTGACAACTCTCCTCTCCCTATTTTCAGCGAAGTAAAAGAAAAGCTTCCGCAACCCATTTGGGAGAATCACAAAGACTACCTTGACTGCTATTGGAAGGTCTGGGAAATTGCTTTCGGAAATCTCCGTCAACCAAAAGAAAACACGGGATTTATAAAAAATTACATCGACGCGGCTTTCAATAATTGTATTTTTATGTGGGATTCCGCATTTATGCTTATGTTCGGAAAATATGCGGACAGAATTTTCAAATTTCAGGAAACCTTCGACAATTTCTATTCTCATCAGCATGTGGACGGTTTTATTTGCCGACAAATTGAAGAGGAAACAGGCTTAGATGTTTTCGCCCGTCACGACCCTGCTTCAACAGGACCTGAGGTTATGACCTGGTGCGAATGGGAATATTACCTTAATTTCGGCGATAAAGAAAGACTCGCACGAGTTTTCCCCTGCCTTGTGGCATATCATCAATGGATGCAGGAGCATTTCACCTGGCGCGACGGCACATATTTTTCTTCGGGCTACGGTTGCGGTATGGACAACTGCCCAAGACTCGACGAAAAATACCACGTTTGCTACAGTCACGGTCATATGATATGGGTTGATGCTTGTATGCAGGAGCTTAACGCTTGTAACCTTCACATAAAAATGGCAAAAGAGCTTGGCAGAGAGGATTTTATCCCTGCTCTTAAAGAGGAAAGCGACCATCTCTTTAACGTTATAAACGAAAAGCTGTGGGATGAAAAAACACAGTTCTATTATGACCTTAAAAATGACGATACCTTTAACGGTGTTAAGCATATCGGTGCTTTCTGGGCGCTTCTTGCAAAATGCGTTCCCGAAGACAGAAAAGAAAACTTCATAGCTCACCTTAATAACGAAAACGAGTTCAAAACCGACCATAGAGTTCCAACCCTTTCAAAAGACCATCCTGAATACGATTATCAGGGCGGTTATTGGTGCGGTTCTGTATGGGCGCCAACAAACTATATGGTTTTAAAGGGGCTTGACTCTTATGGGAAATATGACCTTTCCCACGAAATTGCCTGCACTCACCTTGATGCAACAGTAAGCGTATTCAAGGACACGGGAACAGTTTTCGAAAACTATGCGCCCGAAAAGAAAGACGGCAAATTCATGAGGGGCAACTGCTCAATGGCTGACTTTGTTGGATGGACAGGTATTATTCCAATTTCTGTTATGTTTGAATATGTTTTCGGTATTAAGCCGGATGCTGCAAACAATAAAATTACCTGGCACGTGAATCTCCTTGACCGCCACGGAATAGAGAAATACCCCTTCGGCACAGATGGTGAGCTTACCCTTATCTGTGAAAAGAGAAATTCCGCAGACGAAAAACCTCAGATTACAATCGAATCAAATGTACCTGTTACGGTTGATATTGTTTGGGGAAACGGAAATAAAGAAATCATACAAAAATAAAAATAGGCTCTTGCAAATTTCTCAAAATTTGCAAGAGCCTATTTTAATTCGTTTCAAAAACAAGTTCACACTTTTCTTCAATTTCAAAATGCTCAAAATACTTTTCTTCCAAAGGAATCCATTTGTTTTTAAAATTTTCTGCACCTTCTTTTCCGTTGCGGTTTATAATTCTCTGCATTTGTATTTCGGGAGAAACAGTGAGGAAAATGTGTAAATCATAAAAATCAAAAAGGTCCGGGTGGCAAGAATAGCTACCCTCGATTATAACAACATTTTTATATGTGATTTTTACAGGTTCTTTTAAGCTCTTTGTTACACAGTCATAAACCTTGTAAAAAACATCTTCACCTTTTGTGGTGGGGATTAAAACTTCTTCTAGAAAACGCTCTCTGTCAACATTTCCGCCGGGCTCATTCAGACGCTCTGTTGTTCGTTTTTCGGGTGGCAGAAAAAAATCATCCATATAAAAGAGGTTGCAGTCGAATTCTTTTGAGAGAAGCTCTCCAATGGTACTTTTACCCGAACCGCACCTGCCGTCAACAGCAACTTTGACGGTTCCTTTTTCGTTTAGAATTTCATTTATTCTATCTGCAGTATCTTTAACTGCAAGGTTTATACTATCTTTCATTTTATCAACCCTATAATTCCGCATTCCGAACTCCGCATTCCGCATTCTTAAAACGAATGAAATGAGTCTTATGCAGTGCCAGCATAATTGCAGGAATTAAGATGAGCTGGGCGATTATTCCGGGAATTGCATTAAGAAGCGCACCCGATAAAAATGCAGTAAGGGTAAAGCCCTCTGCACCGAGACCCAAAATGACCATCATTGCAATTCCCCATACAACGCGTCCCAAAACCATTGCACTTATCAAGCAACGGTAAAGAGATTTTATACATTGCCATTTTGCGCGGGAGAATAAAAATCCCACAAAAAATCCGTATGCCGTAAGTTCAAAAGCCATTGCTATTGCGCTGGGATACATTACGGGCATTGAAAAAATAGCCGAGCGCAAAAGAGGTAAAATAAATCCCACACCTAAACCGTATTTCCAACCGCAAATAAGCCCGCATAAAATCACGGGGAAGTGCATTGGCAAAAGCATATTGCCTATTTGCTGAATTTGACCAGTGAAAAAGGGTAGAACAAGTCCTATTGCCAGAAGCATTGCGGCAATTATTAAGTTTTTCAGTTCTCTTTTTTTCATAAATTACCTCAAAACCATCTTAAAAAGAAAGTTCAATTTTTTGATATACAATTCCCTCACGTTCGTGAGTGTATGTAATATGAAGAGTATTTTCAACTGCTGTGATTGCAGGGTAGCTAAATTCGTGGTCGCCGGTTGTGGCTTCACATTTAAAAAATTCAGTAAAATTATCTCCGCCGTCACAGGAATACATAAGAACGAGGGGAGCTCTGTCGCCCCAGTTTTCTGAAATGGGGTTCATTATAAGCACTAAAACACCATTATCCATCTTTACAACATCAATTCCGCTGTTGGGATTGGGCATACCTGTGTCATAAGCCTTGCACCAGGTTTTTCCACCGTCCTTACTGTCGCTACGGTAAATGTAACCGCTGTTTGTACGGACAAGCATATGAAGACCTTTTTCATCCTCCCACAAGGTAGGCTGAATCATATTAACTGTTTTAAGATTTTTCTTGGGTCTTAAAACAAAGTTTGAATGCTGGAAGGTAAGTCCGTCATCCTTTGAAATATCAACAAAGCATTTCCAGCTTTTCTTTAAGGATTCCTTTGATGCGGGAGCAATAACTGTTCCGTCAGAAAGTCTTATAGCCTTATTCTTAACAGGACCTCTTCCGCCGTCTTTGTCACCGAGAACAAGAACTTTTGGTTCTGTAAAGCTTTTTCCGCCGTCCTTGGAAATGCAGTAATATGTTACCCATTTGGGAATGGGTTTTCCGTATTTAAAATATAAAATTATTTCTCCGTTTTCTCTTAAAAAGAGAACGGGATTCCAGTGGGGAAGGCTTTCGCCCTTAACTGCAATGCTGTAAGGCTCTGCCCATTTACCGTTTTCACGGACGCTTACCCATATTTTAACATCATTGTTCCCTTCTTTTGTTCCGCCGAACCAAGAGGCAACAACTGTGCCATCGGGCAAAGGCAAAACAGTTGAAGCATGGCAACTGTCGGTTACTGTTTTAGGTGGGTAAATAAATTCATTTACTTCTCTTTTAGCCGTTATTTTCATCATTCTCTTCCCTTTCTTCGTCCATATAATCAAAGGCGTTCCAGCCTTTATCTTCTTTTTTCGGTTTTTCATCAAAACCAATATCTACGTGAAATTTTTCGGCATCGGTTAATCGCCTTGTTTTTATAGGAGCTCGCTTTTCAACAATATACATCTTGTCTGCATAAAGGTCCGCAGTAGTTCTTACAAATGAGGGAAAACCCTCGTGGGTAGACAGTTCCTTGTACATAGGGTAATTTATAATAAACCTTATGGCAGGCAAAAGAATTTTAATATTGATAATACTTGTAACAAAGCCAAACGCCACAGGAATCGGTATAGATTGATCGGCACTGGTGGGCGCAGAAAAAATTATTGCAGAATACATAAGTATGGCACCAACAGTCATAAAACCACCGGAAAGCTTACCCATTTTCATATTGTTCGTGCCGAGAATGAGGAACAATATAGCAGAGTAACCCATAAAAATTGCCTCTGTGCCACCACCGATAACGGAAAACAAAATTCCTGCCATCATAAGCATTATGTGAATAAAAATACCGCTTCTTGCTAAATCCACGTTGCAGTTCCAATCATACATATAGCCTTTTTTATCATTAAAGCTCATATCTTTAGGGTCATCGTGGGGGAAAATGATATTGATACCTAAAATTGATTTGCCGTGCTTGTGTTTTTTCTTTTTTCTCTCTTTTATTTCTTCTTGGCTCGGATTAACGTCAATATTCATTACTATGGGCTCAGCTTTGACTTTAGCAGATTTATAACCTTCTGCATCTTTCTCATCTTTAAGATACATTTTATCTGCATACAAATCCGCACTGTTGACTATAAACGACGGAAATCCTTTGCACTTTTTCAATTCTTTGAAAACAGAATTGTAGTTATAAATACATCTCAAGCAGAAATAAAGCATAGGAATGCCCGCAAGATTTACACCAACAAGTGCGGCTATTGGCGTTGTTGTCATTTCCGTAACATAAAGAGCGGCAATAGTATCGCAATAAATAAACGCAATAATATTGAGGCAGTATGCAAACAATTTCCATTTTTTACAGAATATTGCGCCGATAATCAGAAGCAGGGAAACACCGTACATTGAAAATTCAAAAAAATCACCGAAATGACTGCAGGAATTACCTAAAACAATACCTAACGCTGCCGCAATGTAGCCCAAAATTGCTCCGCGGTTACTTGTTCTTATCCAATCAAACATCATGTCTTTCTGTTCGAATATAGATGTATAAGGAATATATGCCGTTTCCATATTGAATTTCATTCTATCGCCCTCCTTATTTAAAAACTTTCACAGCGGTACGGTCAAGACCGTACCCTACATTTATTTAATATCCGCTACCTTCTTCACTTTTAGCAATAGAAACAATTCTGCTTGTACCGAGGCGGTCTGCACCAAGAGAAAGGAATTTTTCTGCATCGTCGAGAGATGCAATTCCGCCTGCAGCTTTCATTTTAATATTTTCGCCAATATTTTTTGAAAAAAGTTCAATATCTTCGAATGTTGCACCGCCTGTTGAAAAGCCTGTTGAGGTTTTAATATAGTCTGCACCCGCTTCTGTTACAAGCTCACACATTTTAATTTTCTCTTCATCGGTTAAAAGACAGGTTTCAATAATAACCTTTAAAATTTTGCCGTTACAAGCCTTTTTGATTTCTTTAATCTCATTTAAAATATCGTCATATCTTTTATCTTTGAGCCAACCGATATTAATAACCATATCAATTTCATCTGCGCCGTTTTTAACTGCATCTGCCGTTTCGAAAACCTTGCAAGTGGTTGTGTTATAGCCATTTGGAAAACCGATAACAGTGCAAATTGAAATTTTATCACCGCAGTAATCCGCGCATTCTTTTACAAAGCTCGGTGGAATACAAACACTTGCAGTATTGAATTTCATTCCGTCGTCGCATATTGCTTTTATTTGTTCCCAGGTTGACTGTTGCTTTAAAAGTGTGTGGTCAACGTGAGTGAGAATTTCTCTGAGTTCCATAAAATAACCGCCTTTTTGCAATTTATATTGTAATTGTAGCATTTTTATCTAAAAAGGTAAACAGTATTATTAAAATATCATAGTATTTAATAATTGATTTAAGGAAATTATTGTGGTATTATTTAGAATGTATTTGTATGTCAATTATAAAATAAAGATGATCAGGTGATAATCTTGAAAAACTTACTTGTTATTTTCGGCGGTTGCTCCAGCGAATACGAAGTTTCTCTTCGTTCTTCCGCTTCTGTTTTAAGAAATATCGACAGAGAAAAATATAATGTTCTCACTTTGGGTATCACAAAAGACGGCGAATGGTATTTTTACACAGGTGATATTGATTCTATTGAAAACAACTCTTGGTTCAATGATAAAGACACAACACCTGCTGTTCTCTCTCCTGATAAAAAAGACAAAGCTCTTATAATCCTCAATGATATGGGAGCTTATGAGAAAATCGGTATTGATGTTATTTTCCCCGTTCTTCACGGTAAAAACGGCGAAGACGGCACAATTCAGGGTATTTTTGAGCTTGCAGGAATTCCCTATGTTGGTTGTACCCCCCTTGCAAGCGGTATGTGTATGGATAAAGCCGTTACAAACACTCTTGCAGATGCGGCAGGAATAAACGGTGCAAAATGGGTTGCATTCACAGAAACCGACTACAAAGACGGCAGAGTTAATTTCCAGGTTATTGAACAGAAATTAGGCTATCCTATATTCGTTAAACCTGCAAATGCAGGCTCTTCCGTAGGTATTTCAAAAGCCCACAACCATATGGAGCTTTTAAAAGCACTTGATGTTGCATTTGCTAACGATTACAAGGTCGTTCTTGAAGAAACCCTTATCGGCAGAGAAATTGAATGTGCGGTTATGGGTAACGACAAGCCTATTGCTTCCTGCATCGGTGAAATTCTCCCCACCGCAGAATTCTACGATTACGAAGCAAAATACATAGATAATTCAACAGGTCTTGCAATCCCTGCAGATTTACCCGTAGAGGTAAGCGAAAAGGTTCGTCAGGCAGCAGTTAACGCTTATCGAACAATGGGCTGCACAGGACTTTCACGAGTTGACTTTTTCCTCGCAGGAGACGGAACAATTTATCTTAACGAAATCAATACTCTTCCCGGTTTTACTTCAATTTCAATGTTTCCTAAGCTTTTCGGTCAGGTGGGCGTTGCTTACAGCGACCTTATTGATAAGCTCATCGAATATGCCGAGGAAAGAATGAAATGAGAAAGGTTGAAATAGAGTTCGTAAGCGAACAACAATACCATGACGACCGCGAAAGCAGTAAGCTCAAAGCACAGGGTACTTTGCAAGAAATTGACGGTATAAAAGTTATTTCCTATACAGAGCCCGATGAAGAAATGGGCAAATGTGAAACAGTTGTAAAAATTATAAATAATAATTTTATTGAGATGAGAAGAAATGGTGTTTATGAAACTGTTTTTCTTATTGAAGAAGGCAAAACCCATTCCTGCATTTACAGAACCCCTTTCGGCGAAATGAATATGGATATTGTTGCTGAGAGAGTAAATGCTCAAATTCCTGATGTTTCAGGTAAAATTCTTCTTTGCTATCGTCTTGAAAGCAACGGAGAAATTATCGGTGAAAATAATCTTTTAATGAAAATAAATGAGGTTTAAAAATGTCAAAATTAGTTAAAATTGCAGAAGAACAGATTATTTCTTCTGTTACAGCGGCAATAAAGAGTAATATTGCAGACGGCACATTTATTGAAGCAGAAATCCCCAATTTCAAAACAGAGATTCCTGCTGACAGAAAAAACGGTGACTATTCTGCAAACGGTGCATTTATGCTTTCAAAGGCTCTTCGTATGCCTCCGAGAAAAATTGCAGAGCATATTCTTGAAAAAATTGACCTTGAAAATACATTTTTCCAAAAATGTGAGGTTGCAGGTCCCGGTTTTATTAACTTCTTTTTGAAACCCGAATTCTATGCAGACATTCTTCTTGATATTGACGCTTGCGGCGATAACTACGGCAGAAGCGATTTCGGTAAAGGAAAGAAAATCAATGTTGAATTCGTTTCCGCAAACCCCACAGGACCTATGCATATGGGTAATGCCCGTGGCGGTGCTCTTGGTGACTGTCTTGCTGCAGTTCTCGACTGGGCAGGCTACTATGTTGAAAGAGAATTCTATGTTAACGATGCAGGAAATCAGATTGATAAATTCGGTCTTTCTCTTTCCGTTCGTTATCAGCAAATCTTAAAAGGTGAAGATTTTATCGAGCTTCCCGAGGATAGCTATCACGGTGACGATATAAGAATTCTCGCTCAAAGCTATATTGATGAAAAAGGTGATAATCTTCTCGACCTTTCCGAAGAAGACAGGAGAAAAGCACTTGTTGAATTCGCTCTTCCCAAAAACCTCTCTACAATGAAAGCCGCAATGGCAAAATACCGAATTGATTATGATACCTGGTTCTCCGAACTTTCACTCCACAACGGTGGTGAATTAGAAGAAACCATCGAAATTCTCAAAAAGAACGGCTACACCTACGAAAAAGACGGTGCATTGTGGTACAAAAATATTGAGGTTCAGACTGCAATTCTCAAAAGAGAAGGCAAATCTCAGGAATATATTGACAACCTTGAGCTTAAAGATGATGTTCTTGTTCGTCAGAACGGCAACCCCACTTACTTTGCAGCAGATATTGCTTACCACAGAAACAAATTCGAAAAACGCGGATTTGATACGGGTATCGACGTTTGGGGTGCAGACCACCACGGTCACGTTGCACGTATGAAAGGCGCAATGGAAGCGGTTGGCATTGACGGCAACAGACTTGATGTTGTTCTTATGCAGCTTGTTAATCTTATGAAAGACGGTAAACCCGTTAAAATGTCAAAAAGAACAGGTAAGGCAATCACACTTGTTGACCTTCTCGACGAAGTTCCCATTGATGCAGTTCGTTTCCTTTTCAATATGAGAGAAGCAGGTTCTGCAATGGACTTTGATTTGGACCTTGCAGTTGAACAGTCTAACCAGAACCCCGTTTACTACTGCCAATACGCTCACGCGAGAATCTGTAGTATTTTAAGAAAGCTTGAAACCGAGGGTGTTAAAATCAGAAAGCCCGAAAAAGCAGAGCTTACTCTTCTTACAAGTGATGAGGAGACAGACCTTATTGCTCATCTTGCATCCCTTACAAATGTGATAATTTTTGCAGCTAATTCATACGACCCTGCAAGAATTACACATTACGCAACAGAGCTTGCCACAAAATTCCATCGTTTCTATAATGCACAGCGCGTTATGGTAGATGATGAATCACTTATGCAGGCAAGAATTTTCCTTTGTATGTGTGTAAGAAACACTATGAGAAACGTTCTTTCAATGCTTAAAATCGAAGCACCCGAAAGCATGTAAAAGTTATGACCCTATTGAACAAAAATTTTGTTCAATAGGGTCATTTGTTTATTTTATGAAAATTGGATTTGTCCAGGCTTTTCTGCCCTCTTTATCAACAACTGTTGCTCGGATATATTCATATTCATCCTTTAAGTTTGCCTGCGCTTCAACAAGAGGTTCGTCCTCTGCTTCAATCATTTTTGAGGGATGCTTGTCGCACTGGAAAATGATTCTTTCACATTCACTCGTTTGAATGTGAACAACATTTTCATCATCTACATAAAAATCCTTGATAACAGGACCGCAAGAAGCATAAAATGCACCTTTTTCTAAAGAAGAAAGAATATCTTTAACATTATTTTCGGCATTAACCATTACCCAGCCTTTGCAATGCTGATACATTTCGTGACCGTCATCCGTTGCAACACCGAAAATTTTGATACCCATACCTAAAAGCTCGTCCCAGTACATTCCGTTGTCGGTATCCATATCATCTTCAATGGCACAACCGCTGTTCCATATTTCAAAGGCAAAATTGCCTTTTAATTTATCAAAGTATCTTGTGGGTGTCGAGCTCCACTGGGGGTGGCAATATATTGTAAGATTATTTTTCGAGTGTGCTTCGTCAAGATATTTCTGAAATTCTTCTTGATTTATAGCCTCACCTCTCGGAAGCCTTTCATCCTGCTTATAGCCGTTTGTTTCATCATCGGGACCTATAAACACAGTATGAAATGTTCTGAAGCCATTTTCTCTTACGAAAGTATTGTCATATTCTGTACCCGGAATTATTGTAATATCAACATTCTCTGCAAAATTTTTATAGTTGTAAATTTTGTGGTCTGTCAATGCAAGAAAATCATAGCCGTTTTCGTTATGAAGTCTTATCACTTCATCGGGATTGCCTTTACCGTCAGATCGAGTTGTGTGGCAGTGAAGACCGCCTTTAAGCATTATATTCTGATTTACGAAAGCCTCTTGTCTTTTCATTTCATCACCTTATTTCTTTACTTCTTTTGCATCTTTTCTTGCAACAAGCCAGGCGTTAGGAAGATAGCGTCCTGTGGGCATATCTCTGGCGCAAGGCTTATTAATAACCTCACCGTCATAGCCTATAACCGAAGAAGAGCCGCCGTCACAAGCTCCTGCGGTAACTGCGCCGTATTGCAACAGAATATCTGCGCATTCCTCCATAGTTGCACCGATAGAATGACCAACCTGTCTGCCGTCTATAACAAGAAGCAAAACAACGCCGTTTTTACATTGTCCTACAACAGTTCGGGGTTGAAGCCCCCACCCTGCCGAATCCTCAACAACCTTTTTACCCTCAAGAATAAGGGTTGGTTTATATTGGAAGCCGTCGCGAATATTGTATTCTTTCCAATCCTCAATACCGCCAACAACAAGTCGGTTGTCTTCATCAAAGCCTACAAGAGTATATCGGGAATCATATCTGCCCCAATACTCTCCTTTGGAAACGCATTGTCCTGCAATCTCACCGCCGAGGCTTACACCGCCTCTGTCAATAAAACCGGAAGCATTAACACCTACAACGGCATTTTCTTTTTCAAGATAATCGCAGATAAACTCTCCTCTTGAACCTTTATAATTCGTTACACCCAGAAAAACTCTTGACGGGTCATCAACAAGCACAAGTTTACCTACAAAATTTGATTTCTTGATTTCTAAAATGACGATATTTTCTTCTAAATCATTGGCATAAACCGTGTTTCCGAATTTATCTTTTTCGCCCACAACAAGATTTGACTGACCGAGAACATCTGAGCTTTGGTTTCCGTAAATATCGGTTACGCTGATATCTTTTATATCAACCTGAGCACCCATAATTTCATCTATAAGGCTATCAGGGAAAAACCATGTTGCTAACCATTTATGCTGATCGGTTGTCATTGCGGTTTCAATCCAGATATTCCTCCATTTAACAATAAAGGGAATATTTCCGAAGACAACTGTTACATATCCCACAACACCCAAAACAAGTACAATCGCAAAAACTAAAAGTGCTACAACACTCTTTTTAAGCTTTTGCTTTGGTTTTTCTTTGTTTTCGTCTGTTTCTGTATTTTGTTTATTTTCGCTTTTTTTCTCTTTTTTCTTGTCGGGTCGCATTTCGCTCATACCGTCTGCAATATTATCAAGGCTTACAACCTCTTCCTCTCCGATTTCTACCACAAAACCACCTCACAATCGAAAAATTCTAATTCATTATACCATAAAATGACGGCGAATACTACTATTCACCGTCATTTTACAAATTATTTACTATTTGTGATTAAATATCTTATCTGTTATCGATATAACGACAAGCTGCAAGAGCTGCAACTGCGCCGTCTGCAGATGCAGTTGTAATCTGGCGAATGCTTTTTTGACGGCAGTCACCTGCTACAAAAATACCGTTTGTTTTTGTTACACAAGATTCATCGGAATCAAAATACCCGTTTTTGTCAAGAGTAGCACAATCAGAGAAAGCAGAGTTTTTAGGCTCAAGACCTATTGCAACGAAAAGACCGTTAAGAGAAAGTTCTTTTTCTCCGTCTTTTACATTGAGAACAACACCCGAAAGCTCATTGTCGCCTTTAAGCTCGCTGACAGTTGCTTCCATTATAAATTCTACATTATCTTTACTTTCAAGAATGTCAACAAGCTTCTTTTCGCCTGTAAGATAAGGAAGATTCTGAAGAACATAAACTTTTTCGCAAAGATCGGAAAGAAGAACCGCTTCCTGCAAAGCGGAGTTTCCGCCGCCCACAACACCAACAGTCTGACCTTTAAAGAATGCACCATCGCAAACTGCGCAATAGGAAACGCCATTACCAACAAGTTGATTTTCATTGGGAAGACCTAACTGCCTGTGACGAACACCAACTGCAATAATAACTGCCTTTCCTTCAAATGCCTTGTTACCTGCAAAAACAGTTTTATGGGCACCCTGATCTGCAATTCCTGTTACTTTTTCCATCTCAACCTCTGCGCCCATGGAAAGTACCTGGTCAAGAAGCTTATCAGCAAATTCATTACCGCTCATTTCGGGTATGCCTGGGTAATTTTCAATTTTTGGTGAGAATGTAACCTGACCGCCAAAGGTGGACTGCTCAATAACAAGAACGCTTTTTGATGCTCTAAGAGCATAAAGTGCCGCAGTAAGTCCTGCAGGACCGGCACCAACAACTATAATATCATACATAATATAAAACTCCGTTTTAATGCAAAATGCAAAATGCAAAATGCAGAATTATAGGGGCGCAAAAAAATACGCCAAGAAAGTGGCAAGCTGGAAGTGGCAAGTGGCAAGTTTCGGGGCAAAGCCGATTATATCAAGTTAAAAGTTAATAGTTTAAAGTTAAAAGTTTTATGAGAAATTCGATGCACGACATAAACATTACTACATTTTACCAAATTTGATTTTTTAACTTTTAATTGTTAACTTTCAATTTCACTAATGCTGACCGCAGGTCCCGACACTCCTCACTCCTAATTCCTAACTCCCCATTGAAAAATTACCGCCCGTTAGGACGGTAATTTTTTATTTCTGTTAAAGTGATTCGATAAATGTCTTAATTGCAGGAAGGTCTGCTATTTTCTCTGCAACATCACCCTTGTAGATAACAAGTGTGGGAGCTTGTTTAAGTGCTAATTCTGTTGCAAGTTCAACATTTTCTTCAACAAAAAGTTTTTCGTATGCAATACCTGCTTTTTCAAGAAGCTGAGCGGCTATTTTGCATTTGGGACAAGTTTTTGTTGCAAAAAGAACAAATTTTGCATCCTTTTCAGCAGTAACTGATTTTTCTTCACAACCGCAAGAACAATGAGCATGGTCAACTGTTCTTTCTTCTTTTTTGAGGCTTGAATTGAAAATATCATAAACCTTTCTGTCTTTGAACTCCTGTGCCTTACCGTCGTTAAAGTTCTGAACAGGGCGGTAGTAGCCTGTAATACGGCTGTAAACCTCTGTATCATTACCGCAATCGGGGCAAGTGTATTCCTCACCTGCAATATAACCGTGGTTGCAGCATACGGAATATGTGGGAGAAATTGAGTAATAAGGAAGTCTGTAGTTAGCAGCAATTTTTCTTACGATATCTGCAGCTGCCTTCCAATCGGGAAGCTTTTCACCGAGGAATGCGTGGAAAACAGTACCGGAAGTATAGAGAGTATGAAGTTCATCCTGTGCATCAAGAGCTTCAAAAATATCTGCTGTGTAACCAACGGGAAGGTGTGAGGAGTTGGTGTAGTAAGGTGTGCCATTTTCGTTAGCTGTGATAATTGCGGGATAATGCTTTTTATCGTGCTTTGCGAAACGGTATGTTGTAGATTCTGCGGGAGTTGCTTCAAGGTTGTAAAGGTCGCCGTAAAGCTCCTGATAGTCAGAAAGTCTTTCTCTCATATGGTTGAGAACGTCTTTTGCAAATTCCTGAGTTTCTTTATTTGTCATATCCTTACGGAGCCACTTTGCATTAAGACCAACTTCGTTCATACCGATAAGACCGATTGTTGAGAAGTGGTTGTTAAATGTGCCGAGATATCTCTTTGTATAAGGATAAAGTCCCTCGTCAAGAAGCTTTGTGATGATCTCTCTCTTAACCTTAAGAGAACGAGCCGCAATATCCATAAGCTTGTCAAGTCTTCTGTAGAAATCCTCAACATCTTCTGCAAGATATGCAATTCTGGGAAGGTTGATTGTTACAACACCGATAGAACCTGTGCTTTCACCGCTACCGAAGAAACCACCGCTCTTTTTACGGAGTTCACGAAGGTCAAGACGAAGTCTGCAGCACATTGAACGAACGTCGCTGGGCTCCATATCGGAGTTAACATAGTTTGAGAAATAAGGTGTACCGTATTTTGCGGTCATTTCGAAGAGAAGCTTGTTGTTCTCTGTTTCAGACCAGTCAAAATCGCTTGTAATTGAATATGTGGGAATGGGATACTGGAAGCCACGACCGTGAGCATCGCCTTCAATCATAATTTCGATAAAAGCTTTGTTAACCATATCCATTTCTTTCTTACAGTCACCGTAAGTGAAATCCATTTCCTTACCGCCAACAATAGCAGGCATATCCTTAAGGTCAGCAGGAACTGTCCAGTCAAGAGTGATGTTTGAGAAAGGAGCCTGGGTACCCCAACGAGAAGGTGTGTTCACGCCGAAAATGAAGGATTCAAGGCATTTTTTAACCTGCTTGTAATCAAGGTTATCAACCTTAACAAAGGGAGCAAGATATGTGTCAAAGGATGAGAAAGCCTGAGCACCTGCCCATTCATTCTGCATAATACCAAGGAAGTTTACCATCTGGTTGCAAAGAGATGCAAGGTGACTTGCGGGAGCGGATGTGATTTTACCGGGAACACCGCCCAAACCTTCCTGAATAAGCTGTTTGAGAGACCAACCTGCACAGTAACCTGTGAGCATCGAAAGGTCGTGAATATGGAGGTCACCGCTACGATGAGCATTAGCAACTTCTTCATCATAGACTTCGGAAAGCCAATAGTTAGCGGTAATTGCACCGGAGTTAGAAAGAATAAGACCACCTACGGAATAAGTAACTGTGGAATTTTCTTTAACACGCCAGTCTGTAACCTTAACATAACTGTCAACAAGATCCTTATAGTCAAGAATTGTTGATTTCATATTACGGATTTTTTCACGATTTTTTCTGTAAAGAATGTATGCTTTTGCAACATCTGCATAGCCTGCCTGAACAAGAACAGATTCAACACTGTCCTGAACATCTTCAACAGCAACAAGATTGTTGCTGATTTTGGGTTCAAAGTTTGCTGTTACCTTGAGAGCAAGGAAATCGATGATATTATCATTATACTGTTTGTTGCATGCTTCAAAAGCTTGCTTAATAGCGATAGCAATTTTTTCAATATTAAAATCTGCAATTTTGCCGTCACGTTTAATTACCTGATACATAATTCTCCTTCTTTCTTTTTTATTTTTCTTTATTGTTTTAAAGTTTTCTTCAGGGAACATACCACATCCCCAAAGTGACCGTAAATGATAATAACAGATATATTACATTTTGTCAACACATAAAACACAATATCTTGTGTTTATTTCCGGGAACTTTCCGAGAAAAGCACAAGATATTGTCCGACTTTTGTGGAAATATAGTAAATATACACAGATATTCATATGTCTTTTTGTGTATTTTTTTGTCGAAATTCCAAAATAGAAAAATAACACCACAACATATTGTGTTGAGAAACAATATGTTGTGGTAGATATTGCGATTAAATTCCTCTTATTTCTGCATTAGGAATATATTTTTTAACTCTTTCGAGCATTTCATACATCGTAGCCTTGCCGACTCCCTTGCAAGCCTTGTCTATAAGCATACCGGAATCAACGAAATTTTGTAAATAATAGCGCTTTGCACCCTGAATCCATTTTGCAGCTTCTTCTATATCTTCAATTGTATGAAAATTCTCTGTAACAGTGGTTCTGAATTCATAGTCTATTCCGCTGTTCTTTAAAAGCTCTATACTTTTTTCAATGGGAGCAATATCGAAATTTTCGATACCCACGGTTACACCGTATTTCTCAGGACAGTTTTTAATATCCATAGCAACATAATCAACGAGTCCCAATTCCAATATACCTTCAAGCTTTTCGGGGTAGCAACCGTTCGTATCAAGCTTCACGGCAATGCCGGTTTCTTTAAGCTCATACAGAAACCTCTCTATGTCTTTTTGCAAAAGAGGTTCTCCGCCGGTAACTGCGATACCGTCAAGAACCTTTTTTCTCTTTTCAAGATGCTCAAAAATCTCTTCTTCCCGAAAATAATCATTGTCCATTTCAGTAACGAGAAGAGCGTTATGACAAAACGGACAACGCAAATTGCATCCTCCTGTAAAAACAGTGCAAGCGGTTCTCCCCGGAAAATCCAATAATGTAAGCTTCTGAAAGCCTTTAATTAACATTTTTATCACCGCAGAAATTATACCTTGCAAAAAAGATTTAGTCAACACGCTATTTTTTACATCAAAATCCGCCATTTCTCTCTAAATTACGCAAAACCTCAATATTTATACAATTTATATAATAATTTGACTGTATTTTGTGTATTTACATTTGGAAATATATGTGTTATAATGTTAACGCATAAATAGATATTTTGGAGGAAATTATCATGAAAACAAAAAAAGCTCTCGCTGTCCTTTTGGCGGTTGTTATGCTTGTAATGCCTTTAGCAGTATCTTCTTTTGCTGCAACGGCAAGTGGAATCGTAACAAATCCCCTTAAAACAGCATACAACGATTCCGAGTATTTTAATCCTATCGGCTTGGTAATCAATTATGAAGGCAACACTGTCCCTTATACACCCGGCGATAGTAACTTCCGTTTCGATCCTGCTCTTAACGAACTTCTCACTGTTGAAACAAAAGAAGTTGCTGTTTACTATGACAACGAACTCGTTGCAACAGCACCTGTTACAGTAGAGCATATTCTTGGCGATCTCACCGCTATCGACAATGGTCACGGAAAATACTGCCTCGGATGCGGTACTCTTCACGAATTTGAGCTCCACACAATTACTGAGTGGATTCCTAACGATGATGGCGGCATTTTTACAATGCAGACACAAACAGGTAAATGTGATATTTGTGAAAAAGAAATCACCGAAGGTATTCCCGGAACAGCTAAATTTGACTCTTTGTTCAACTCAGAACTTTTGGCACCTTTAGAGGGTACAATACTTGAATACGTAGGCATGATCCTTGTTTCCCTTATCCAGATGCTCGTAGGCATTAAATAATTTTGGAGGTATTATAAATGAAAAAAGTTATTTCCATTGTTCTTTCAGTTATAATGCTTATTTCCGTTATGGGTATATGTGTTAATGCTGAAGATGCAAACTCTTACATCGGTTCTGCAAACATCAAAATAGATGCAACCAATACTTTTAATCCTGAAACTTTCGATATGTCACTTTCTCTCAATAGTGATAAGCTCGGTGTTCTTGACGGAGAAAGCGCTGATTTTACATATACAATTGATAATGTAAGAACCTTATCCGGCAAAAACTATTACGATGACCCTGAAGGCTTCTTCGCTGACTTTACCGCTGAAGGCTTTAGCGGTACAACTATCACTGTTGATTTCACTGTAAACTTCCTTTCCGATGCAATTTTCGGTGAACTTGGTTATATCATAACCATTAAAGGTTTCTCCGCTCCCCTTGATCTTGGTATCGATCTTGGCGGTCTCGGCGGTCTTTTAGGCGGCGGCGAAGATACAGAAATTGACTTGAGTGCTAATATTCCAACCGACATTGTTCAAACCGGAGCTCTTGAAGGCGTTCCTACTATTGACTCATCATCAATCAAAATCCTTGGCAGACCTGAAAAATCCGATTATTACGATTCAGAAAAATTTGATCCCACAGGAACAAAGCTTGAGTTCTCTCTTTCTAACGGAAAAACAGGTACATTCACATATAATGAAGAGAATGCGAAAATATTCACATTCAACCCAACAACTAAAGAACAGCTTTCTTGTTATGATTCTGAAGTTGCAACCTTCATCTCCGGCATTTATGTTATGTCAACTCCTATAACGGTTCAGCACAAATGGTCTGCAGGTTACGCAAGCATAACAACAGACAAATACACAGAAAACAAACCCGGTTATCATGCTATTGTTTGCGAGGGCTGTGGTGAAACTCATGATGCTCAACCTCACACTCCCAAAAACAGCCAATGGACATACAACAATGACGAAACCTTTGTTGCTAACGGAACAGAATCTAATGAATGTGCAGACTGCGGAACAGTTCTTATTCGCGATACATTCGGCACTGCAGGTTTTAATACTACATTTGCTGATATGCATTTCTTCTTAGTTATCTTTGAATACATTAATGTACTTCTCAGATTCATTACTGCCGCAATCGGCTGATAATTTCCAACCTTCAATAAATCAACCGCTACTCAAAAGAGTAGCGGTTTTGTTTTTTTGTAAAAGTAGTTGACAAACAAGAATTTGTATGTTATTCTCTAACTGTAACATCTGTGATATCACAGTTGACTTTTATTCAGGAGGTGATGAAGTGATTATCATAGACCCTCGCAGCAGGACACCGATTTTCGAGCAAATTAAAGAGCAGATAATTAATTTAATCAACATCGGTGAATTAAGACCCGACGACAAATTACCATCAATACGCCAGTTGGCATCTGATTTGGAGCTGAATGTTAACACTGTTAAACGTGCTTTTCAGGAATTAGAAAGTGAGCGAGTTACCTATTCACTCCCCGGAAAAGGTGTTTTCGTTAGTGAAAATGCCGTTGCCAACCAGATTGTTTTAGAAAATGCAGAAGCGGAATTAACCCGTATTTTAGCTTCATCAAAAGCAAAAGGCGTTTCTTTAGACAGAGTTATAGCTCTGGCAAAAATTATTTACGAAAAGGGTGATAATGATGATTGAAATTAAATCCGTAACAAAAAGCTATGGAGATTTCGTTGCAATTGACGATATCAATATAACCGTTGATGACTCCTCAGTTTTAGGTATTGCAGGCTTTAACGGTAGCGGTAAGACTACATTATTAAATGTATGTGCAGGAATATTCAAGGCGGATAAGGGCTGTGTATTATTGGACGGAAAAGATGCATTCGACAATGATAACGAAAGAGCAGAGCTTTTCTATCTTTCTGATAACTTCTATTTTCCTGTTGGTGCAACCATAAAAACCGCAGCAAAGTTTTATTCAAATTATTTCCCAAGCTTTGATTTTAAAATTTTGCAGTCGGTTTGTGAAATCTTCGGACTTGATATAAAGAAAAGTGTCAGAAGTCTTTCAAAGGGTATGACAAAGCAAGCGGCCCTGTCTATTGCCTTTGCCGCAAAACCCAAATATCTTCTTATTGACGAAACCTTTGACGGACTTGACCCTCACAAAAAAGAGCTTTTGAGAAAGCTTCTTTTGGAATACATCAACGATACCGGCGCATCTGTTATTATCAGCTCTCACGATTTAGGAGAAATCTCAGGTGTTTGCGACCATATCGCAATTATAAATGGAAAAGCCGTTATTCTCAACTGCGCTATTGAAGATGTAAGCGAGCATTTCAGAAGAGTTAAAATGGTATTTGAGCAACCTGTTAACGAAAGCAAATTCAACGGCATCAATTACCGCAAAATCAAGCTTTCCGGCAGAGCCGTTTCTATGATAGTATGCGGTGATGTACAAGGTGAAATCCAAAAACTTAATAAACTTGGTGCAGAAAGCATTGATATAGACCTTCTCACATTAGAAGAAGTATTTTCAGAGGAAACGGAGGCTGTGACTGATAATGAAAAAATCAAAACAATCTTTAAATAAAATAGTGGCAAAAAAAGATTTAATAAACAGTTTTTCTGCTATTTCGATACTTCTTACCTTTGGCTATTTTGTATTAATGTTCTTATTTATACTAAGCCCTGAAAAAGATTATATAGACGGCGGAATAACTTATTCATTATATGATTTGTTAGCATATTCATCAATGAAAAGCTATAGGTTTGCTTTCACCCCCGAGCTTGTGACCTTGATAACTGTTGCCGTCGGTTTGATACTCGGTGTGACACAATTTGAATTTTTACACCGCAAAAATTATTGTTCAACTCTTTTAAGTTTCAGTGTAAACAGAAAAGCCTTGTTCAGAAACAGATTCGTTTTACCTTTAGTTGCTATGGTAGTCGGTCTTATGATACCGAAGTTTATAGCTTTGAAATTCAATGTTGAAGTTTACGACTTCAGCGGTGAACTTTTCTCATATTTCATACTGGATGTTTTACCGGTCTTCCAAGCACTTTTTGTAAGCTACACTTGTGCAGTTACGGCAAGTATGTTTACAGGAAGAACAGTAGAAGCAATTGCAGGAACTTTGTCTATAGCCTTTCTGCCTACTGCTGTAAGCATCTTAGCAAACGAAGTTTTCACCTGTTTCCTTTACGGTTACGGGAATTACACTACAACACTAACCGCTAAATTAAGCCGTTTCGAACCTTTTAGTTTTTTGACACATTTATTTGCTTACGATACTTTTGATAACGAAACTAATATAAATACACTTTTTTCTTCAACAACCATTGCGCAACTTATTGCTTCTGTTATCTGGATTATGGCAAGTATAATAGTGATGTACTTACTAATGCGTCATTTCAAAAATAAATTTAAAGCAGAAAACTCGGGATTCAAGGGTATCAACAAAATAATGGTATATATTACATCTTTTACTCTTCCCGTACTTGTTGCAGAATTTACACTTGACTATATATACAGTTACTGCTACCCTGTTGTTACGGCTTCTACCGCCGTGTTTGCAACAATTATTGCAATAGTAATCGGTATTATATGCGCTATACTTTGTAATTTCATTATTCACTTCACCTTCAAAAAGATTAAAGTTGCTCTGTTAAGCGGCTGTACTATATGTACTTTGATACTCGCTTTCATTTTGCTTAGTTCAACAAGTCTTTTCGGCGCATATAACAAGGCTCCCGACATAAAAGAAATTGAAAGCATTGACATTCTGACACCATATAGCGATTTCTTCCCGAACCTTGATTACAGAACAGATTTTTCCGACAGATACGTTCACTCGTCAGGTACTACGCTGCACATTACAGAAAAAGAAGATATCAAAACTGTTCTTGAAATTCACGAAGCTGCATCCAAGAAAGAAGAAAAAGTTACTGCTTCAACAATGACTGTATCATATCAATTGAAGGACGGTACAGAAATTGTCAGAAATTACAAATATCTCGGTACAGACGCTACGCAGATGATGACTAAGCTTTGGGACACAAAAGCTGCAAAGCAAATGTACAAAAAATTCCTCTTCCCCAAATTAGATGTTGATGAATCCGAAAAATCAGCTTTCGGTTATTATTACGAAAATCCCGAACTTGCTGATTACAATGAAGAGGGCGCATATCTTTATATCACAGCAAAAGACGGCACACAAAAATCTGTCCTTAATGAAGTTACAGAGGCAGAATTCATCAAACTGAAAAATGCTATTTATAAAGATATTTGTGCGTTGAATTCTGAGGAATGGTTCACCCCTGAAGAAACCCAAATCGGTATACTTTCTTTCAATTACAGCAATGTGATTGGGTACAATGAGCACCTCTATTTTGATGTCTACATTAATAAGAATATGACCGAAACAATAAATGTTCTCAAAGAAATTGACATTTATAAATATCTTGAAACAAAAAAAGAAGTAAAGCGTGTTTTGGTTGCAGATGTTACAGAATACGTTCAGTGGGACAACTACAATTTCAGAGAAATCTTAAAAAATGAAACATACATTCATTGTCCATACTTCACTCAATATTACAGTGACGTTAATGCATCTGCTTGCTTCTCGGGATATGATGACCATAACAATTTTGCTCCGAGACCGACCGTACCTGTTGAGGAGGTTACAAACAAGCTTGAAATCAAATCTTTAATTGAAAAAAGTTATTTAGCTTACAATGTCGGTGACAACGGAAAGCTTGTGTTTGTTGAATATACAGATGAAAGCCTTTCCACTTATGTAATCCCCTATGAAAAATAAGAGGTGACACTATGAATAAGCTTATAAGAGTCGCAGTTGCAGTTATAGTTGCGTTTGCTTTGGTAATCGGTGGTTATTATCTTGTGTATTTGCCTTATTTTTGTAATATTACCATCAGTATTACTACACCGCTTAATTCAAACGAGCAGTATTTAGAGGATTTTATGTTGATCTACAGCCATATGCCTAAAAATAAAATCCCTCTTGCAGAGGAACTAACTGACACAAAAAATGATTTCAGAATGAGTTTCTATGACGAACACAAGGAAGATGATTATGATATTGAAATTGAAATCACAGTTGAAAAGGGCAAAACAATTGTTACCTATGCAGGCACAATAACCGACAACGAAACCGGAGTTGAAGAGCCTTTTGAAAAAGAGTTTGTTCACGATTTTGTCCTTACAAAAGATATACAATAAAATAAAAAATGTTGGATTCCTCGTGAATCCAACATTTTTTACATTTATTCAGTTATCTCCAACACTTCGCCTGCAACCCCTGTTTCAAGGGCTTCAACACCTTTAAGCTTCTTTTGAATAATATCATTTCTGTGACGGGCTTCATCAAGGGATTTTCCTGCCTCGTCAATTTTCTTTCTTGCCTTTTCTAAAACATTGCCAAAGGTTTCGTATTGAGTTTTTGCAGCACCAAGAAGCTTTCTTACTTCATCAGCCTTCTCATTAATAGCCATAGCCTTAAAGCCCATAGCAAAGGAATTGAGCAGAGCGGTAATTGTTGATGGACCTGCAATCATAACATTCTGAGCCTGAAGCTTTTCAGCTATACCGCTTTTTGATGATGCAATTTCTGCATAAAGACCCTCTGTTGCAAGGTAAAGAACTGCAAAAGGCGTTGTCTGAGGAACAACTATATATTTCTTTATATCCTTTGCTTCTGCAAGAACTCTGTCTTCAAGAGCTTTTCTCGCTGCCTGCAAGCCCTCAGGGTCTGCCCTGTCTGCCGCATCGCAAACACGAACATAGTCTTCCAAGGGGAATTTTGAGTCAATAGGCAAGTAAATATCTTCGCCGTTTTTATCGCTATTAGGAAAACGAATAGCAAATTCAACGTGCTCACTATTGTTTTTTGGTGAATAGTTTTTAACATAAAGCCCGGGAATTGTCTGGTCAAGAATCGCTTCAAGTTGAACCTCTGCCCAGGTACCTCTGGCCTTTACATTAGTAAGAATTCTGTTAAGAGAGGTAACATTTGTTGTAACCCCTTGAGAAAGCTCTTTCATTTCGCCGAGAGATTTATAAACATTCTCAAGCTGTTCGGAAACAGTTTTAAAGGAAGAATTAAGACGAGTTGAAAGAGTAGCAGTAAGCTTTTCATCAACCGTCACCCTCATTTCCTCAAGCTTCTTTTCATTACTTTCCTGCATCTTGGAAATGGATTCACCTATTACCTTTGACTGCCTTTCGGAGCTTTGAATATTCTGCTCCTGAATAGATTTCAAGGATGCGGAAATCTTTTCGGTCAAGTCAATTCTGCTCTGATAATTTTCTTTAAGCATCTGACTTAACTTATCTTCGATTTTACTAAGAGATGCGGTTGTTTCCTGACGGGATTCCTTACCCGCTCTCGCCATTTCCTCACGGTTACGGCGAAACTCTTCATAAATTGCATCATTATTCTTGTTTTTCTTCAGAGAAAGAACAAGAACAATACAAACAATTGAAAGTGCAGCAGTTAATGCACCGAATAATATAATTAAACTTTCTAAATTCATAATTACTTCTCCCATTCTCGGGAACGTTCTACTGCCTTATGCCAGCCATTAAGCATTTCGTCTTTTGTTTCGCCATCTATAGTCGGAACAAAGATTCTGTCAACCTCGCGAACTCTTTCGATTTCATCAAAATCTTTCCAGAAGCCAACTGCAAGTCCTGCCATATATGCAGCACCTAAAGCGGTGGTTTCAACCAACTTAGGTCGGTTAACCTTACTTGAAGTAAGATTCGCCTGAATCTGAAGAAGAATATTACTTACTGATGCACCACCGTCAACTCGCATTTCGCTCATTAAAATACCACTGTCCTTTGACATTGCATCAACAAGGTCTGTAACCTGGAAAGCAATACTTTCAAGAACCGCTCTTGCAAAATGAGCTCTGTTTGCACCTCTCGTCAGACCCATAATGCAACCTCTTGCATACATATCCCAATATGGTGCACCAAGACCTGTGAATGCAGGAACAAGATAAACACCATTAGAATCTTTTACACTTTCTGCAAGGAAATCACATTCGCTGGGTTCAGAAATAAGTCTTAATTCATCACGAAGCCATTTTATAACCGAGCCTGCATTGAAGGCGCTACCCTCAAGGTCATAAGTAACCTTGCCGTTAATACCCCAGGCAATTCCTTCAATAAGATTATTTTTTGAATGGATACGCTTGTCACCGGTATTCATAAGTAAGAAACAACCTGTGCCGTAGGTATTCTTTGCTTGACCCGCCTTAAAGCAAGCCTGACCGAAAAGAGCGGCCTGCTGGTCACCGATAGCACCCGAGATGGGAATACCCGCCAAGGATTTAAGCCCGGGAACATCCTCGGAAACATATCCGTAAAGGGAGCTACTCTCTCTAACTTCGGGAAGAATGCTCATAGGAATTCCAAGCTCATTACAAAGCTTTTCATCCCAGCAAAGCTTCTCAATATCAAAAAGCATTGTTCTGGCGGCGTTACTGTAGTCGGTAATATGTACTCTCTTATTTGTTAAGTTCCAGATAAGCCAGGTTTCAACAGTACCGAAAAGAAGCTTCCCGTCCATTGCAAGAGTTCTTGCTTCCGGAACGTTATCAAGAATCCATTTGATTTTTGTTGCGCTGAAATAGGCATCAATAAGAAGGCCTGTTTTTTCTTTTACATAGTCCTCAAGACCGCTTTCCTTGAGCTTTTCGCAGATTGCGGCAGTTCTTCTGCACTGCCAGACAATCGCATTGTAAACGGGTTTTCCTGTATCCTTATCCCAAAGAATTGTTGTTTCTCTCTGATTAGTAATACCTATTGCGGCAATTTCTTTGGGGTCAATTTTTCCGTATTCAATAGCCGCAGAGAGTGAACGAAGCTGTGAATCAAGTATTTCATAAGGATTGTGCTCAACCCAACCTGAATTGGGGTATATCTGTTCGAATTCATACTGTGCCTTTGAAACAATTCTGCCTTTTTTATCAAAGACAATTGTTCTTGAGCTTGTTGTACCTTGGTCAAGTGCCAGAACATATTTTTTCATATTAAATCCCCCATCAATCTATTTTTATTGCACCGGGCGAGGCCATTGGAAATCATCGTATTTCACCGAATGAACCTTTTTAAAAGAAATTCCTTTTAATTTAGCAAGACTTATGGAGCTTAAACCGAAATTAGTCTGTGCTACATATACCTCTGATTCGTATGTTGCGGTATATGATAAAACATTGTTTGTCGGAACATCAATAACTATTTTAAGAACACAGTTTTTAAATTCTCGGAGCATTGCAGTTTCTCCGGAGCTAAGCTTCATAAGCTTCATTAACGTTGTATCTTGCTCTGCTACTAAAGCCGCAGCATCAAAAACTTTTGCATAAGCAGACTGGGGTGCCATTTCAATTTCCGTATCAGGAAGGGCAATTTCTATTGTTATTTCTCCTAATGCTTCATCATAAACAGCTCTTGAACCGAAAATATCTGAAACAGAAAGATTTGATACATAGTCCTCATTTTCAACGGAAACCAGACTGAAATCGTTGCTTCCGAAAGGAATAATTGTTGCTTCATTTTCCTTATCATCTTCAACCAGACTATCCCTGACGATAGAAGCAATTCCCTCTGCACTTGTGCCAAAGTTGAACGCAGGAATTTCCACTTCTTTAATATTAAAATCAGTAAGATTATCAGTTTCTGTTTTAGTAATTGTTGCGCCAATATATTTTTCCTCTTCGCTTACAATAACCTTGATTCTGTTCAGGTAAGCATTAAAATACGCAACAAGTGTTTCTTCATTACCGAAAACACCTCCACCATCAAAACCGGTAAAAGCACCTGAAGGTTGAAGAGTTGCAAGACCTGCCGCACCGCGAAGAATCTGGCGTGCATCAAAAATTGTAATTGCTCCGTCCAGGTTTACATCAGTACGTTTTAACTGGTCTTCGCCCTCTAAAACAATAACGCCTGCAGCTAATTTAAGAGCACAACGGGCATCCTCTGTATCAACTACCTCATCCCCGTTAACATCTCCGTAAAGGGTTTCGTCCTCATAATATGCACCGGCACTAAAACCAACAGACAGAACAGAAACCCAAAGTGCCGCCACAGTCAAAATTGTAATGATTTTTTTAAACATCAGTCTTCCTCCTTTACTTAATAGCTTCTAAAATATCTTTTACCGAATCGAGAATATAATCGGGTTTAACATCACTGTTTTTATAGTCTTCCATTGTTGTTTCTCCCGAGAGAACCAACACAGAGGTCACTCCTGCATTTATACCCGTTTTAACATCGGTATAAATTCTGTCCCCTACCATTGCGATTTCCTCATAAGGAACATTTTCTCTTTTTGCGAGAATATCTATCATTGTTCTGTCAGGCTTACCCAAGAAAACCGGTCTTCTTTTAACTGCATTTTCAAACATATCTGCAAAGCTTCCGCAGTCAGGAAGATATCTTCCGCCCTCAATAGGACAAACCATATCAATATTTGTTGCGTAATAATCTACGCCGCTGTCAAGCAGGTCGCAAACAATGCGGATTTTTTTATAATCAAGCTCTGTGTCATAGCCTAAAAGAACTGTATCTGCGCCCACTCCGTCTTCGCTGATTTTCACACCATATTTTTTTAATTCTGTTTTAAGGGACTCTGTTCCGCAAACATAAACTAAAGAATCTTTTTTGTTTTCCTGCAAAAACATCCCTGCCGCCATACCGGAGGTGAAAACATTCTCCTTTTCGCAAGGGAAGCCTAAAGAACGCATTTTCTCAACATAGTCCATTGCATTTTTAGAAGAATTGTTTGTAAGGAAAATGAAATTCTTTCCTTGCTCTTTTAATGTGCAAAGAAACTTTTTAGCGCCGTCAATGGGGTCATAGCCTAAATTGACCGTTCCATCCATATCTAATAGATACAATGTAATATCTTTTAATTCTGCCATAAATTTACCTACCGTAAAGTCTGTTTAATTCTTTCAATTGGTTTTTATCAATCAAATTAAGTTGATCTTTCGTTATTCTGTAAAGCCAGTTACCCTCTGCCCTGCCGGGAACGTTAAGGCGGGTATCGCTACCATAACCGAGCAAATCTTGCACAGGAAAAATCGCAAGACCTGCATTGCTTGCCATAATGGTTCTGATTATTGCTCTGCAACCCTTTTCATTCCATTGGTTTTCGTCGCAAACACAGTAACGCATAATTTCGTTTTTGGTGTCTGTGGGAGTTTCCCACAAATAACCTAAAAGAGTGTTGTTATCGTGAGTACCCGAATATGCAACACAATTGTTTATGTAATTATGGGGTTTGTGAGGTGTATCGCCGCCGAAGAAACCGAATTGGAAAACTCTCATTCCGGGAAAACCGCTCTCCTCGACAAGCTCTATAACTTCTTTTGTTATATCTCCCAAATCTTCTGCAATTATAAGCTTATCTTCCGAAACACTTTTAATTGCATTTATAAGCTTCATTCCGGGTCCCTTTATCCATTTTCCGTCTCTTGCAGTTTCGGCATCACCTTTAACTGCCCAAAAGCTTTCAAAGGCTCTGAAATGGTCAATTCTTATACCGTCAAAAAGCTCAAGATATGAAGAAACTCTATCCTTCCACCAAGTATAATCTTCTTTTTCCATCGCCGACCAATCGTATAAAGGGTTGCCCCAAAGCTGACCGTCCTCTGCGAAATAATCCGGAGGAACACCTGCAACATCTGTCATTTTGTTATTGTCGTCAATAAGGAACAGTTTTTTATTGAAATACACATCGGAAGAGTCAAAGGAAACATAGATAGGCACATCGCCTATAATCTTTATACCCATCTCGTTTGCATACTTCTTGATTTCTGCCCATTGGGTAAAAAATTCATATTGAATAAAGCGCCAACCGAATTCGATATTTTCAGAGTATGTTTTGTCTTCCCAAAGAGTCCATTCCTTGTTTTCATTTTTCTCTTTGAGAGCCATAAACACACAGAAATCCTTAAGATGTCTGTTTTTATCTATAAAAGTGTTTATCTCTGCTCTTTGCTCACGGCTGATTCTTTCAGAAGCAGTAATTAAAAGGTTTACACGCTCTTTGCTGAGTCTTTCAAACTCGCAGGAATAAGGGGTCTTCTGCCGAGCATTATTTAATTCTTCAATTGTTAAAAGACCTTTATTATAAAGCTTTTCTAAATCAACAAAATAGGGGTTGCCTGCAAATGTTGAATATGATTTATAAGGTGAATTGCATTCATCCACAAGACCGAAAGGAAGAACCTGCCAATAGGAAAAACCGCTGTCGGAAAGAAAATCCACAAACTCTTTAGCAGACTTACCAAAACCACCGCAGGAATATTCTCCCCAAAGTGACGATATATGTAAAAGCACACCACTTTTTCTTTCCATAAAAACTCACCTTTCAAGCCAACACATACTATCTCTAATTATACTATAGTATAACATATTATAACATTTTTTGTAAATAGACAAAGCGTTAAAAGAATGTAAATAAAAATAAAACCCTCCGACAAAAGTCGGAGGGTAAAGTCCGTTTGATTATGCTGCTTCTTTTGTTGAAGCAATAAGGTCAACAAAAGCATTTACGAATGTTGAACCTGCCGTATCGGAAATAACATTGATTTCCTCGTTCTCTGTAAACATTGAGTGATACTCGTTATCTCTGAGAACATAACCTGCCTGGTCATTGGAAAGACCGTAAACCATTACGTGTTCGCAAGATGTGAAATCCTTAAGAGGAGCATACTGCCACTCTTCACCATACCAAGAAGCTGAACCTGATTCGGGACCACCGTAAACGAGAGCGGGTTCAAATTCACCGGGGCAAAGGAAGATAGCAACTTCGTTGCCAAGTTCCATATAACCGATTTCTGTTATCATTTGGTAATCGTCTGCAGTTTTAACAATAACTGCATTAAGAACATCCTCGCGTGCTGCAAGAGTAAGAATTTCGTTTGTAACATCAAGACGAACTTCCTGAAGCTTGATGTTGAGAACAGGATCAAGAGCAATATCATTATCAATTGCCATAACTCTTTCTGCAATTGCTTCACCGTATGCAGCCATTCTGTCATAATCTGAAATATCTTCAGGTAAGTTAAGAGTATCGCAATCAGATGTGATAGCAAGCTCAGCACCCTGAACATAAACAACGTTTGCGCCTACTTCGCTCTTAATTGCTCTTTCAACGTAGTAGGGGAAGTCTGCTGTAAGCTCATCAGGACCTGCACCGAGCATTGTGCAGTGAATACCTGCTTCAAGAACCCAAGTTTCTGCGGTACCGTCATCGGGAACGAAACGAAGTCTGTTAATGTTGGGGTCAAAGGCCTGAGGATCACGTTTATCGTGAATAAGTTCACCTATATCAGCGTAACCGTAAGAAAGCTCACCGGGTTTCATACCCTTAACTGCTCTCTTCATTGCAAGAACTGTTTTTTCAAAGAGGTTTTCCATAAACTCCTGGTTCTTTTCAATTTTAAGGTTTTCAAGCAAACCGCCTGTAGCTGCGTTACCTGTATTGAAAATAAGAGCCTGAGCAAGAGGAACGTTCATACCGAGAGTATCGATACAAGAGTGCTGGTGAAGAACAGAAACGTTAATAGCAATAACGTTATTTTCTACAGCAAACTCTTCCATTCTTTCACGGATAATCTGAACATCACCGCGTGAGAAACCGAAACCGTCAATAACAGCCTGGATAACTACACCGCTAACACCGTCTGTTACTGCATAAACGCGAACTCTCTGGTCATCAACAACTCTGACGGGAACACGACCTGCAATAGGTTCAAGAGAACCTGCAAGGAAATAGTCACCGCTTTTTACATCAATACCGTCAAGAAGAGATGCGCCGGAATAACCCATTTTCCATTTAGCATCATCAGAAACTTCTGTATCAAAAGTTTCTTCGCCGGAATAGAAATATTCGGGAACATACTCATCTGCCGTAGCCCATTGGTCCTCATAACCAGGCCAGAAGCGATTCAGAAATGTAAGAACAAAAGAAATAAGTTTATCAATAAGTGTGTTGAAAAAGTTTTCGATACTGAATCCTGTAGATACATCAGCGTCTGCTGCGCCTACGGGAACTGCAACTACCGAAAAAGCAAGAATAAGTGACAGTACAACTGCCAATACCTTTTTAGACATAGGTACTCCTCCTTTTAATTATACATTCTGATTATATAACTATTTTTTCCAATAATCAATAACAATTTATTCACTTACAATTTCTTTGTTATTTTTAGCCAATTCTTCTTCTATCATTTTGTTGATATTGTTCTTACCCATGTGTCTGTAGGGTTTCTTTCTCAATATCAGATACATAATAACAGCACCTAACGCATTACAAATTGCATCTTCCATAGTATCCATAATTGCAAATCTGGCTTCAAGGCGTTCCGGTTCAAGAGGAATGAGCATAAAGAGGTTTTCTAATCCACCAGCTTCTTTAATTGCAAGTTCAAGGCTCCAATGCTGAGCATCTCCGCCAAACCACTGGTCAAAAGTAAATTCAAACAATTCCCAACCTGCTGCAAAAACGAAAGCAAGTCCAAAAGCACCAAGAGTAATATATTTTGCAGGAACTACAAGTTTGTCTCTCAACTGCATAGCACAAATGAGTTCGTAGCTGATAAACACCGCTTCCATACATCCAAATAAATGGAGCGCTTTATCATACGCGGGAATTATGTAATAGAAATTAAGGAACGCTCCACCGAATGAAGCAAGGAAGAAGCCGAGAATAGTTATATTCTGGAAATATGCCGAAAAATATCTGGGGAATGTGTTTTTCGGAAATGCCTGACAAATTTCAAAAGCAAACATACCTAGAAGATTTGCCGCCATCTGCATAGGCTGATACATACCCAGCTCGTCCGACTCGATAAGACGAAGAATTATTCCTCCAATCATTAAAATTCTTAAAATCCACCAATATACGAGCTCCCATGTTTTACACATACTGCGAACTCTCTTAAAATATCCTTTTCCCATATTTTTCTCCTAAAATTAATTTTTGCCTATAGATAATACCAAAACTATGAGCATATATTTTTCTTTTTTGGAAAATAAAAGTTAAGATTCCCATAAAAAATCAAAAAAATTGTCTCTTTGCCTCAAATTTATGAAATTATGTTGAAAAATTCTTAAAGTAATTGTATAATGTAAATTGGATTTGAATGGAGATTAGGAGGGTTTGTATGGCTAAACGTGATGACTATATTTCCTGGGATGAATTTTTTATGGGCGCGGCAATGCTTTGCGCCGAACGAAGCAAAGATCCCAATACTCAGGTAGGAGCTTGTATTGTAAACGACGAAAACAGAATTTTGTCCGTTGGCTATAATGGTTTCCCCGCCGGATGCGATGACGATACCTTCCCTTGGGACAGAAGCGGCAATGACCCTTACGATACAAAATATCTCTACGTTTGCCACGCAGAGCTTAATGCAATTCTCAACTGTCGCGGCAGAAGTCTTGCAGGCAGCAGAATTTATGTTGCTCTGTTCCCCTGCAACGAATGTGCAAAGGCTATCATTCAAAGTGGTATAAAAGAGGTTGTTTATCTTTCCGATAAATATGCCAATACATCTGCAACAAGAGCATCTAAGAGAATGTTTGATGCAGCAGGTGTTAAATATACAAAGCTTCTTCCCACAAAAAAAGAACTTGTTCTCAATTTAAGAGAAGAAGATATTTAAAATGGTTTATAAAAAATTAATATATAGGAGTGTTCAAAATGCCTTTAGTAAACGCAAAAGACATGCTCACAAAAGCAAAAGCAGGCCAATATGCTGTTGGTCAGTTCAACATCAACAACCTTGAATGGACAAAATCCATTCTCCTTACCGCTCAGGAAATGAATTCTCCCGTAATTCTCGGTGTTTCCGAGGGTGCTGGTAAATATATGTGCGGTTTCAAAACAGTTGCTGATATGGTTAAAGCAATGATTGAAGACCTTAACATCACTGTTCCCGTTGCTCTTCATCTTGACCACGGTTCATACGAAGGCGCAAAGGCTTGTATCGAAGCAGGATTCTCTTCAATTATGTTCGACGGTTCTCACTACCCCATCGACGAGAACATCGCAAAAACAAAAGAACTTGTTGCTACTTGCGAAGAATTAGGTCTTTCTCTCGAAGCTGAAGTTGGCTCTATCGGCGGTGAAGAAGACGGTGTTGTTGGCGCCGGCGAATGTGCAGACCCCGAAGAATGCAAAATGGTTGCAGATCTTGGTGTTACAATGCTCGCAGCAGGTATCGGTAATATTCACGGTAAATATCCTGAAAATTGGGCAGGTCTTTCATTTGATACTCTTGCAGCAATTCAGGAAAAAACAGGCACAATGCCTCTCGTTCTTCACGGCGGTACAGGTATTCCTGCAGATATGATCAAGAAAGCTATTTCTCTTGGTGTTTCCAAAATCAATGTTAACACAGAATGTCAACTTGCTTTCCAGGATGCTACAAGAAAATATATCGAAGCAGGTAAAGACCTTCAGGGAAAAGGCTTTGACCCCAGAAAGCTTCTTGCTCCCGGTTGCGAAGCAATTAAAGATACTGTTCGCGAAAAAATCGAACTCTTCGGTTCAAAGGATAAAGCTTAATTATGAGCGATAAAAAAAGACGGAATTTAATAATTGTTCTTTGTGTTCTTGCTGTTGTTATTGCAGTTGTTGCCATAGCTTTTGCTCCTTTCGGCAAAAAAGCTACCGGTGATTCTGATTCACCCAATATTACGGGAAGCTCAGAAATCACCGAATCATTTGTTGAAAGCAATTCTGTTCAAGAAACAGCAAACCCTGAAACTTCTGAAACAAGCTCAACAGCAACTGATACAAGCATCGTTATCCCCTCTTCAACTGACCCCATAGTAAATCCCAATAAAAACTATACATTTTTTATTGACAAAAGCACTTTCGAGGCAACTGAAAATGAAGACGGTGTAACCACTCTTACAGCTAAAGAAAACAGTAACGTAAAAATGACTGTTACGCCTGTGAGAGATAAAAGTTACAGAGAATGTTGCAAAGAAGCTGGAAACGAACACAAAAAACTTGGCAATTCCGCAAAGCTTGAAATCGAAAATGCAAACACCGTTTACCGTTCACAAACCGGTAACGGCGATAATGACATTATCACAACGGTGTACTGTATTGACGATAACAAAGGCGGTTGCATTGTAATCGAGTGTCAAACACCCGTTGGTGCTACCAAATATATGGAAACAATTGAAATTATGCTTTCAATGTTTAAAGTTATATAAAAATCTCTCCTTCGGGAGAGATTTTTGCTTTTATTTTCTTGATTTTATATGTAATATGTGATACGATTATACTGTATATTTATGATGTGGTTTTATGTTTTGATTTAATATCCATAAACCCCATAAACAAAAAAGATTAAATAAACAATTTATGTTTTCAGGTGCAAGATTACACGAAAATATTGTTGCTAACTCGTTCAATGCGCCAAAACTGTTTTATTTAAAACGGAGCTTATCTTATGTATAAAAAATTTTTTAAGAGATTTCTTGATATAGTTCTCTCTCTTGGGGGAATTGTGGTTCTTGCTATACCAATGGGGTTAATTGCTTTAGCAATCAAGCTTGATTCCAAAGGTCCTGTTTTCTTCAAACAAAAAAGAGTCGGCATAAATAAAACCCACTTCAACATTTTAAAATTCCGAACAATGCGTACAGATACTCCACCTGACGCACCTACCCATGAATTATCAAACCCTGAACAATGGATTACAAAGTTGGGCAAAGTTTTAAGAAAAACAAGCCTTGATGAGCTTCCTCAGCTTTTTAATATCCTTGTAGGAGAGATGAGTGTTATAGGTCCTCGTCCTGCGTTATGGAATCAGTTTAATCTGATAGAAGAACGTGATAAATACAGTGCCAATGATATTCGCCCCGGTCTTACAGGTTGGGCTCAAATCAGCGGTCGCGATGAATTGGAAATTGATACCAAAGCCGCTTTTGACGGTGAATATGTTGAGAAAATGAGTTTCCTCTTCGATTGCCAATGTTTTTTTAAAACCATAAAAAGCGTTATTAAAAGCGAGGGCTTTGTAGAAGGCAATGTGGATGAGTTGAAAGAAAATTTAAAAAACGATTAAAAAGGAACTTAACGTTATGCCACTAAAACTTATGTATATTACAAACAACCCCAAAGTTGCATCAATTGCTCAAAGCTGCGGAGTTGACAGAATATTTGTGGATATGGAATACCTCGGCAAAGATGTTCGGCAAGGTGGTCTTGACACAGTTAAAAGCCATCATACCATTGAGGATGTAAAGAAAATACGACAAGTGCTTGATAAAACAGAACTTCTTGTGCGTATAAACCCAATGCACGAGTCAACAGAAAACATCCCATCAACAAAAGAAGAAATAGATGCCGTGATTGATGCCGGTGCAGATATCATTATGCTTCCTATGGCAAAAACTGTTGATGAAATAAAAAATTTCATCAAATATGTTAACGGCAGAACAAAAACAATGCTTCTTTTAGAAACAGCCGAGGCTAAAGAAAAAATAAAAGACATGCTTAGTCTCGGAGGCATTGATATGGTACATATTGGCCTTAATGATCTCCACTTATCTTATGGTATGAAATTTATGTTTCAGCTTCTTGCTGACGGCACAGTTGAAGAATTGTGCAATATTATCAGCAGTTATAATATCCCCTATGGCTTCGGTGGTATAGCGAGAATCGGTTTTGGACTACTTCCTGCCGAATATGTAATCGCCGAGCACTACAGACTAAATTCTTCTATGGCGATATTATCAAGAAGTTTTTGTGATATTTATAAAATGGATGATATGGAAGAAATCGAGCGTCTTTTTAATCAAGAAATAGTGAAAATTCGAACCTACGAAAAAGATTTACTTACAAAAGACTCAAGCTTTTTCTCTGAAAATCAAAATGAGACAATAAAACGCGTAAAAACAATTACCGATAAAATCTAAAGATAACCTTGTTTTCAGAAAGGAAGACAGCATTTAAAATGAACGATATTAAGAAACCGATTCCTCTTGCAACTCCTACAATGCACGGTGAAGAGTTACATTTTGTGCAAGAGGCTTTTGAAAAAAATTGGATTGCACCCCTTGGTTTCAATTGTGACGGTTTAGAAAAAGAAATGAGCGAATATCTGAGCCAAAACGGTGGCAAAAAGCAAGAAGCCCTTTCTTTAGTTTCTTGCACCTCCGCCCTGCATTTAGCGGTTAAACTGGCAGGGGTAAAGCCCGGAGATATAGTCCTTTGCTCCGATATGACTTTTGCTGCAACCGTTAATCCCGTAAGCTATGAGGGCGGTGTACAAGTCTATATTGACTCTGAAAGAGAAACCTGGAATATGGACCCTGTCGCACTGGAAAAAGCTTTTCAAAAATATCCTGAAGCTAAAGTTGTGGTTTTGGCACATCTTTACGGCACACCATCAAAAATGAACGAAATTCTTGCAGTGTGCAAAAAGTATAATGCAATTCTTATTGAAGATGCTGCAGAAGCTCTTTCTGCTACATATCATGGTACACAGTGCGGAACTTTCGGAAAATATAATGCAGTTAGTTTTAACGGTAACAAAATTATAACAACATCCGGCGGTGGTATGTTATTTACAGAAACAAAAGAAGAAAGAGAAAAAGCTTTCTTTTGGGCAACACAATCAAGAGAACCAACACCTTGGTATCAGCATAAAGAAATCGGATATAACTACCGTATGTCAAATATAGTTGCAGGCGTTGGCAGAGGTCAGCTTTTGCATCTTGATGAACACAGAAATTTAAAAGAGACTATTTACAGACGTTATGAATCGGGATTAGCCGGACTACCCATCAAAATGAATCCCTATCTAAAAGATACCAAGCCTAATTTCTGGCTTTCTTGTATGATTATTGACGAAGATTGCAATGTTAATCCTATGACCGTCATAAACAAGCTCGCAGAGGAAAATATTGATTCACGCCCAATATGGAAGCCAATGCATATGCAACCTGTTTTTGAAAACAACGACTTTATAAGCATTGAAGAAAAAGCAGTTGATGAAGATATTTTCTCAAGAGGATTATGTTTACCTTCCGATATCAAAATGACAGTAGAAGAACAGGAAAGAGTAATTTCTGTTATAAAATCTTGTTTCGAGGCTTAATATGTACGCAAAATATCTAAAACGTGTATTTGACTTTTTCTTATCTTTATCAGCACTTGTTTTTTTATCTCCCGTTTTTATTGTTTTAACAGTGCTTGGGTTAATATTTATGCGGTCCTCCCCCTTCTTCTTCCAAGACAGACCGGGTAAAATCGATCCTAAAACCGGTGAAGAGAAAATATTCAGATTAATAAAATTCAAGAGTATGGATAACAGAAAAGATTCTCAAGGAAATTTGCTCCCTGATGAAGACAGACTTAATTCATACGGTAAGTTTTTGAGAGCCACCTCCCTGGATGAACTCCCTGAGCTTATAAATATTTTAAAGGGCGATATGTCTATTGTGGGCCCCAGACCCTTGCTTGTAAAATATTTGCCTCTGTATACCGCGGAGCAACGACATCGTCATGATGTACGCCCCGGATTAACCGGATATGCCCAGGTTAACGGCAGAAACAGTATTTCTTGGGAAGAAAAATTCGAATTTGATATTCAATATGTTAACAACATAACCTTAGTAGGAGATTTACAAATACTTTTGAAAACTGTATTGGCTGTTCTCAAAAGAGAAGGCATCTCTCAAGAAAATAACGCTACTATGGCTGAATTCAAAGGTTCTGTTGCTATTGAGGAGAATATAAATGCCTAAATTAATTATTTTCGGTGCAAGCGGGCACGCAGAAGTACTCACTGACATAGCTATAAAAACCGGGTATGAAATCGCCGGTTTTTTGGATGATAATGAAAACATCTCCGAGATTTTAGGCTTCAAGCGACTTGGTAAAATAACCGACTGTTTAAAATACAAGGATAATTATGCTTTTGCTATCGGTATAGGCAATAATACCGTAAGAAAAAAAATTGCAGAAGAATACCCCCAATTAAACTATATAACCTTAATTCATCCCACGGCAAGCATCGGTATTGATGTAGAAATAGGAAGCGGCACTGTTGTGATGCCTATGGCAGTTGTTAACGCTTGTGCCAAAGTGGGAAAATTCTCCATAATCAACAGTGGGGCTGTGGTGGAACACGATTGCGAAATCGGCGATTATTGTCTGATTGCTCCTCACGCAACCTTATGCGGAGTTGTTAAAATAGGCAACAACGTTCATATGGGCGCAGGCAGTGTTGCTAACCAAGTATTAACCGTTTGCGATAACGTAACTGTAGGTTCAGGAAGCGTAGTAACAAAAAGCATCACAGAACCCGGAACCTACATAGGAATACCCGCAAAGAAAAAGTAAACCGATTTTAAAATAAGGGGTGATATTATATGAAAAAAATTTGTTTTATAACAACAGTTTCATTGACTATGAAATCATTTGTTGTTGATACAGCTAAATATCTTCACAACAACGGAGATTATGATGTCACTCTCATTTGCAATTACGACAAAGATTTTGCAGAATCCTTGCCCGATTACATAAAATTCACCCCTGTATCAATGGCGCGAGGAATAGATTTGTCAGTTTTCTCTTCAATCATCGAATTTATAAAAATATTTAAAAGCGAAAAATTTGATTTAGTGCAATTTTCTACTCCAAATGCTTCTTTGGCAGCAAGTATAGCTGCTAAAATTTGCCGCGTTCCTATCAGACTCTATTGTCAATGGGGCATTCGTTACGTTGGTTTTAACGGAATCCCCCGTAAAATTTTTAAGCTTATTGAAAAATTTGTTTGTTGGAATGCAACCCATATAAATGCAGTAAGCCCGCTGAATAAAGCATTTGCAGTAAAAGAAGGATTGTATAAAGAAAAAAAAGCAACTGTAGTTGGTCGTGGTGGCACAATCGGAGTAGATATAAAAAATTATGATATTACTCAAAAATCTTCTTGGCGCAATTCAATACGAAATAATTACAGCATAGACGAAGATGCCTTTGTTTTCGGCTTTGCAGGCAGGGTTTCTGCTGACAAGGGTTGTAACGAATTATTCACTGCTTTTAAAAAAGTTAGTGAAAGCAACGAAAAAGCCCGTCTTTTAATTGCCGGACCAATCGAAGAAAATTGCGGTATTGAGTCATCGCTTTTAGAGTGGATAAAAGCATCTGACAAAGTTATATTGACAGGGCAAATTGAAAATGCTCTTATGTGCAATTATTATTCCGCCATGGACGTTCTCGTTCATCCCACATACCGTGAAGGCTTCGGAATGGTTATACAAGAATCAGGGGCAATGGGTTGCCCTGTTATTACAACAAAAATACCTGGTGCTTCCGAAGTATTGGAAAATGGTGTTTCCTGCCTCTTGGTTGAACCTGCGGATTGGAAATCCCTTTATAAAAAAATGAGCGAAATGTGTAATAACCCCGAAAACACATTTCTTATGGGACAAAACGCAAGAAAGTTTGTTGAAGAAAATTACGAACGAAACATTATGCTGAAAAATCAATTTGAAAGATACAAAGAATTATTAATCTAAACTTAATAATTGAGGTTATATATAAATGAATGTAAAAACAATTCTTACGGATAAGGATTTATCTGAATTTAATTTTGGAAGCAATTTTGAAGTTAAAAAAGTGAATATAAATACTGTTGCCCTTTATGCCGATGATCCTTCCGTTATTGCTATTGCAGGTTCAAGAGCGATGGCAATAAAATGTGCTGACATGAATTTACCGTCATTAAAACTTTTTCAACTTACCAGTGCAGGTTTTGATGGTGTCCCTTGCAAAAAGTACAAAGAAAAAAACATCGCAGTAGCAAATGCCGGGAATGTATATAGCACACCTATTGCAGAAACCGTTGTTTTTGGAATTTTGCAAATGGCTAAAAAAATCCGTAAAAACCCTAACAATAGGTTGTTTCGCATTTCCCGCGGTTATGATAAATATATAACTGAAATCGTTGGAAAAAAGTTTTTGATTATGGGCGCAGGTAATATAGGCACTGCCGTTGCTGATCGTCTTTTGGGTTTTGGTGCAGAAATCGACGGATACGACCCATATTGCATAGACAAGCCCCAATACAAAAACATACTGCGTTCAAAAGAAGCGCTTAAAAGCCAATTGGGCAAATATGATTACATTATCTCCACACTCCCCGATAATAATGAAACAAAAAACTTTTTAAATAAAGAATTATTTGATTGTATGAAAGACACGGTGGTTATAGTAAACGTTGGAAGAAAAACTGTGTTTGATAACGACGCTTTTTATACTGCATTAAAAACAAAAAAAATCGGCGGTGCTGTTCTGGATATGTTTGAAAAAGTGCCGAATCCTCTAACCAACAAATATAGAAGATTGAAAAATGTCATTGTGTTACCTGGTGTTGCCGCAATTTCCAAAGAAGTAAATCCACGTTTAACCAACCATATGGCAAAAAATATTCTTGCCGTAATAAATGAAAAACCTTTAGAAAATGTAATCAATGGAGTGAAATAATTATGTTTTTTAGTGTCGTTGTTCCCGTTTATAATGTTGAACAATACCTCGAAGAATGTATTGAAAGTATATTGTCACAAACATTTGAAGATTTTGAACTTATTCTTGTAAACGACGGTTCAACAGACAGAAGCCCTGCAATTTGTGATGAATATGCAAAAAAAGATATCAGAGTTAAAGTAATTCATAAAGAAAAGGGCGGTCTTTCCGATGCCCGAAATATTGGTACAAATGAAGCGCAAGGTCAATATATAATATATATAGATAGCGATGATTATGTGAAGAAAAACTTCTTCTTTCAAGAAGTGTACAACAAGACAAAAGACAACGCTGATATCATCTGTTATAAATTTTGCAAATACTTTGAAAATACCGGCACTTTTTCGAATTGCTCTTTCAATTTCCCGACTTTAGCAAAAAATGATACGATGTCTGAAAGAATTAACAAAATAGTTAAAAACGATGCATTCTATTGTTCTGCTTGGTCAAAAGCAATAAAGCTTTCGTTAATAAAAGAAAACAATATTAAATTTGAAAAAGGTTTGCTAGGCGAAGACCAAGAGTGGTATTACCACATTTTACTAGTCGCAAACAACATTAATGGATTAGATGATGACTTTATTGTATATCGACAACGCGCTAATTCTATCACAAGTTCATGGAAAACAAAAAATCTTACAGATTGTATTTACCTTATAGAAAAATGGAATATAGGAATACATAATGCTGACATTTCGGATAATTACAAAACAGCATTATATAATTCACTTGCTAAACTTTATTGTAATCTTCTCATAGGCTATACAACATTTAAAAATAAAAATAAAAAAGATTATATTAAACAAATAGAAGATTTAAAGCATCTATTAAAATATGACCTTAATCCCAGAACCGCAACATTTAACAAGATTTATAAATTAGTAGGATTTAGATTAATGATGGTAGCTCTTGATATTTTGTGTAAGGTGAAAAAATAATGGAAAACAAAAATTTACCAAAAGTTCTCGTGGTATCAATAAACGCTTGGCGTGATAATACCGGTATTAATACCCTTATTGATTTTTTCAAGTGTTGGGATAGCGACAAAATTGCTCAAATTTACACAAGAGCTGCACTCCCGAAGACAACGGTTTGCAATAATTTTTTTAGAATCCCTGAAAGCAGTATAATAAGAAGTATAATTAAAAGAAACACAAAAACCGGTTCAATTGTAAAAAATGAAATAAATTCAATAAACAATAATACTGAGCTTAACAATGAAAATAGAATTTATTCGCACAGTCATAATAAGCTTAATTCCATTTTAAGCTTATGCCGCGAAATAGTATGGAAAATCGGAAAATGGAAAACTGCAGAGCTTAATGAATTTATTGACAATTTTGATGCTGATGTCTTATTCATTCCTATTTATCCCACCATATATATGGGACGAATTCAAAAATATGTTATGAAAAGAACCGGTAAACCGGTTGTTTCATATCTTGCGGATGACAATTTTACTTTTAAAGCTATAGCCAAAGAACCTTTTTCGTTTATTCACAGATTGTTTTTGCGTCCCTATATAAAATATATTGTAAAAAACAGCAAAAAGCTTCTTGTCATTTCTCCCAAACAGAAAGATGAATATGACAAATTATTCAATACCGATTGTGAAATTATGACAAAGGGAATTGATTTCTCAACCATTCCCTATGAACAAAAACCTCTTAACTCTCCCATAAAAATGGTATATACCGGGAAATTGATTATCGGAAGATGGCTCTCCCTTGCTAAAATTGCAGAAACTATGGATGAAATAAATAAAGATGGTGTAAAAATAGAATTTGATATATACACTACCGATACACTTACATCAGAACAAAAAAGTGCTCTTAACCGAAATGGTTGCCAAGTAAAAGGGTCTCTAACCCTCGATGAAGTACAAATCGTTCAAAAAAATGCTGATATATTAGTGTTTGTTGAAAGCTTAGAAAACAAGTTCAAGCACACTGCCCGTCTTTCATTTTCCACTAAAATTACCGATTATTTAAAAAACGGCAAATGTATTTTTGCAATTGGTGATAAGGAAATAGCTCCTATCGACTATTTCAACCGTTACGATTCAGCGATTACAGCTACAACCTACCCTGAAATCGATAAAAAATTAAAAAAACTAGTTGAAAGCCCAAATCTTATTGTTGAATACAGTAAGAAAGCCTATGATTGCGGAGTTGCGCATCACAACAGCGAACTAATGACCCGTACGCTTATCGATACTATTTCAGGTGCAGCAAAACAAACCAAGCGAGGTTAAGTTATGAATAATAACACTCTTCAAGTAAGAAAAAATTATTGGTCTCTCGATGTAGCAAAGTTTTTTTGTGCAATACTTATAATCTCTGCTCACTTTGCATCAGAATGGGGTAGTTTCCCCACTCTCATTGACTATTGTTTTTCACTTTATGTAATTGCAGTACCTTTTTTCTTTTGTTGTAGTGGTTTTCTTTTCTTCAAAAAACTAAATGCGTTACCAACCCAAGAAGACAAAAAAACATATTTTAAACAATATGAAAAGCGCATATGGACGATGTATGCTCTGTGGTCAGTAGTTTATTTTATTCATGTTGTTTATGATTGGATTTTTATCGATGATGAGATAAGCTTCATCATATTTATAAAATATCTATACAGATGTATTGTTTTCAGCAGTTATTCTACAATTTGGTTTCTTCCTGCATTAGGGATTGGTATAGCAATTACGTATTTTCTTGTAATGAGACTTAACAAACAGCAAATCACCTTAATAGCTGTACTTCTGTATATTTTTGGTATGTTTGGTTATACATATAGGTTCGTAATAGAAAATACAGCACTAGGCTCATTTTATGATATTTATGACGTTTTGTTTATTTCTTCAAGAAATGGCGTGTTTAATGGTGTTCCGTTTATTTTTATGGGATATGTAGTATCCTCAAAAGAGATAAAAACATCTGTTAAAGGTTTTTTCAAACATGCTGTGTTTTCAGGAATTTCTCTTGTTTTGCTTATAGTAGAAGCGTTCTTTTTAAAACTTAAATTTAATGTAACTGGAATGGATATAAGTATTTTCGTCGTTCCATTTACCTATTTCTTCATAATGGCTCTTATGCATATCGACCTTAAAGAAAACATTGTTTTCTTATGGTGCAGAAAATTAAGTCTTTTAATCTTTGTTACGCAAAGACTGTTCCTTACTGTGTTGCCCAGCTTTTTCCCAAGTGTTTTTGAAAAAATATATAGCAACAGTTACATAGGTCTTGTTGCGGTACTTGGGATGACAATAGCCTTTTCTGTTTTACTGATTTTGCTGAGCAAAAAAGTTAAATTTATAAAAAAGATGATATAAGGATGTGAGAATATGAAAGTAATGCAAATAAATGCCGTTTACGGTGTAGGTAGTACAGGAACTATTGTTGAGGATCTGCATAATATTTCATTACAAAACAGCATAGAATCTTATGTCTCATATTCTACCACAAATAAAAATCCCGAAGAAATAAAAAACGGATATTCAATCGGAAATACGTTAGGTAAAAAAACTCACGCTCTTCTGTCCAGGTTGGGTGGAAAACAAGCGTATTTCTCAAGTTTTGCTACCAAAAAGCTAATTAAACATATTGATAATATTAAACCTGATATTGTCCATTTACACAATCTGCACAGCAATTTTGTTAATATGAATATGCTGCTTGATTATCTTGGTAAAAACGACATTAAAACAATTATAACCCTCCATGATTGCTGGTTTTATACCGGTGGATGTTTTCATTACACATCCGTAGGTTGTAGTAAGTGGCTTGAGGGTTGCGGTAATTGCCCTAAAAAGAAACAGGATACCCCTGCATTGTTAAAAGACAATTCTGCAAAAATTCTTGCGGACAGAAAAAAATATTTCGCTAAAATCAAAAAACTTTTGGTTGTTGGTGTTTCTCAATGGATAGCAGATGAAGGCGCTAAAACACTTTTCAAGAAAAATAAGATTTTCACAATATACAATGGTATAAACACAAGTTTTTTTACTCCTACACCTTCGAATTTCAGAAAAAAACACGGATTAGAAAATAAATTTCTTATACTCGCGCCTGCAAACAAATGGTTAAAACCCGTCAATAAAGAAACCTTTGATGTGGTCTCGAGTGGATTACCTGATGATTGTGTAATCGTAATGCTTGGGTGTTCAGAAAGTCAAAAAGCTGATTTACCAAAAAACACTCTGGCACTTGATTACATAAAAGATCGCGACGAGCTTCGCAAAATATATTCTGCCTGTGATGTTTTTGCAAACTGCACAAGAGAAGAATCTCTTTCTCTTATAAATGTTGAAGCGCAAGCTTGCGGAACACCGGTTGTTACATATAAAAATACCGGCGTACAGGAAACTGTTGATAATCAATGCGGTTTTTCTGTAGAAAACGGGAACGCAGAAGAATTCCTCAATGCAGTATTGAAAGTAAAACAAATAGGTAAAGAGCATTTTTCAGAGAACTGTACACAATGGGTAAAAGATACCTTTGATCGTACAAAAAACTATGAAAAATATGTTGCCCTCTACCAATCGTGTTAAACTTACATTAATTACCTAAAAACTTAAAGGATGAAGAAATGAAAAAGAAACAATCTGTAGACTATATTAAAACATTGCAGTTGCTATGTTTGGCACTTTGCACATTTTCTTTAGAATGGGCATTGTGGACTGAATTTTCATTCAACTCAATACTTTTTTCACTATCATGTGCTAGTGCATTTGTGTTATCAATTTTTTCCGCAATTAATAAAATACGTTTTCTTAATTGGGTAAAAATCATTCCTGAATATATGCATTTCTTTGCGTGGATAATTGTTATGATAATTGCAAACCAATTCTTTTATCATATCTATAGAGACATAACTTTCCTATTTATTACAATGGATGCTCATGCAATTTTCTATGTACGTCTCTTGGTATCTGTTATTCCTTTGATGTTCTTTGTTGACACTAATACATTCAAAGAAACAACTTTCTTTAAGTTTATTCTTGGTACAATTATTTGCACTAATACACTCTTCACATTTAGAGCCGTTCAATTTTTCCCTGATGCAATCCGTGCCAGAGCAACTATGGAATATATTGGCGCGGAAGAATATCTGTTTGCGACACCCAACTACTCGATGGTTTATAGCATAGCATTAATTTTCCCTGTTTTTCTGCAAAAATGGAAAAATGCAGCACCCAAAAGCAAAGATAAATATTTTTATGCACTATGTTCCATTCTTACATTCTACACCATTGCGGTTTCGCAATTTGCAACCGCATTGCTTATTGCATTAATAGGTGCTTTCTTTTTCTTCTTGATATGTATGAAAAACAACAAACGTATTTTTATATTGACAATTTTAGTTTTTGTGTTTTTTATAATTCATCTTTTAAATTTAGATATAGCCATATTGAACCTCATTGCAGACAATATACAGGGAAGTTGGGCCGATAAATTAAGTGATTTCGCAGTAACCTTATCCAAAAACTCTCTGGCAGGTTCACTTTCCATCAGAAGCGATCTATATCTTCAATCATTTTCAAGCTTCACTGAAAGTCCTATATTAGGTATCATATCAAATTCTTTGGGTACAATTGGTGGTCATGCAACCGCCATTGATATCCTCGGCTTAGCAGGTCTTTTGGGATTTGTCCCCTTTGCACTTATGTATATATACAACGTAAGACGATTTTTCAGAACCTGCGATTATTTCAAAAATAAGGCAGCTATCATTGCCTGCTGTGTGGAGTTTGTTGTGCTTGTTTTCTCGAAAAACATTATAACATCGCTTTCTGTATTCTTCGCTTTCTTTGTATTGCTTCCGCTACTTCTTAAAATTGAAAATGTCGAAGAAGGAGTCAGATATAAATGAGGTTTGTAAAAAAGTTTGTATATAATAATGTTGTTCCTATGGTCTCTTCTGTCCTGAAGAAAAAAAACCAATTCATAAATGTCATCTATTATCATGATATTGTTACAGGCGAGGGTAACGGTGCTCAACAAACAAATATTGATATTTTCAAAAAGCAAATGGAATATATTGCTTCTAACGGCTATAAAACACTTACTTTTGATGACATCGAAAATGGTGCCGATATCTCTTATAAAGATAAGTGTGTGCTTATTACCTTTGACGATGGATGGCTCTCTAACTACACTGAAATTTTTGAATTCATGAAAGAAAGAAAGATAAAATATAATATCTTTTTAGCAGTCGGAGAAATTTCAAATAACCCACAATACCTAACATGGGATATTATTAGAGAAATGCACGAAAGCTCTCTTGTGGGCTTTGGCGCTCATACATATTCTCATATTTCTCTGAGTGACCTTAATGTAGTTGATATCAGTAAAGAAATAGAAGCAGCAAACAACAAAATATTTGAAGAAATCAAATATTATCCTGTTGATTTTTGCTATCCCTATGGACAATTCACACAGGAATCAAATGACTTTTTACTTCTTAACACAAAATACAAACGAATTTATACCTCAGAGCTTACCTTTTCTTACTCAATAAAAGGTAAAATTATTTTTGGAAGAAGTTCAATAAACAATAACGAATCCTTCAAAACTTTTGTTCACAAACTTAACGGAAAATATAATGCTTTTAACATTCTAAGAGGTAAATAAATATGGATTCTCAAATTATATATGACTGCCGATGGTCAAGCCAGGTTGACGACAAATTCATTGCAGATTTTATTGCAGTAGTGGATGATGTTTTTAAAAATAATTATTCAAAGGATCTTTTTATCCAAAAATATATAAACAATATTTATGGTGAATCGGTTGTGGAAGTTGTTTATATTGATGGCAACCCTTCTGCTGCTCGTGGATTATGGCGAAATGATATTGACAATAAAGAATCATATCAACCCGGTGATACATGCGTAACGGAGGCTTGTCGCGGAAAAGGTGTTTTCACGGAAATGACAAAGCGTTCAATTGCTCTTTTGCCGGAAAATGCACTTATTTACAATTTCCCCAATCAAAATTCTTTCCCTGGCTATCTGAAAATGGGCTGGCATGTTGTTAAGGAATATGGCTTTGCTATTTTCAACAAAAAGAAATATTTCAAAGAGCATCCTGTTAAAATGGATGAAATTTATGCAAACTGGTGGTTACCCACCACAAATGGTCTTTTATATTTTAAAAGTGGTAATGACTATTTTCTTGTAAGAAAAATGAACAAACCTTTTTGCTCTCGTATTGTTGCTTGTGTAGATAAAAATATTGCAAAACAATTCCCCAAAAAGCCCGCAGGAATTGTTTTCTACAGAAGCGAAGAAAAAAACTTTTACAATGCAAAATTAGGTATGCCCATTCACGTTGTAAGCAAAAGTAATAATATAAAATATGTTCCTACATGGAAAATTGATGCAGTATAAGAAGGTATTTCTATGAATGTGATTGTTATCGGAGATTATTCCTCAACTAATCTTGGTGATCCCATCTTAACATCAAGTACATCATATATTGTAAATCAAATAAAAGCTGAATGTGATTTTATTAAAGACATTAAGCTTTTTGATATTGCCGGTAGACAAAATAAAAAAATCCCTTTAACAGAAAAATTAAAAGAAATTACAGACTCTCCAATTTGTGAAAAAAGAAAAAAATATATAAAAAAGAATTACCGTAACGCAAATATAAAGGCTTTTATTAAATGGTGTATTAAAGATAAAAATGTCTTCAAATCCCGTCTAACTGCTTTACTGACACAAAGCGACACAAATGTTTTTATAATCGCAGGCGGAGCATTATTATCAAGATCGCTTTTTTATGCCTTGCGATTAAATTATATTGTATCAACTGCCGAAAGGTACAATGGAAAAGTAATATTTAATGCTATAGGAATTGAAAAATGTCCTCCTACATCCATTAGTAGAATTTATACGCGAAAATTCCTTTCTTCTAAAAACATAACGGCCTTTTCTACAAGAGATCAAGTTAGCGAAATAACCTCTTTAGTTTCCAGAAAAGATTATCTTGTCAGAATTCCTGATCCGGGAATTTATGCTGCAGAAGCATTCAATGTCAAAAAACAAGCTAATGATGTAGTAGGTATAGGCGTAATCTCTCTTGAAGCATATAAATCAGTAGTATTTGAAGATGAACGTGCAGAAACAATTACCGCTGAAGATTTATTTAATTTTTGGTATGGAATAACTTCCCGTTTAGATGAAGCCGGTCAGGCATGGAAGGTGTTTACCAACGGTGGACCAAAAGATTGCCAAATGGCATATACCTTTTTGAAAAAATATAATTACTCTGTTGAAGAACATCTTGTTTTACCGGCAGAATCCCCTGAGGAGCTTGTAAAACAAATATCACAATTTAAAGCTGTCGCTGCCCACAGATTACATGCACTAATAATAGCAAACTCACTATTTATACCTTTCATCTCTTTTGTTTGGTCAGATAAAATAGTTAAATTTTCCGAATCAATGAATAACAAAAATTATTTTTGGCCTGATATTTCCTATTGTGAAAAAATTTCAAAACTTTTATGCAATGAAATTTACACTTCTGATTCCTCATCTGTCGTTAGGCTCTCTAAGAAACAATCAAAGGAATTTTTAGTGAATTCACTAAAAAATACATAAAATCCTATCCCACAATCGGAGCAAATGAAAATGAACTTCCTTTGTCTCACGATTCAAAGCAATTCAATAAGAAAACTCTTATTGGAAGATGCAAACCCGAGGGAACAAACGCCTCTTTAATACATTTCCTTCACGGAATTGAAGGATGGTTATTAAGAAAGATTTAAAAAGGAAGTGTATTTGTTGAAAAATCAACGAAAGATAGGTTTTTTCCTGTCCTATTTGAATATTTTCATATCATCTATGGTAGGTGTTTTATTTACTCCATATATGATTTCCACTCTTGGACCGGTTGAATACGGACTCTATCAGCTTCTGTATGCTGCTATCGGCTATGTTGCTCTTCTTGATTTTGGTTTGGGTGGTACTATAACAAGATTTATATTGAAATACCAAGCTGAGAATAACAAGGAAAAAGAACGCTCTGTTATTACAATGTGTATAAAGCTCTACTGTTTATTCGGTCTTTTGGCTATGTTATTGGTATGTGGTATTTCTTTTAATCTTGATTTTTTCTTTTCGAGTTCTATTTCTGAAGAAAATATTGGATATGCTCAAAAGCTCTTCCTTATTATGGGTGCCACAACAAGCCTTAGTCTTGTTAGCCATGCTTTGTCAGGTATACAGACGGCTCACGAAAAATATATAGTAACAAAAGGTATTTATACTGCGCGTCAGCTCTTAAGAGTTGGTGTGATGTTTGTTTTATTGCAGCTGGATATTGGTGCAATGGCTATAGTTACTGCAGATTTCTTTGTTACGGTTGTTTTATTATTATTCGATCTTTTCTATTGTAAAGTCTTTTTAAAAGCAACTCTTTTTTTCGGCAAATGGGATAAATTGCTTCTAAATCAACTGTTCACTTTTTCTTTTTTCGTATTTTTGCAGGTTATAATCACACAAACCAATTCAGGTCTCGACCGCATACTTCTAGGGCGTTTTTCCACTCTTGAGGTTGTTGCCTTATACGGTGTTATAATGCAACTTAGCCTAGTGTTTAATTCACTCGGCAGCGTGGTAAGCGGTGTTACTTTTCCGCAAATTTCCCGTGTGGTTTTTTCAAATGCAAACAAAGATACTTTGACGCGTTGTTGCGCCAGATACAGCAGATATCAGTTGTTTATTTCTGCTCCTCTGATGGGTGGATTTATCCTTTTTGGAAAGCTTTTTGCTTCTCTTTGGGTACCGGAATACGATAGCACTGCCATTTGGATTTGTACGCTAATAATAGTTATCCCGGAAACTCTTGCAGTTGTCGAGGGTACAATCTTTCATGTAATGAAAGCAAAAAACATGCAAAAAACAAGATCGTTAATTCTGCTGGGTGTTACAATAGCAAATGTTTTATTTACAATTCTTTTGATTAAATGGAACGATATTTATGGACCTGCAATCGGCACTGGTATAAGCTATGTTGTGGGCAACCTGATACTTTCTAATATTTACTACCATAAAAAAGTTGGTGTGGATATTATAATGTATATCAAACTTCTTTTTAGGGGGATTTTCCCTGCATTTATTATATCCTTAATTGTTGGCGCGGGTATAATAATGATACCCATTAGTGGTTGGATCGGTTTTATTCTTAAGGGCTGCCTATATGTAGGAGCGTATGGTATTATGCTCATTTTATTTGGCATGAACAAAGAAGAACAAGCCTTTGCAAAAAACTTGACAAATAAATTATTAAAGAAATATATTGCCAAGTAAGCCAAATGAAAAATATCGCTATTTTTACTTGTTGTGATTAAATTTCCGAAACAACCAGCTTTTTAAACACTATGAAAAACGTTAGAATTCCGTTCAAAACCAAGCTTTTACTTAGGTGTTGTTTGGGCAACGTAAAAGATAAATTAACAAAATAGGAGTTTTTTTATGTGGGATAAAAAAATTATTGATCGACTCAACGAAAAACTTACACAATCCCGTATGGGTGGTGGAGAAAAACGCATAGAGAAACAGCACTCTTCCGGCAAACTCACTGCCCGTGAAAGACTTGAATTTCTGTTTGATGAAAATACCTTTGTTGAAGTTGGAGGTCTTATTGAATCGAGAATTACCGACTTTGGCATTGCCGATAAAAAAGTTCCCGGTGATGGTGTAGTTGTCGGTTACGGAAAAATTAACGGCAGAATTGTTTTTGCATCAAGCGAAGATTTCACCGTTATTGGTGGTACCTTGGGTGAATACCACTCTCTCAAAATTTGCCGTATTATGGATATGGCACTTGAAACAGGTGCACCGTTTATAAGCATTAACGATAGCGGTGGGGCTCGTATTGAAGAGGGTATCTGTTCACTTAGCGGCTATAGCGGCATTTTTTACCGCAACACAAAATTATCCGGTGTTGTTCCGCAAATCTCAGTTATTTTGGGCCCTTGTGCAGGTGGTGCTTGCTACTCTCCTGCTATAAGCGACTTTATTTTTATGAATAAAAAAACAAGCCTTATGTTTATTACGGGACCCCAAGTCGTAAAGGCGGTTACCGGTGAGAATATCCCGGCAAAGGATTTAGGGTCTGCCGAGGTTCATATGACAAAAAGTGGTGTCACCCACTTCGTTTATGACGATGACGAGCAATGCTTACTGGGTGTGAAAAAGCTTCTTTCATATCTTCCGCAAAACGCATCTCAAAAACCTGAAAATATTGGCGTTTCCTACACCAACACCTGTGATGATATGCAGGAAATTGTTTCTGATAATCAAAGAAAAGCTTATAACGTAAAGTTCGTTATAGAAAAAATCGTAGATGATAATTCTTTCTTTGAAATACAGTCAGATTTTGCTAAAAATATGGTCGTAGGTTTTTCAAGAATAAATGGCGACAGTGTAGGCATTGTTGCAAACCAACCGAATTTTTTAGGCGGTTCAATTGATTGCGACTCTGCCGACAAGGCGGCTCGTTTTATAAGATTCTGCGACTGTTTTAATATACCGGTGGTTTCCCTTGTTGATGTTACCGGCTTCTTACCGGGTCAAAAACAAGAACATAGTGGTATTATTCGGCATGGAGCAAAGCTCCTTTATGCATACTCTGAAGCAACTGTTCCTAAAATTAGTCTTATATTAAGAAAGGCTTATGGCGGTGCATATATTGCAATGAACAGTAAAAACATGGGTGCCGATATTGTGTACGCTTGGCCAATTGCGCAGATGGCGGTTATGGGTGCAGAAGGTGCTGTTGATATCATTTTCAAAAAACGCATCACAGACTCCCCAAATCCTGTTGAAGAAAGACAACAGCTTATTGCAGAATACGAAGATAAATTCGCCAATCCCTACATTGCTGCTGCACATGGTTATGTGGATGAAATAATTGAACCTCAACATTCTCGTGAAAGAATTATAAAAGCGTTGGATATGCTTAAAACAAAAAAACAGGAAAATCTATATAAAAAACATGGTAATATTCCACTTTAAAAAAAACTGAACCTGTATAATAACAGGTTCAGTTTTTTACATGTAAAACTTTTTATACCACTCAGAGAATTTTCGTAAGCCTTCTCGTAAGGGGGTTGCGGGCTTAAAGCCGAAATCACGTTCGAGCGCAGATGTATCTGCATAAGTAACAGGCACATCACCTGGTTGCATGGGTACAAGCTCCTTATGAGCCTCAAAATCATAATCTTCCGGTAGAACCCCTGCTCTTACAAGCTCCTGCCCCAGAATGTCAACAAAATCGAGAAGATTTTCGGGACTGCTATTACCTATATTATATACTCTATAGGGCGGTACAGGTAAGCCATCCTCCCCTGTAACCTTTTCAGGAGCACAGGTCATTACCCTTTTAACGCCCTCTACAATATCGTCAACATAAGTAAAATCTCTCTTGCAGTTACCAAAATTGAATATCTGTATAGTTTCACCTTTAATCAATTTATTGGTAAAACCAAAATATGCCATATCGGGTCTGCCGGCAGGTCCGTAAACCGTGAAAAATCTCAATCCCGTTGAGGGAATATTGTACAATTTAGAATAGGAATGAGCCATTAACTCATTAGATTTTTTAGTTGCCGCATAAAGCGATACGGGGTTATCTACCTTGTCATCTGTTGAATACGGTACTTTTTTATTTGTGCCGTATACACTTGATGAAGAAGCATACACAAGATGCTCCACAGGGAAATTTCTGCAAGCTTCGAGGATATTATAAAAACCTATAAGATTGCTTTCAATATAAGCATCAGGATTTGTTATAGAATATCTAACCCCTGCTTGAGCTGCAAGGTTTACCACTACGCTGAAGCTGTATTTTTCAAACAACTCGTCAATAAGTTCTTTATTTGCAAGATTCCCTTTAACAAAAATCCACTGCGAACCATTCTTTTCTTCTGTAGCTTTTTCGATTTCCTTAAGTCTGTACTCTTTGATGGAAACATCGTAATAGTCATTCACGCTATCCAAGCCAACAACCGTTATTTCTTGGGTATTACGAAACAACTCTTTAACAAGATTTGAGCCTATAAACCCTGCCGCACCTGTTACAAGAACCGTTTTCTTTTCAAGATTCACATTAGGTGTTAACATATACCTTTATACTCCTTTTTTACCTGCTCATAGCTTTCTAAATTTCCTATATCATATCTCTTTCCGGGCATTTCCATAGCATATACCGGAGATTGATTGCAAAGCCAAGCAATGTAACTACCCGGTGCATCCACACCGCAACCTGCTTCAATTCCCTTTGCTACTAATCCTGCATCCTCTTTTGTGTAATAATAAAACGGAGGACAGCACCAGTTGCTTTCAGGTTCGGCGGGCTTTTCAACCATTTTTACAATTTTATCAGAATCATCAATTGTAACAACTCCGCATTTTGAAAGTTTTTCTTTTTTAGCTTCAAAATAACGCATTATGCAAGAGGTTTCTTTTTCCTTTGCATATTCAATAAAGCGAGTTAAACTAAAATCCAAAACATTGTCGCCTGCGATAACAAGCATATCATCGTCAATAGAAAGCTTTTCAATTGCAAACTGTATATCTTTTACCGCACCCAAACGAGTTTCGTTTCTTGTTGTTCCGTCGTCTACAACTGTAATTTTTTGCGTTTTTTCTTTTGCCCAGACCTCAAAATGTTTTGTATATTTATGATTAGAAATTACAACATATTCATCTACAAGACCAACTGTATCTATATCATCAATAAGCCAGTCGAGAATTGTTTTTTCCCCCACCTTTAACAAAGGTTTAGGGAAATTTTCTGTTAAAGGATACAAGCGAGTTGCATAGCCCGCCGCCAATATTAAACATTTCATAACTCTACTCCGTCTGCACTTTGGCATATATGAATTGAAAATTTGTTTTCTAATTCAGGAAATGCTTTGATATATTCACGAGAAACTTTTTCTTTAATTTTTTCTTCAAAGCTTGGGTCAATCAATGCCATACAACAGCCTTTAAAACCTGCTCCACTGAATCTTCCGCCGTATATACCGTCGGTTTGCGTCATAATTTCATAAAGGCTTTTAAGTTCCGGAGATCCTGTTTCCCAATTATAAATAGAAGATTTTCCGCTTTCAAAAGAAAGGCGACCATATTCCTCTAAATCTCCTCTACGCCAAGCCTCCGCACCTTTTTCTACTCTTGAAACTTCAGAATACCAATGCTCTGCTCGTTTTGCCCAAGTGACAGGAAGCTTGTCTTTATATTTTTGAAAAATCTCGTAGGGAACATCTCTCAGATAAGTTTCGTTAAACTTTCCGTATCCCATTCCCGAATATGCTTTCAAAGCATATGCTGCTGAACGACATTCATCAACTCGCATATTAAACTTTGAACCGGCAAGAGTTCTTTCAACACCGCTGAAAAATATGGCAATTTTATAAGGCTTCATAGCAGGGTTAGTTGGTATCAACTCATAAGAGTCATCCAATGTATCAAGATACAAAAGATGATCTTTTTTAGAATATATCTCACAGGATTGGTCAAGCTTACCGCAATTAACGCCTACATATTTATTTTCTGCCGCAAGGGCAATTTCTATTATTTCTCTTTGTGTGGAATGAAGCTTATTTACTTTACACAAAGCAGACAAAAATGCAATTATTACTGCCGCAGAAGAAGAAAGTCCGCCAATGGGCAAAGTTCCCTCAATAACACCGCAAAGACCGATTTCCAAGGGATATTTTTTGCCAAGTTCTATTGTTGCACCTCGAAGATAATCTGCCCAATCAAACTCCTTAACGTTCGGAACAGATTTAATATGGAATTGCGCTCTCTTTTCAAACTGTAATGAAACGAGCTCTATAACACCGTTCTGTTTGGGTTTATAGGCAATATGTATACCCTTGTCAATTGCTAATCCTGTAATTTTTCCATAATTATGGTCCACGTGAGCACCAATGGGACAAACTCTATAAGGACAAAAGGCTACATCTTCAGGGTCAACTCTATATATAGAAGTAAATGTATTTATACAATTTAAACTTATATTCACCTTAAAACTTTCTCCAAACCATTTTATTTACTACACCTGTGTAGCTTTGAATGATTTTTACTACTTTTGTTGAAACATTTTCTTCAACATAAGTTGGTACAGGAATACCGTAATCACCATTTTCGTTCATATCAACTGCTGTTGCAACTGCCTGAACAAGTGATTTCTCATCAATACCTGCAAGAACGAAACACGCCTTATCAAGAGCTTCAGGACGCTCTGTGCTTGTTCTGATACAAACTGCGGGGAAAGGTTTTCCAACGGATGTAAAGAAACTTGACTCTTCAGGAAGAGTACCGCTGTCTGAAACAACGGCAAAAGCATTCATCTGCAAATTATTGTAATCGTGGAAACCGAGAGGTTCGTGACGTATAACTCTCTTATCTAATTCAAAGCCACTTTCCTCAAGTCTTTTCTTTGAACGAGGGTGGCAGGAATAAAGAACGGGCATATCGTACTTTTCTGCAATTTTGTTTATAGCATTGAAAAGCGACAAGAAATTCTTTTCTGTATCAATGTTCTCTTCTCTGTGTGCAGAAAGAAGAATATATTTTTTCTTTTGGAGACCTAATTTGTTAAGAATATCAGATTTCTCAATATCTGCAAGATTTTCGTGCAAAACCTCCGCCATAGGTGAACCGGTTACATATGTTCTTTCTTTGGGAAGACCGCATTCATGAAGATAGCGTCTTGCATGCTCACTGTATGCAAGATTAACATCGGAAATAATATCAACAATTCTTCTGTTTGTTTCTTCGGGAAGGCACTCATCTTTACAACGGTTACCCGCTTCCATATGGAAAATCGGAATATGAAGTCTTTTTGCAGAAATTGCAGAAAGGCAGGAGTTTGTGTCACCTAAAACAAGAAGTGCATCAGGCTTAATCTGATTCATAAGCTTATACGAACAATTGATAATATTACCAACAGTTGCACCAAGATCATCGCCTACTGCATCCATATAAACCTCGGGGGTTTCTAATTTCAAATCCTTGAAGAAAACACCGTTAAGATTATAGTCATAGTTCTGACCTGTGTGTGCAAGTATGCAATCAAAATACTTTCTGCATTTGTTTATAACCGCCGCAAGTCTTATAATTTCAGGACGTGTGCCAACAATTATAAGAAGCTTTAACTTGCCGTTATTTTTAAAAGAAACGTCTGAATAGTCAAGTTTAATATCCATTATTCTACCTCCAGGAAGAAAGTATCTGGTCTATCCGGGTCAAACTGCTCATTTGCCCACATAACTGTAACCAAATCTTCTGTATCGGAAAGATTAATTATGTTATGGGTATACCCGGGAAGCATATGAACTGCTTCAATTTTTTCGCCACTAACCTCGAAATTGAGGACTTCATCTGTGCCAACTTTTCTCTGTTGAATAAGACCCTTACCTGAAACAACAATGAAGAATTCCCATTTTGTGTTGTGCCAATGCTGACCCTTTGTTATACCGGGCTTTGAAATGTTAACGCTGACCTGACCGCATTTTTCGCTCTTAATAAGCTCTGTAAAGCTTCCGCGAGGGTCAACATTCATTTTCAAAGGAAAAGAAACTTTTTCTTTGGGAAGATAGGAAAGATATGTTGAATAAAGCTTCTTTGCGAATGAATTATAAGGGATTTCAGGCATCAACAATGTTGTTGGTTGATTTTTAAATTTATCCAGTAAATCAACGATTTCACCTAAAGTGACTTTATGAATTACGGGACAATAGCAAAATGCACCGTTTTCATCTGCAACTGTATCAAGACCGTCATATTTGCAACGGTGAGGCATATCTCTTAAAATTGCAAACATTTCGTCCACAAGGTCATCAATGTAAAGAAGCGTGAGTTCAATTGCTCTGTCATTTACTTGAATGGGTAAATCGTTTGCAATATTGTTACAAAAGGTTGCTACTGCGCTATTGTAGTTAGGCTTGCACCATTTACCAAAAAGGTTTGGAAAACGGTAAACATATACTTTTGCACCGGTGTCTTCAGAATATTTAAAGAACAAATCCTCCCCTGCTTTTTTGCTCTTACCATAATCGCCCTCGGCATATCTGCCGATGAGAGTTGCTTGTAATGAGCTTGAAAGCATAACAGGACAGGTATTGTTATATTTTTTTAATGTTTCAAGAAGAGCACCTGCAAAACCAAAATTACCTTCCATAAACTCTTCCGGATTTTGAGGACGATTCACACCTGCAAGATTGAAAACAAAATCTGCTTCCTTGCAATATGTATCAAGAAGTGCTTTATCGGTATCAATATCATACTCAAAAATGGTAATATTGCTGTCAATACCTCTTGTTTTATCTTTACCCTCTTGAACATTTTTAAGTGCGGCACAAAGATTTTTTCCAACAAAGCCTTTTGCACCGGTAACTAAAATTTTCATTTATTTATTCTCCCAAGCAGAAAGCTCATCTCTGATATATTGAAGTGAAAGAAGTTTTTCTTTTACTTCTTCAACATTAAGAAGTTCTGTGTTGTTTGAGTTAAACTCGCTGAGCTTGGCGCGCTCTGTGTCGCCCTCTTTAAAATATTTATCATAGTTAAGACCGCGTTTGTCGCTGGGCACGCGATAGAAATCGCCCATATCAATTGCATTTGCGCACTCTTCATTTGTAAGAAGAGTTTCGTACATTTTCTCTCCGTGACGTATACCGATAACTTTAATTTCAGTTTCGGGATTGAAAAGCTCCGCAACGGCTTTCGCAAGAACTTCTATTGTGCAAGCAGGAGCTTTCTGAACAAGAATATCACCTGTTACACCATTTTCAAACGCAAAAAGAACAAGGTCAACTGCTTCATCCAGTGACATAATGAATCGTGTCATTGAAGGCTCTGTGATTGTAATAGGCTTACCCTGCTTAATTTGGTCAATCCAAAGGGGAATAACAGAACCTCTTGAGCACATAACATTGCCGTAACGAGTGCAACAAATTTTTGTTTTATCTTCGCTTACAGTTCTGCTCTTTGCTACGATAACTTTTTCCATCATTGCCTTTGACGTACCCATTGCATTTACGGGATACGCCGCTTTATCTGTTGAAAGGCAAATACAAGTTTTAACTCCTGCATCAATAGCGGCAGTGAGAACATTTTCTGTACCTATTACATTTGTTTTTACTGCTTCAATGGGGAAAAATTCACAAGAAGGAACCTGCTTCAATGCAGCAGCGTGGAAAATATAATCCACTCCGTGCATAGCATTTTTAACAGACGCCAAATCACGAACATCACCAATGAAGAACTTGATTTTTTCTGCAACCTCGGGCATCTTCGCTTGGAATTCGTGACGCATATCGTCCTGTTTTTTTTCGTCTCGTGATAGCACACGAATTTCACCAATATCAGTCTGCAAAAATCTATTTAAAACTGCATTACCGAAGGAGCCTGTACCACCGGTAATCATAAGTGTTTTCCCTGTGAATAATGACATATCTATTCCTCCAAAATGAATATTACCTTATAATCTCCAATAAATGTAGTCAGCTTGTTCGTATTCAGCTCTGTTAAGTAAGCCTTTAATGTCAAGCAACACCTTCTTACCTTCTCCGAAAAGCTTGTCCATATCAGCCATTGAAATTTCTTTAAAGCTATCATGTGCTACTGCAAGAACAACTGCATCCATTTCCTTAATTGTGTTCATATCGACAAACTCAATACCGTAAAGGTGTTTTGCCTCTGCAGCATCTGCTTCAGGATCAGCAATTACAGGTGTAATTCCATACTCTTTAAGCTCGTTTACAATATCAATGATTCTTGTATTTCTTGTATCGGGGCAGTTTTCTTTAAACGTAAAACCAAGAATTGCAACTTTGGCATTTTTAACCGCCTTATCTGCAGAAATCAAGCTTTTAACAATATTCTCTGCAACATATTTGCCCATATCATCATTTATACGACGACCGGCGAGAATGACCTGACTATGATAACCTAACATTTCCGCTTTATATGTAAGGTAATAGGGGTCAACACCGATACAATGGCCGCCTACAAGTCCCGGGAAGAATTTAAGGAAATTCCATTTAGTACCTGCAGCTTCAAGAACAGCTTTTGTATCAATACCCATTTTATTGAAAATAATGGAAAGCTCGTTCATAAAGGCGATGTTTATATCTCTTTGGCTATTCTCAATAACCTTTGCCGCCTCTGCTACCTTAATGCAGCTTGCTCTGTGAACACCTGCATCAACAACAAGCTCATATACTTTTGCTATCTCATCCAATGACTCTTCATCCATACCCGAAACAATTTTTACAATAGTTTCAAGTCTGTGAACCTTGTCACCGGGATTGATTCTTTCGGGAGAATAACCAACCTTAAAATCCACACCACATTTAAGTCCTGATTCTTTTTCAAGAATCGGAATACAAACATCCTCTGTAACACCGGGGTAAACGGTTGACTCATACACAACGATTGAGCCTTTGGTAAGGTTTCTACCCACAATTTCGGATGCGCCTTCAACAGGTGTAAGGTCAGGAGTATGGTCATCATTTACGGGTGTGGGAACTGCAACAATATGAAACTTTGCCTCTTTAAGCTTTGTTTCGTCTGAAGTGAATTCCACAGCTGTTGACTTTATAACATCGTCACCAACCTCGTTTGTAGGGTCGATGCCGGCTTTATATGTCTCAATTTTTTTTGCATTAAGGTCATATCCTATTACATCAACCTTTTTTGCAAATGCTACTGCTATAGGCATACCAACATACCCCAAGCCAACCAAGGATATTTTTTCTTCTTTGTTTATAATTTTCTCGTATAATGACATATTCAATTTCTCCTTTGAAGTGCTTTTGCTAATTCATTAACTTTTTTACAAGCAGAATCTAAATCTTCGTCCCACCAAGCAGAAGCTTGTATGCTTTTTATATCATCTTCTTCAAAACGATATTTAATTACTTTTGCAGGTATTCCTACAGCGATGGCATAGGGAGGAATATCCTTTGTTACAACTGCATTAGCACCAACAATCGCACCGTTGCCGATTTTTACACCCTGCATAACAACAACATTGGCACCAAGCCAGACATCGTTTCCTATTTCGGCTCTTTCTGCCATTAAGGAAAAATCTATATTTCTTTTACTTATTTTTTGGCAAGTGGTAATGTACTGAGTGCTATGTTGAGATTGTCCTATTTTTACATCGGGACCGAATGAACAATAATTTCCTACTGTAGCGTTTCCTATCATTACTCTGTCTGCAATATAATTGTGGTTTCCGATAATCGCCGCTGATGTTAAATGACAATGGGGTCTGAAAACATTTCCTTTTCCCACTTTTCCTAAAATAACTCTGCGATAACGCAAGCATTGTAACATTTTACTAAGCTTGTTCATTTTGCACCACCTTTGTTAACTTATGATAAATCAAAGTTCCCACTGCAAAAATCATTCCGTAGGCAACCAAGCCTATATACCAAACAAAACAATGAGATACAATATAGAAGGCCGCGCTCATAATTACCATGTAGCATAAATTAAATTTAGCCGAAACATGATACTTTTTCTTTAAATATACCTCTGTCAACACGTACCATACAAGCATTACAACAACAGAGGCCCAAGATACAGACTCCATAGTGTTGAATGCAAAATAAATTCCGACTCCCGATATAACAGAAACACCTAAAACAATTGCGGAAAAAATAAAGAACTTCGTATTTTTATCAAGAGCTTTGTAGTAATTATGGATTACTATTGTTACGGGACTGCTGAAAACCAGACCGGGAATGACAATTCTGAATATATCCAACGAGTATGAATAATCCGGCAAAATCAAATTTACAAACCAACACAACGGAAAATAAACAGCCATAGCCATTGACATAAGCACTGAAACAGTCTTCATATTTAATGAATACTTTGACAGCAAGGTCTGCGTATCCTGTTTTTTAAACATAGAAAACATAACAACCGCTACAGAAGTTACCACAGTAGAAATAAGCGTTAACAAACTGTATGCAAAAGAATACACGGCATAATCTGTTGTTGGGAAAAACATCGATACTATTTGTCGCGAAATGTTCAATATAAGTGTTGATATTATATTTGCTAAACATAACGGGAAACCCGCTTTCATCATATCCAGTATTACATTTTTTGACGGGAGTTTTGCTGATGAAAACAAATTCCGGTATGTATACATATACCAAATCAAAAGAGCAAAGTTAATTGCGACTATTGATAAAACCACTATTTTAAAATCCGCAAATTTTATATTCGTTTTAGACAAACCGAATATGGCAATAACTGATAAAATAGTTAAAACAGCTTTGGCAACGTTTCTTGCGGAAAGTTCAGAAAACCGTTGTATAGATTGGGACAAATATTGGTACAAATTCGTTATATTTACCACAACGATATTTACTGCCAAAGAAACCCCGATAAATCTTACATCGCCTTCGAGAAAAAACATACTTATTGCAACAAGTACAACCCCTACCGCAACCTCTATTAGAAAAAGAGATTTCATCAAAGATGTAAATTCTTTTTTATTTACATCCTCAATTGTTTTTCCTCCATATTTCATATACACTCCTTCAACAATACCAAACTGAAGGATTATAATATATGTTACGTATAAATTGAATATTTTGTAATAGCCGAAATCTTCCATAGAAAGAAATGACGGTAAAACAAAGCTTGTTACAACACCTGCTCCGAGCAAGGCAAAATTACTAAACACAACTTTAAATATGTTTAGTAAATCCTTACGTCCTTTTTTCATCAGAACAATCTCCTTTTCTTTGCAGGTCTTAATAACATTGTCAGAATAACAAGTGTTATAAAGCCTTGATTGAAAAGAACCATGGGCGTATCGGAAAGCCATGAACCGAGCACTACAAACATAGCAGAATACAAGAAAATTTTAAGTTTGTTTATTTTTTGTGTGCTGAATACATAGTAAAGTTTATGGTAAAGAATACCCATAATAAACGGCATCAAAACTACGCCGAACCAACCGAAATTATAGTATGCAGAACCCCATATACACGGAGGTGCAGTTCCTCGATCACTACCGTACATAATTTCAAAAATCACATAAGACAATTGCTGGTATTGATTTTTACCCGGCAAAATATCTCTGAGAGAAAAGAGCCAGTCTTTACCGTACTGCACACTCGTATTATCAATATATCTGAATGCCACAACAGCACATTCCTGGTTTTCATTAAAGATACGGCTGAGCACGGACTGTACTACGTTACTGTCCGATGCTACACGTCCGTTAAATATAGTCATAAACGAAAATACAATTAACGATCCGACAATTACCAGTACAAGAATTATTTTAATTTCGCGCTGACGGTAAAATTTATAAATATAAAGAAGTGCAACAGTAAACATAAGCACAAACATTACGAAACCGCCGCGCTGACCTGTACCCAAAATAAATACAATCATCAACGGGAAACAAATATATCCCAATAACTTAAGATATTTATGGTGCTTGCAGGTTACTAAAAAGGCGCAAAGTATGGGGAATATGATTACTCTGAACTGATATATGTAACCAACACCCCAAACATTATTCATCGCCAATCGTTCGTCTGTGTAGTTGCCGGTATTGCCACCAACAAAAGCCTGCACCATTTGCACAAAAACATTATATCCTGACGATACAAAGAAATATGTACACGCAATTATAGAAACTCCGACTAATCCTAAAATTACCATTTGCTGATACAAGCTAAGCTTATTGCTTGTTAGGCGTATGTCTTTTTTTCGTATGGGATACATTGCTTTTGCAATCATCGTACCGAAAATAAACATTAACAAGGCAACAAAATATATTAAAACAAGTTTTTTGTCAGAGCTTATATTAAAATTAGCATAAGTCAATATACCCGTAAACATAATTGTTTGCATTGCAACAAATATGAGTGCAGGAGAAATGAAATATTTTTTGAAACTGCGTATACCGAAAATGAGCGCAGTCGCAAAATACAACACTATTAATATTGACACTTAAATTTTCACCAACTTACTTGTACATTTTTAAAATTATATATGGCAAAACATATACCGCTTTTGAAAAAAGCTCAATGATATTTTTGTTTTTTATTAGTTTTTCTATTGCAGAAATAAATTTAAAACCTACTCTGCACCATTTATACGAAAGTCTTACTAGAGCAGAAATTTCATTCAATGGCAACATCTTTGTTTTTTCCAAAGTATCCAGCAATTCACTTTTCGCCTTAAGCATTACATACGCTCTTTTGGCAGCATTGCTTCCTCTCATTCGAACCTTTGAGTGTGCTTCTTTCAATGAGCCGATTTCATATTTGTAGGATAGAAGCACCCATAGATAAAAATCTTGTCCGAAACGCATGGTTTCGCTGAATCTTAAAAACTCATTTTCGTCAAAAACTCTTTTTCTGATAATTACGCACGGAGTTGCCACCGGACACGAAGCAAAGCATCTTGGAAAAACATTCCCTGAAAAATATGAATTATCCACAAATTTTTCGTCACCGAAACCAAAGGTTTTATAGGCTGTATGTGACCACATTATGTTTGGGTTCTTTTCCATATATTCAATTTGCTTTTCAAGCTTTTCCGGAAGCCATAAATCATCCGAATCTAAAAAAGCTATATACTCACCTTTAGCCGATTGTAATGCGCGATTTCTCGCTTTTCCCGGACCTGCATTTTCTTGGTAGAAATATTCTGTTTTATCTGAATATTTCACAAGAAAATCCGACACATCCTCTTGTGAGCCATCATTAACAATAATTATTTCGTAATTTGAATAGGTTTGGCATAAAACGCTGTCTACTGCATCTGCTAACCAATCAACCCCCTTATAAAAAGGGATTACCACGCTTACTAATGGTCTTTTTTCGCCCATTTTTTCTCCCGCTTTTTGTTTAATTCAACACATTTTTTATGCATTCAGTTGTTCTGTCATTATCTTGCAAAACTTCTTTTAAGGCTTTATCGCAAGCCGTTTTGAATTCATCCGTTTTTATGCCGCTGTAATAATTATAAATATCATCTGCAAAATCGGGATTATCAGGATGAATCTGTTTTCCTATACCGTATTTTTCCGCCATCTTGCCCATAAACGAGCCTTTGGTGCAAATTTGCGGAATTCTAAAAATCATACCGTCATAGAATTTATTACCCATTGCCAGCATCATATTGCTGTCATCGTAAATATTGTGGATGATATCCGTATTTTTAACAAACTCATAACGCTCTTCAGGTCTGTATTCCCCATGGAAGAACACATTGTCGGCGTTACAGGATTCAGCATACTGTTTTAAATTCCTTGCAGTTTCCTGCTCCCTGCCGTAATAGTGCAATTCAAAACGTTCATCATTAATAAGCCTTTTTATTATTTTGATATTAATTTCTTCGTGACGTATGAAGCCCCAAAAAGCAATCCTTATCCTCTCCGACTTTGTTCCGAAAAGAGCCTTATCATCCCGATGGCTTAAAGAATCTTGCAAAAGATTATACGTTGTGTGAATTTTCTTTTGTTGGCTCTGAGGAAAATACCCTCTGAAAGCATCACTGCTCACAAAGGTTAGTCGCGATTTTTCCACAATTGACCAAATAATTCTCTTATATGGAGAAATTCTTTCATAGGTTGCATCTCTGTAATCAAAAAAGAACTTGTTTTTGTATTTACCGAGTAACACATCTGAAATAAGCACAGACAATACACTTGTGAGCACAATCAAAAAATCGAATTTTTCTTTTTTTATAAGAGCTTTAGTAAAACTTCTGAATTTCAAAAAACTGCCTATTTTAGTCAATCTGGAAACATCATCTTCCTGATAACATTTGAATTCGTGCAAAGAAACATTTTTCAGATGAGAAACATCTTCCTGCTGTAAATCCCTGTTCCAGTAAAGTACGTGAACCTCATTTTCTTCTGTATCAATGTTTTCAAGATACAAATTAAGGTACGGCATATATTTAATTTTTGCAAAACCTATAATCAGTATTTTCACAAAATCACCTATATTTGTTTTTCGATTTCCTGTTTAAGCATCTTTATAAACATTTCTTTTTGGAAATTCTTTTCGTAATACTTTAAAGCATTTTTTCCTAAAAGCTCCTTATCGGATTCTAAAAACGCTCTTATACAAGACGCAAAACTTTCCGCATCTTCTGCCGCAGCACAAAAACCGCATTCAGCTTCTTTTATAATTTGAGCAGCCTCACCGTTTATAGCTCCTATTATGGGCTTACCTGCTGCCATATAAGATTGAACCTTGCCTGGAAGCGTCATGGAAAGAACCGGGTCATCCGAAAGAGTTACAAGCATTGCGTCACTCATACCGTAAAATCCGGGCATTTCTTCAATTGGTCGTCTGCCGTAAAATTTAACATTATCCGCTTTCTGACTTTTGGCAAACGAACGCACATTTTCAAGTTCACTTCCGTCACCCACAATATGAAAGCAAATATTTTCATTTTTTAAGAGAACTGCAGCTTTGATAATTGTCTTAACATCCTGTGCAGAACCGATATTTCCCGCAAAAGTTAAATTAACAGTTTCATTTTTCTCGGCTGAAACGGGTTTGAAAACATCTTCTGCATACTGCGGAAGATAGGTTATATCCTCTTCTTTAACAGAACACATTTTGCTGATGTGCTTTTTAAAGGTTTTTGAAGATACTAGTATTTTATCTACAGATTTATATATTCTTGAAGAAGCTCTTTCAAAGAACTTGTATATCAAGCTATCTTTTTTTATTCCACCGATACACAAGCTGTCAGGCCACAAATCCAAACAATAAAGCACAACCTTTTTCCCGTGCTTTTTCTTATATTTAAGAGCCGCATTAGCCATCATAACTGGAGAAAGCTGATACACAAAAACCACATCGTATTCTTTTTTCAACCAAGCTGTATACAGGGTTGAAGCTATTGAATATGTGTAGTAATTTATAAATCTGTAAAGAGCGCCACTTCTTCTTCCAATGGTGAACACTCTATGAACCTTAACTCCGTTAATAACTTCGTCCTTGTGTCCGCCGCCCTTGTAACCATCGTATATATTCCCCATGGGATAATTGGGCAAAGAGGTTACAACATCAACCTCATTTCCGTCATTAACAAGCGCTTCGCAAATATCTGCTATTCTGAAAGGCTCAGGTGAGTAATATTGACATACTACTAAAATTTTCACCGGGTCACATCCTAAATTTTAACTTCTTCTTTTTCTTCGTCTTTATATGCCTCATTCTGAGGTTTGAATGTAGGTACAAGGTCTTTCACCACATCAACTATCTGACGGGATGTTGCACTCTCCATAACTTCTCTCATATAACTGATTCTTTCAAAAAGTCTTTCGGAATCAAACTCCATTGGTCTTGCCACATATATAAGGTCATTCTGGGTTTTCTGAATACCTTCTTCACTTATAAGAAGCTCTTCATAAAGCTTTTCACCGTCACGAAGACCAGTATATTTAATTTCAATATCTTCTCCGGGAACATATCCTGAAAGTCTTATAAGGTTCTCTGCAAGCTCACGGATTTTAACAGGTGAACCCATATCAAGAATAAATATTTCACCGCCCTGTGCATAAGCACCTGCCTGAAGTACAAGTGAAACCGCTTCGGGAATAAGCATAAAGTATCTGATAATATCGGGATGAGTAACTGTTACAGGACCACCGTTTTCTATCTGCTCTTTGAAAAGCGGGATAACGCTACCGTTCGAACCGAGAACATTGCCAAAGCGCACCGCAACAAAATCTGTTGCCGATATTTTGTTGAAGGATTGAACAATCATTTCGCAAATACGTTTTGTTGCCCCCATAACATTAGTGGGATTTACAGCCTTATCTGTTGAAATCATAACAAAACGTTTTACTCCGTATTTATCGGCAGTTTTTGCAAGATTATATGTACCGAAAACATTGTTTTTTACAGCTTCTTTTGGGCTGTCCTCCATAAGAGGAACGTGCTTGTGAGCTGCTGCATGATAAACAAAGCTCGGTTTGTATTCTTCGAAAATTTCACAAAGACGCTTTTCATCTCTTATTGAACCGATAAGCACCCTTAAATCTACTTCAGGGAATTTTCTTCTGATTTCCTGTTGGATTTCATAAGCACCGTTTTCTGCAATATCAAAAATAATTATTCTTTTTGCAACGCCGCTTTTTGCAACTTGTCTTACAAGCTCGCTGCCTATTGAGCCGCCTCCGCCCGTAACAAGAACAGTATGTCCTTTAAGAAGCTCGAAAACCTTTGAAAGGTCGGGCTTTATCTGCTCTCTTCCAAGAAGGTCAGTATAGTCAACTTTTCGTAACTGTAAAGCACCTGTTGAATTTTCAGAAATATCCGTTATTTTAGGGAGTGTTTTTAAAACACAACCTGTTTTATTGCAAATTTCAAGAATTTCTTTCCTGCTTTGCTCAGTTGCAGAAGGAACTGCAAAATAAATCTCATCAATATCAAGTTCCTTTGCAACCTTGGTTATTTCTTCCCTTCCGCCGTACACCTTAACGCCGTTAAGATATTCGCCCTGCTTTCTTTTATTGTCATCAATGAGTGCTACGACCTGATACCTGTTTACATTGTTTACCCCGCGCAACTCATTAATAAGTCTGATAGCTGCATTTCCGGCACCGATTATCATTATCTTTTTTATTTTACCGTCTTCCGCATTTTTCGGTGCAAGTATTTTAGTTCTCCAAAGGTTGTAGGTAAGAAAAACCATTCCTCTTGCAGTTAAAACCAACACAAGAGCGATTACCGAATAAAGTATCATAAATGTAAAGAAAGCTCTTGTGTACCACATCCAAATTTTAACAAAGGGAAGCACCGCAATAACTTTTGAAATAGCAAATGCGCCAAAAACAACTGCATAATCCTTGGCTATGAAATACTGCCACATTCTTCTGTATATCTTGAAAACACCAAAACAAAGTGTTGTAGAAATCACATCAGCAAGAATAATTAAAAGGAAATTTTTGCTGAACCATCCCGGGAAAAATACAGGTGCATCAAACTTCAAATAAGTAGCAATTGCAAAGGCAACAACTATGGAGAGTAAATCACTTATTACAAGAACACCCTTCATATGTTTTTTTACAAAATTGACAAGCTTCTCAATAATAATATTCAAAATAATCCTTCTTTCACTTTATCGTTTTATATATATGTGTAAACTAAGGCATTTTAACTAATGTATTTTATCATACATATCGCCCTTTTGCAATATAATTAGGAGAATTATTTTTGCATATATATGTAATAAATAACAAATATTGCATTTATTCTCCTAATGTGGTAGCATTGTACAGGGGAGGGGGATTTTATGAAAAAATGGATGAAAAAATTACTCGATACAAATTTGCTTTCAAAAATAAATATACCAGGAACACACGACAGTTCTACTTGCTGTGCACAATTTTCCGTTTTTTCAAAATGTCAAAACATAAGTATTCCGCAACAGTTAGAAGCCGGCATTCGTTTTCTTGATATTCGTGTTGAGAAAGACGGAAATAAATTAAAGTTAGTTCACGGTGTTGCAGATTGCAAAAGCCCCAAAAACAAAAGAGAAAAATTATATCTTGATGAGATTATAAAAGATTGCAAGAATTTTCTTTCAGAAAATCCTACAGAAACAATTTTGTTCAGTTATAAACGGGATGATGGTGTAAACTCAGAGGAAACCTTTGATACTTTTTTCGAGAATTATCTCAACGAAGACACGGTTTGGTACACAGAAAACCGCATTCCTACGCTCAAAGAAGTCAGAGGAAAAATTGTTCTTTTAAACCGAGATAATATTAACAAAAACAACGAAAAATATACGGATTTTAACACCGGTATCAACCTTTCAACCTGGGTCTATCAGAAAGAAAACGTCGAAAGAATTTATGAAACTGCCGAGCTTTTGGGGCGTGACGGAACATTAACGGGAAAGTCCTTTTCCGTTCAGGATTTATACGGCTTGAAGCCTAAAAAGAAGTGGGCTTTGGCTGTTTCCCCATTCCTCAAAAATCCGCCTGAAGCGAATGGTGCTTTAATCACTTTTTTCTCTTGCACCAGTATTTTTTCCCCACCTAGAAAAAGTGCAAAATATATTAACAAAAAACTTTTAAACACGACTCTTTCAAAGTCAAAAAAATACGGCTGGATAATTATGGATTACCCAACCGAAAAGTTTATAAAAGAAATTATAAATTCTAATTTTTAAGGCGGTTATGCGCCAAATCATTTCCCGACGCAGAAGTTTTTGAAAACTTCGTTTACTATAGTTTCTGTAGCTTTTTCGCCTGTTAAAACACAGAGATTTTCAACGGCACAGTCAATGCAAACATTAGTAGCATCGGGGGTTATACCCATTAAAAGCCCATCGAGAGCTTCCGTCAGATGTTCAACTGCTTTCACCACACAACCACGTTGTCTTTCAGTGGTAATAAGAGGTGCTGACGGGTCAAAGCCTGCAGTTCCAACAACCTTTTCCACCATAGCCGTAAGTTCATCCATACCCTTACGGTTTTTAGCGGAAATTTCAACAATATTGCCGCCATTTACAAGTGCTTTCACTTCATCACGTGAAAGTACTTTTTCTTTATCTGTTTTATTAATGATTACAATAGAATTTTTGTTTTTACAAAGCTCAAGAAGCTCTATGTCGTCATTGGAAAGTTCTTGTTCAGCATCAAGGACCATAAGTACAAGACTCGCTCTGTCAAAGCGTTCTTTGGCTCTTACAACACCGATTTTTTCAATTTCATCATCTGTATCGCTTCTGATACCTGCTGTGTCTGCCAAACGAAGAGTAATATTACCCAAACGAACGGTTTCTTCAAGCACGTCGCGGGTTGTTCCTGCAACAGAAGTAACAATAGCTCTTTCCCTGCCTGAAAGGGCATTGAGAAGAGTTGATTTGCCAACATTAGGTCTGCCAACAATGGCAGTATCTACACCCTCTAAAACCGCTTGACCTGCATCAAAGCCCTCAAGAAGTCTTTCAAGACGATATTTAACACTTGAAAGAGTTTCGGTCATTTGAGAATCCGTTAATTCCGGGATTTCATCGTCGGGGTAATCAACCCACGCCGCAAGGAAAGCCGCAGTTCTGGCAAGCTCGTCTCTGCATTCTCCGATTTCTCTGCTCAAAGCACCGTCAAGGGCATTTAAGGTTGCGGCTCTCGCCTCTTCACCGGATGCAGAAATAAGTGACATAACCGCTTCTGCCTCTGACAAATCAATTTTCCCGTTAAGAAAGGCTCTTTTGGTGAATTCTCCGCCCTCGGCAGCAATGGCACCTGCATTGAATACCGCGCGAAGCACTCTTTGAAGAATAAAAAGCCCGCCGTGACAACTAAGCTCTACCACATCCTCACCCGTATAGCTTTTGGGCCCACGGAACACAAGTGCAACCGCATCGTCAAGCTCGATTTCGCCGTCGTGAACTTTTCCGTAATAGGCTGTGTAGCCTTTTGCATCTATTAATTTTTTTCCTGAAACAGCAGAAAAAACTCTGTCTGCAATCGACAGAGCGCTTTCTCCCGATAACCTGACTGTTCCTAAACCTGCCGCCGCCTGAGCGGTAGCAATTGCTGCAATAGTTGACAAAACTGCTACTCCCTTAAAATCAAATACATACGGTACGGTCAAGACCGTACCCTACAATAAAGGTTTGTCGCTTTGCGACAATTATTTTCTTCCCGTTGACCCGAAGCCGCCTGTTCCTCTGTCGGTATCATCGAGTTCTTGCACCTCAACAATTTCGGGCAATTCTACAGGTTTTATAACCATCTGTGCAATTCTTTCAAATGGTTGAATTGTGTATGGTTCTTCTGTAAGTTTAATTACACCAACGCAAACTTCTCCGCGATAATCACTGTCAATAACACCTACGGAATTGAGAAGTCCTATACCGTGCTTAATGGCAAGACCGCTTCTTGAATGGATAAATGCCGCATAATGCGGGTCATCAAGTCCAAGTGCTATTCCTGTAGGAATTACCGCCTTGTCACCCTTATTTAAAGTAATAGGCTCATCAATACAGGCGTACAAATCAAGCCCCGCACTGCCGGGTGTTGCTCTTGTAGGCAATTTTGCATTTTCTCTTACTTTTTTTATCTTTAAAACTTCCATAATTATCTCCAGAGTCCGCCTGTTTTATCTTCGGTATTGCTTATAGCTTTAATTCTGTCCAGCTCTCTTTTATAGAAATCTCTTTCACTTTTTGCTTTTGCCGCATCTTCAAGATACTCTTTTAACTGTAACCTCAGATTATCGGTCGTTCCGCCATTTTTCTTTGCTTCATCAGCATACTGCAAAGCAACAAGAACTGCTGCTTGAGTTGTTGAAACACGAGCACCACGAAGAATGTCTGCCATTTTCAAATCAATTTCATGAGCAAGCTCGCCCATATATTCTGCAGATTCATCAGAAACAATTCTGTACTCTTCACCTGCAATTTTAAGTCTGTGAGTTACTTTATTCATTATAATCATCCTTAACAAGTCAAAAATATATTCTACAAAATTATACATTGTTTTAATTTTTTTCGCAACACTACATATTGTAAAAATTCATCATAAGTACACAATTTATGAGTTGATATTTACATTAATAATTGATATAATCTATTAGAATATTAATCTAATCGAAAGGAAAAGCTATGGACTATACTCCGAACAACCCCAACACAGCAGGTCAGCCTTTAGGCTCTTGTCCTCAGGGCAATACCCACGGTTATCCGCAAAACACACCTAAACCTTCCGAAATATATAATTCTACAGCACCTAATAATGCTCCACAATACCATTACGGCGCTCCGCAAAACTTCTTTAATCCCCAATACCTTGAAGAACAGCGCCAAAAAATGCTTGAACGCAGACACCACGAAAAAAAGCTTAAGGCCTTGGGAACAAACACAGGAATCACCCTTTTGATAGTTTTGGCGTTTTCTTATGTGCTCTCTTTTTTGTTGGTTATGCCAACCTTTTACAATCTTTACCAAACTAACCTCACCTTTGGAGCTGCTTTCGGCATTTTCTATTCTGTTATAAGCGTAGGTTGTGCATTTTTCATTGGCTCAAAGTTACTCAAAAGAACAAAAGCTTTAGGAAACCTCCCCTTCAATCTCCCGAAAGATAAAGCTAAAGCCCTTCTGCTCGTTTTGATTGGTTTTGGTGGTTGCCTTGTTGCAAACTATATTACGGTATTTTTTAGAGCTTTCGGCGAAGGTATGGGCATTTACTCCGATTATTCCGCTCTTCAGGATCCGTCAAGCACCCTTGATGTAATAATGATTTTTATCGGTACTGCCATTGTACCGCCCCTCATTGAAGAATTTGCTTTGCGCGGTGTTCTTATGCAGAGTCTTAGAAAATACGGCGATGCTTTTGCTATTGTTACTTCTGCTTTTGTTTTCGGCGTGTTCCACGGAAACGCTGTTCAAATGCCCTTTGCTTTTCTTTGTGGTTTGGTAATCGGTTATGCAGTTATTGCAACAGAAAGCTTGTGGACCGGCGTTATTATTCACGGACTTATGAACGCAATGTCAGGAGTTTCTTCTGCTTTAATTTACTATTTCGATGAATATGTTTCAAACACATTTTTCTACATCGGCTCGGCAGTCGGAATCGTTCTGGGCATTTTAGCTCTTATTATATATTTGACACGTTACAAAACCAAAAAACTTTTAAATAAAAACGGCCATATAAGCGATGTTCCGGTGATCGAAAAATTTGTTAAGTTTAACTCTTCACCTGTTATGATACTTGCAATTATCCTTTATGTTATTCAGGCAGTGTCACAATTATCAACAACACCACCAACATATTGATATGGAAAATTTGGAATTTATGAACGAGGCTTTACGCCTTGCAAAAGAAGCCGCCCACGAGGGTGAAGTTCCCGTTGGTGCAGTCGTTACAATTGGCAATAAAATCATCGGGAGAGGCAGAAACCGTCGCGAAAAAGGCAAAAATGCTTTGTACCACGCTGAAACAGAGGCTATAAACGAGGCTTGCAAGCGATTGGGCGGTTGGCGACTCTGGGAATGCGAGCTATATGTCACCCTTGAACCCTGCCCAATGTGCGCCGGTGCAATTATAAACTCCCGAATAAAGAAAGTTGTTTTCGGAGCATATGATAAAAAGAATGGCGCTTGTGGTTCTGTTGTTAATCTCTTTAATGCAGATTTCAGCTTCAAGCCTCAATATATGGGCGGATTTATGGAACAAGAATGTGCCGATATTCTGACAGATTTTTTCAAAAATTTAAGAACTAAAGAAAATAAATATGGTAAAAACACTAAGGAGAAAACCCAAATGGAAAGAATTGACAGTTTTAATGTTGACCATACTAAGCTTTTGCGCGGAATGTATATTTCAAGAATTGACGGAGATGTTGTTACATACGACATAAGAACAAGACGACCCAATGTGGAAGAGGTTATGGAAAATGGTGCTATTCATACAGTTGAGCATCTTTTTGCTACTTATGTTCGCAACTCCGCTTTCAAAAACAACATAATATACTTCGGACCTATGGGTTGCAGAACAGGCTTTTATTTCCTTACAACAGGCATAACCCATAGTGATGCGCTCAAACTCACACAAGAAGCTCTTGATTTCATTTCAAAATTCGAGGGCGATGTACCCGGTGTAAGTGCAATTGAATGCGGAAACTACCGCGACCACGATTTAGAAGGCGCAAAAAAAGAAGCAGCCGACCAGTTTGAAGTACTCAAAAACTGGACAACTGCTGATATGATTTACTAAAATGTTTGGAAGCGAAGCTTCCCCGAAACTCTTCACTATTCACTCTTCACTTTTAACTAAACAAAATTTGTTTAAGATTATCACCAAGAATACCCTTTTTTGCCTCCTCGCTTATGGGGAGGTTTTTTATTCTTTCAATGGACTCTTTTATACCTTTTGCATCTTTATAAGGGGTATCAAGACCGAAAATACTGCGTTTAGGTCCTGTTTGATAAATTAAATCACAAAGCTCTTCGTCGGTAATTGACCAAGCACCTCTTCTGGTGTTGCCAAATTCATCTTTTTCCATTGCAATACTTGTCCAACCTGCAAAAACATGTTGAATTTCTCCACGGGAATTGTTATTCATAACAAGAAGTGCTTCTCGGAAAAAGCTGTAACCGCCCATATGCTCCATACTGAAGCGGAGCTTGGGAAAATTATATGCCACCTCATCAAACAAAAGCATCTGATAATCTGCAATTCTGTGCCAATGAAGACCTGTATGGAAAGAGAGGAAAAGCCCTTGCTTTTCTGCTTCTTCATAGACCTCAAAAAGCTCTTTTCCTGCCACGTTTACTTCTTGTGCGGCAGGGTGAATTTTTATTCCGTAAAGCCCCAAATCTTTGATTTTTTTAACTTGGTCTTTTAAATCCGTTCTGTCAAAATCAATTGTGCCGAAGCCAACAAGATTGGGTTCGTTTTTGACAGCTTCAGCTACCCATTCGCAAGGATTTTGCCCTGTTGTATGGGCATACATATCCATCTGATGCCAAAAGGGTGAAAAGCAAACGGCACCTTCAATTTCACATTCATCCATAATGGATTTCAAGGTGTCAATATCGCCGTTAGGCTTTGTATTTTTGGGAAAAAGGTGAGCGTGGTTTGCAAAAATTTTATAGTCTGACATTTTAAACACCTCAAACTAATTTGAAATCATCATCGGACATATTTTCCCAATCGATGTCTTCGTCCTCGGGAATGTCCGCATAATAATCCCACAAGCGTTCCTCCTGCTCTGCCGTTAAAGGTTCAGCAGGAATTTCATTTATAACCTCAAATTTCTTTGTTGCGCTCCAAAGGGACGGAGTTATACGGATTGTATAACCACAACAAGAGGGGCAGAGCCATTCCGTCATAGGAAGCTCGGGTACACCGAACGCGGCAAGTATGCTCATCATTACACCGCCGTGAGTAATAATTGCAGCAGTTCTTGTGCCCGTTTTAATCATACCATCAACGGTTTTTGCAAAACAATCACAAACTCTTGTTGCAAATTCGGAATTGCTTTCTCCGTTAAGAGGACGAGCATCTTCACCGCCTGAAAGCCACTCTGAAAATTCCTCATAACGCTCTAATTCATCGGCAGTATGACCCTCGAACTCACCAAAATCACACTCTTCAAAGCCTCTCATTTCGATTGGTGTTTTATCGGGATAAAGTATTTTTGCAGTCTGAATACAACGCTTTAAACCACTTGAAAACACAACATCTGCAAGGGGATAATTGTAATCCCTTTTCATTGCTTCAAGCTGGTTTAAACCCTCCTGACAAAGCTCCTCGTCAGTTTGACCGATATATCTACCCTCAATATTTCCTTGGGTGAGCGCGTGACGAATTAAATGTATTGTATAAGTTTTCATTGATTTCTCCTGTAAGATAGTGTATAGTATTATACAAATCGTATAATTTTATCGTGAAAGGATTAATAATATGAACAGCACTTTTAACGAGAGATTGGTAGAGCTTCGCACCGAAAAAGGCTTGAGCCAAAAGGACGCCGCCGCAGATTTAGGAGTTTCCCAAGCTCTTTTATCACACTACGAAAAAGGTATTCGCGAATACAGCCTGTCTTTTTTATGCAAAGCCGCAGAATATTATAATGTAACTACTGACTATGTTTTAGGTATAACCGACAGCCGTTCGGGTCTTGATTCCTCCGCTTTGGAGGACAGAGCAGAAGACTCTGTGTTCAACACCAATTCCATTTACCGTGCGGCTATTATGACCCACGAAAGAATGAACGCTGGTTCTTTCCAGGCGGGAGAGTGTGCAGACATTCTTTATGCCACAACAATTTACAGAACACTCTTTGCCGCCGCCCAAAAGGGTTATATTCCTAAAAGATGGTTCTCTCTTCCTCCAAAATATGCACAAGCCGTTTGTCTTTCCCTTGTGGAAGCATATCTTGATGACTTCCCCGAAAAAACTGTTAATGCAAGACGTTACGGCGGCCCCGAACCCAAGAGTATCGAGGCCGTCATAAAAGGAGTTGAAAGTCTGTTAAGTAAAATGGCAAGCTCTATTAAAGAGATTTCTTAACCCTTTAAAACTTCTTTGTACATTTTAATGTATTCATTTGCAGACTTGCCCCAAGAGTTATCGCTTTCCATTGCACGTTTAACAAGGATTGCCCAACCCTTTTGGTCTTGGTAACCCTCAACCGCACGTTTAATAGCGTGGAGCATATCGTGAGCATTGTAAGAAGAGAACACGAAACCGTTACCCATATTGTCTCCGCTATCCGTAACTGAGTCACGAAGACCGCCTGTTTCACGGACAATTGGAATTGAGCCGTAACGGAGAGCAACCATCTGTGAAAGACCGCAAGGCTCGCTCTTTGAAGGCATAAGGAACATATCGCTACCTGCATATATTTTCCTTGCCAAATCGGGAATAAAGCCCAGGCAAAGACCAACTTTATCGGGATAACGTGCCGCAAGTCCTCTGAAGAACTCTTCATACTGATAATCTCCCGAACCGAGAACAACAAGCTGAATATCCGTTGTTGCAAGTAATTCATCAAGAACCGCTTTGCAAAGGTCAAGACCCTTATGAGAAACAAGTCTTGTAACCATACCCATAACAGGAGTATCTTTTTTCTCCGGAAGCCCTAAAAGCTTCTGGAGTTCTCTTTTATTTACTGCTTTTCCGCGCATATTATCAACAGAATAATTCTTGAAAACATCCTTATCTGTTTCGGGATTATAGTTTTCAACATCAATACCGTTAAGAATACCGCGCAATTTATAGCTTCTTTCACGAAGAATTGTATCAAGTCCGTGGGAATACCAGGGGTCAAGAATTTCCTTTGCATAAGAGGGGCTAACAGTTGTAACTGCATTAGCGCACTCAATACCTGCTTTCATAAGGTTAACTGCGCCGTCGTATTCAATCAGGCTCTTGTGAGCGTGGTCAATACCCACAACATTATCAATAAGCTCTTCACCATACACACCCTGATACTGAATATTATGGATTGTAAGAACTGTTTTAATATTTTCGTAACCGGGCTGATTAGCATACATTGTGCTGTAATAGAGAGGAGTAAGAGCTGTCTGCCAGTCATTACAATGAATAATATCGGGCTTAAAGTCTATATGCGGAATAATTTCAAGAATTGCTCTTGCAAAGAAAGCAAATCTTTCCGCATCATCATAAAAGCCGTAAAGAGAATCTCTCTTAAAATAATATTGGTTATCAAGGAGATAATAGATTACTCCCCCTGCTCTTGCTTCAAATATTCCGCAATACTGTCTGCGCCAGGCAACAGGCACGGAAATATTTGTGATAAATTTCATAGAATCCTTAAGCTCTTGCTTAATGCCGTCATAAAGAGGCATAACAACTCTGCAACCTATGAGTCTTTTTCTCAATGCCTGAGGAAGAGAGCCGGCAACATCTGCCAAGCCACCACTTGCTATGAAAGGAAGGGCTTCACTTGCAGCATATAAAACTTTCATACAATAAACCTCCGTTAAAGTGCTATTCCAGCCATATCAAAAATCGCTTTAAAATTATCTATAATACCCGAAGACATAACAATGATAATCAGTAATATTAGAAGCACAAAAGGTGCACCCAATTCAATTATTGTTTTTATCATTTGCTTTCTCTTCATAATGCGAAGTTCGTTTTCAAGAGCTGTAATACGTTGCTGTAACTCATTTATTACACCATCTTCGCTTGGTTTTTTCATGACACCTTGTTGCACCATATTAATTTGGGGTTGTGCAGGTGCGGCAGGTTGATTTACTTCTTTTTCGGGATAGCGCGAACGAATAGCTTTAAGAGAAGATAAAACTTCTTCTGCTCTTTCAGGAACTTCTTTACCAATAACCGCTTGGAGCCATCTTATCTGCGCTTCTGTGGGCTCTGTATCAGTATCAAAAACATTTAACTGCCTGCTACAAAAAGAACAAACCTTACACTGTATATCGGTAATTTTTCTCTCTACAAAATCCAACTCTTCGGTTTTGCAACCGCAAACGGGACAAACTGCCATATTAACACCTCACAATCAAAACAAGTTTCTATCAGATAACAATTTCCTTACCTACAAATAAGGGATAGCTCTTATCACCGCTGAGAGTTTTCTTGGGGGTGATAACTGTGTTTTTGTCCATAATCACGCAATTAAGCTTTGCATCTTCACCAACGAAAGCATCCTGCATAAGAATAGAGTTTTCAACAACCGCACCCTTTGCAACTCTAACGCCTCTAAAAATAATGCTGTTCTTAACAGTACCTTCAATCTGGCAACCGTCTGCAATAAGAGAGTTTTCGCATTTTGATGAAATGCCGTAAATAACGGGCATATCGTTACGAACCTTTGTATATACGGGAGCATCCTTGCGGAAAAGATTTTTTCTGCAATTTTTCTCAAGAAGAGCCATATTTGCATCAAAATATGTTTCCATACTGTCTATTGTGCAGGTCCATTCTTCAACCTTATAGCCATAAATATTAAGGTGAGAAACATTTTTCTGAATAAGGTCTTTTTCAAAGCTTGTGTAGGTGTAGCTTTCAGCATCACCGATAAGTCTTTCAAGCAGAGCCTTTCTAATGAGAATTATGTTGGTTGAATAGTTAATATCGCTTTCTGTCTTAACATCAATGCCTACACTTTCAACCTTACCGTCTCCGTCAAGAGTGAGAGCCATTGTTCTTTCAAGCTTAGGTGCTTTGCCGTTTGAATATGCGATAGTAATATCAGCATTTTTTGCTGCGTGGAAATCGAAAATCTTTGATAAATCCATATTGCAAACAACATTAGCATCCATAAGAAGAACATATTCCTGCTTTGATGTTGCAATGAATTCCATTATTCTGTTAAGAGTGTCGATTCTGTCAGCACTGTCGCGCTCGGTAGCGCCGGGAGTAAAGGGAGGAAGCATATAAAGTCCGTCAACCTTTCTTGAAAGGTCCCAGGGTCTGCCGCTACCAACATGGTCCATAAGAGAATGGAAATTGCTGTTTGCAATAACGCCAACCTTTGTAACACCGCAGTTAACAAGGTTTGAAAGTGCAAAGTCTATAAGGCGGTATCTTCCGCCGAAGGGAACTGAACCCATAGTACGTCTTGCTGTGAGCGCACCCAAAGAGGAATCGTAAGAATTGGAATAAATAATTCCGAGAACATTTTTCGGCATCATACTGTTTCGCCCTCCTTAACATCTTCTGAAATCATTGACTGTGCTTTTACAGTTGCATTCTTGCCTACTGTAACACCTGCACCGACAACGCTTACACCCCAGTTTTCGAGATTTTCGCATTTCTCGGGATTTTCACCTACAACTGCGCCCTCTTCAATAACTGCATTTTCTGCAACCATTGCATATTGAACAACTGCACCTTTTTTAATTACTGCACCGGGCATAACAATTGAATAATCTACAAATGCGCCTTCTTCAACGGTAACATCAGAGAAGAGAACGGAATAGTCAACCTTACCTTCAATTTCGCAACCCTCTGCAGCAAGTGAATTTTCAACAACCGCTTTATCGGAAACATATTGAGGAGCTGTAACTGCGCCTCTACCGTAAATTTTCCAGCTATTATCGGACAAATCAATATTTGCTTTAGGATTAAGCAAATCAAGGTTTGCTTCCCAAAGAGAATCTATGGTACCAACGTCCTTCCAATAGCCGTCAAAGCCGTAGGCAAAAAGTCGTTCTCCTGCTTCGTGCATTGCGGGAATAACGTTTTTACCAAAGTCGTTTGAAGAATCGGGGTCAGCTTCATCATCAATAAGATATTTTCTGAGCTTTTCCCAAGTGAACATATAAACGCCCATTGAAGCCTTGTTGCTCTTTGGGTTCTTGGGTTTCTCCTCGAAAGCGGTAATTCTTCCGTCATCATCCACAAACATAAGACCGAAACGGGAAGCCTCTTCCCACGGAACCTCAAGCATAGCAATTGTGCAAGCTGCGTCCTTTTCCTTGTGATACTGAAGCATTTTTGCGTAATCCATTTTGTAGATATGGTCGCCTGAAAGAACTGCTACATATTCGGGATTGTATCTGTCAATAAACTGAATATTCTGATAAATCGCATTTGCAGTACCCTTGTACCATTCTGTGCCCTCAATCTGCTGATAGGGTGAAAGAATATGAACACCGCCGTTTGCACGGTCAAGGTCCCAAGGACCGCCGTTGCCGATGTAATCGTTAAGTTCAAGGGGCTGATACTGTGTAAGAACACCTACGGTGTAAATACCGGAGTTCACACAGTTTGAAAGGGGGAAGTCAATAATTCTGTACTTTCCGCCGTAGGGAACGGCAGGTTTTGCAATGTTTTTTGTAAGAACGCCAAGTCTTGAACCCTGACCGCCTGCAAGAAGCATTGCAATACATTCATTCTTTTTTGCCATTGTCGTTACATTCCTTTCCTTATATATAAAAAATTATTTTTTTACTTTTTTAGCTGATGGTTTTTTAACTGACTTTTTCTCATCAGAAGCTTTAGCCTTTTTCTGTTTGAAATAAAGTGTTGTCATAGGAGGTAAAGTCAGTTCAATATACTGCTTGTAGCCGTGCATTTCACCGTCTGTTGTTCTATAGGTTTTCTTTATTTTTTCACCTGTACCGCCGAATTTTTCGGAGTCGGAATTGAAAACAAGCTCGTAGCTTTCGCCATCGGGAACACCGATTTTATAATCTTTTCTCAAAACGGGGGTAAAGTTACATACTGCAACAACCTTTTCATCCTCTTTATCTGTTCTTACAAAGGCGATAACGGAATTAGAGTTGTCATCACTGACAATCCAATTAAAGCCTTCCCAGCTGTAATCAATTTCCCAAAGAGGAGAATTCTTTTTATAGAATTTATTAAGCTCTCTTGCATAATCCTGCAGCCAACGGTGCATTTCATAATCAAGAAGAAGCCAATCAAGACCTTTTTTATAGTCCCATTCAATAAACTGACCGAATTCACTGCCCATAAAGAGAAGCTTTTTACCCGGGTGAGCATACATATAACCTAAAAATGCTCTTACCCCTGCAAATTTTTCATTGTAGTTACCGGGCATTTTATTTATGAGAGAGCATTTTCCGTGAACAACCTCATCGTGTGAAATGGGAAGCACGAAATTCTCACTGAATGCATAGAAGAAAGAGAAGGTTATAAGGTCGTGGTTGAATTTCCTGAATATTCCGTCAAGGGAGAAGTATTTCAGAATATCATTCATCCAACCCATATTCCACTTGAAATTAAAGCCGAGACCACCCATATAAACAGGCTTTGAAACCATTGGCCAGGAGGTGCTTTCCTCAGCCATCATCATAACGTCGCCGTGCTGTGTAAAGACAGTTTCGTTAAGCTGCTTGAGGAATGCAACCGCTTCCAGATTTTCATTTCCGCCGTTGGCATTTGCAATCCAATGGCCATCATCTCTGCCGTAGTCAAGATAGAGCATAGAAGCAACTGCATCAACACGAAGTCCGTCAACGTGGTATTCATCAAACCAGAAGCAAGCATTTGAAATAAGGAAGCTCTGAACCTCGTTTCTGCCGAAATCGAAAACCTTTGTTCCCCATTGGAGATGCTCGCCTTTTCGAATATCAGCATATTCATAGCAGGGGGTTCCGTCAAATTCTGCAAGACCATGTGCATCCTTCGGAAAATGGGCAGGTACCCAATCCACAATAACACCTATTCCTGCTTTATGACATTGGTCAACAAAATATTTAAAATCATCGGGAGTACCGTAGCGAGAGGTTACTGCGAAATAACCTGTAACCTGATAACCCCAGGAACCGTCAAAGGGGTATTCCGATATAGGTAAAAGCTCAATATGAGTGTAGCCCATATCTTTTACATATTCAACAAGCTCTTTTGCTAAATCGCGGTAGCTTAATGTGTTGCCGTCTTCATAGCGTTTCCATGAACCCAGATGCACCTCATAAATATTTACGGGTGAGGAATACACACTTGACTCTTTACGCTTTTTGAGCCATGCACTGTCATTCCATTTATAGTCGCCTTCAAATATTTTTGATGCTGTTCCGGGACGGGTTTCCGCATGAATTGCATAAGGGTCGGCTTTATAAAGCTTTCTGCCTGTTTTGGTGTAAATAACGAATTTGTAAGAATCAAAATTCTTTACACCATCAACATAAGCTTCCCAAACTCCGCCATCATTAAGGCGATACATGGGTGCGACATCCTCGCTCCAGTCATTAAAAGTACCGGTTACGAAAATACTTTCTGCATTGGGTGCCCAAACTCTGAAAACATACTTGCCATCTTCAACCTTATGAGCGCCTAAAAATTCTTGAGCTTTGAAGTTCTTCCCCTGATGAAAAACATATAGAGGGAAATCATTGTAATCATTAATTTTCTCTTTTTTCACTTCCGCACCTCACATATACACAATTATGCTATGTTACATTATATCAATGTAATAATATCAAATTCTTAAATTCATTTCAAGGGAATTTTGATATATTTTGTTCAAAGCTCAGTTAAATTTTTCCAGCACCCTTTGTTGAAGTTGCACAACATTTTTGTGTAAACTGTCGCTTTAAAATGTCTTGATATTGTTTATTCTTTTAAAATGAATTATTAACTGTTTGTAAAACTGTAAAAATTTTGCTTTATTTTTCTTTTTTGTAAAAATAAACCCCAAAAAAATGGTATTATATTCAACTGTATAATTAAACGTTTAACTATTTTCGGAGGTTTAATAAATGGAATACAGGGAATTGGTCCACAAGCTTATTTCCACATCTCTGATTCACCGTTACCATATAACAAAAGCTGCTCAAAAAGCAGGGCTTTATTACGGGCAACCGATGATTCTCGAGTATATACATGAAAACAAGCTTTGCACCCAAAAAGAGCTTGCAGACAGTTTGCATATTTCCCCTGCAAGTGTTGCCACATCAATAAAAAGGCTTGAAAAAAGTAGATTTGTAAACCGCATAACCGATAAAGACGATATCAGAAAAAACCGCCTTTCTCTCACCGCAAAAGGTGTTGCGGTCTTAAAGGATTTTCGAAGTGTCTGTGATGAAACCGACAAGGCAATGTTCAAAGACTTTTCCGAAGAGGAATGTAAACTGCTATATAATTTTCTCGAAAGATTATACAACAATCTTGACACAGAAAACCTCACAACTTGTCAATTAAAAGCTGAAATAAAGAAAAATGAAGAAAATGCAAAGGAGGAAGCGGAAAATGATTAAAAAACTTATGAGTTATGCAGGAAAATACAAAATATATGCGATACTCTCCCCTCTTTCAATTATTTTAGAAGTTCTTATTGAGGTAATTATCCCTCTCCTTATGTCGGTTATAATCGACTGCGGTATAAGCGGTCAACCGCTTTCAAGCAAGGATAGCTTTATTGCCGATATTCTTTTAAATTTAGGTTTTGGCAACAAGACCGGTACAGACCTTATTCTTTCATTGGGTGCACTTATGATAGGTATGGCTTGTATTTCGCTTCTTTGCGGTGCTGCAGCAGCTTTCTTTGCCGCAAAAGCAGGTATGGGCTTCGGTGCAGAGCTTCGATTCGGCATATTCAAAAAAATTCAGGATTTCTCATTTTCAAATGTTGATAAATTCTCAACGGGCTCACTCATAACAAGAATGACAACCGACATAAATATGATACAAAATGCCTTTATGATGGCAATACGAATGCTTGTGCGCTCACCCCTTATGTTCACAATGGCAATCTTCATGGCGTTCAGCATAAATAAAAAGTTATCCTTAATTTTTTTGTGCATTGCACCTATTATGTTCACTTTAATTCTCCTTATAGGTTCGGCGGCACACAAACGATTCAAAAAAATGTTTAAAAAATACGATAAATTTAACACATCTATTCAGGAAAACCTTATTGCCGCAAGAGTTGTGAAAGCCTTTGTCCGCGCAAAGCACGAAAAGGACAAATTCAAGGTTTCAAACGACGAATTAAAGGATGCTTCTATCTTTGCAGAAAAGCTCATAATCCTTAACGGACCCGTAATGTCTGTTTCAGTTTATACTTGCATAATTCTCATTCTCTGGGTAGGCTCTAAGCTTATTCTTGGCGGGAATATGCAGCTTGGCGACCTTATGAGCTTTATAACATATATTCAGCAAATCTTTATGTCGCTTATGATGGTTTCAATGATTTTTGTTATGTCCGTTATGGCAAAGGCATCTATGGACCGCGTTTACGAGGTTTTGACAGAAAAGCCCGATATAAGCGATGAAAATGCAGACGAAACTCTTCTTGTTGCCGACGGTAGCATCGAATTCAAAAATGTTTCCTTTAAATACGGCAAAAATGCAAAAAGAGAGGTTTTAAAGGACATAAACCTTGCTATCAAATCAGGTGAAACAATCGGTATTATCGGTTCAACGGGTAGCGCAAAATCCTCACTTGTTCAGCTCATTCCAAGACTTTATGACACCACTGAGGGTGAGGTTCTTGTAGGTGGAAAAAATGTTAAAGACTATAAATTAGAAAATCTCCGTGACAGTGTTTCAATGGTGCTCCAAACTAACGTGCTTTTCTCCGGAACTATTGAAGAAAACTTGCGTTGGGGTAACGAAAACGCCACCTTTGAGGAAATCCGCGCCGCAGCAAAAATCGCTCAGGCGGATGATTTTGTTACAAGCTTCCCCGACGGCTACCAAACAGATTTAGGTCAAGGCGGTGTAAACGTTTCCGGTGGTCAGAAACAGCGACTTTGTATAGCACGTGCTATTCTCAAAAACCCGAAAATCCTTATTCTCGATGACTCAACAAGTGCTGTTGATACTGCAACGGACGGTAAAATCCGTGAAGGTATGAAAAACCTTTTACCCGATACTACAAAAATCATAATCGCACAGAGAATCAACTCTGTTCAGCACGCTGACCGAATTATCGTTATTGATGACGGAAAAATCAACGATATCGGCTCCCACGATGAATTGCTTTCACGCAACGAAATATATAAAGAAGTGTATATTTCACAGCAGGAAGGCAAAATGGAACAATAAGAAAGGAGGAAGTCAAATGGCAGAAAAACAAGTTAAACGCCCTCAAGGGAACGGACCCGGTCCCGGTGGCAGAATGAAATTCGAAAAGCCTAAGAACACGAAAAAAACACTTTTAAGACTTCTTTCCTATGTTACACAGAAAAAAGCTTTACTTATTCTTGTTTTTATTCTTGTTCTTTTCAGCTCTTTTGCAAATGTTATCGGAACATATCTTTTAACACCCATTATCAATGAAATCGAAAATATGCTTTCAACAGGAAGCAATGATTTCACAATTATAATTAAGTATTTATTAATTCTTGCGGTAATTTATATCTGCGGTGCTTTGGCTCAGTACACCTATTCCCGACTTATGCTCAATGTTTCCCAAGGTACTCTTAACGTTTTAAGACGTGACCTTTTTGAGCATTTGCAGGATTTACCCATTAAATATTTCGACACACATACTCACGGCGAGCTTATGAGCCGATTCACTAATGACGTTGACACAATTCGCGAAGCTATAAGTAACGGTCTTGTTCAGACAATATCATCTCTTGTAACTGTTGTGGGCATCTTCTTTATGATGCTCTATATAAGCCCTGCCCTTACCTGCCTTATTATTGCTATGCTTGTTGTAATGCTCAACATTATTAAGGTTATCGGAGGACGTTCTTCCCGTTATTTCCGCCGTCAGCAAATGGCAGTAGGTGCGGTAAACGGCTATATCGAAGAGCTTATTGAGGGATTAAAGGTTGTTAAGGTTTTCTGCCGTGAGGAAAAGGCAAAAACCGCTTTCAGCACAATTAACGAAAACTACAGAAAAGCCGCAACAAATGCCCATACCTTTGCAAGTATATTGATGCCCATTATGGGTAACCTTTCATATTTCAACTTTGCCGCAACTGCCGCTTTTGGTGCATTTATAATCCTTAAAGTCAGCGATACTGCTACAGGCGGTATATCAGGACTTTTCCTTGGCGGTGCTGCAGGCATTCTTTCTATCGGCTCTCTTGCTTCATTCTTGCAGTATACACGCCAGTTCTCAAATCCCATAAGCCAGGTTTCACAACAAATGAACAGCATTCTCGCCGCCCTTGCAGGTGCAGAGAGAATCTTTGAGATTATTGATGAAGTTCCCGAAGAGGACAACGGCTATGTTACTCTTGTTTATGCGAATGTTGATAAAAACGGCAATGTAACAGAATCCGAAACCCGAACAGGCACTTGGGCTTGGAAGCATCCCCACTCTGCAGACGGAAGCGTTACTTATACCCTTCTTAAAGGTGATGTTCGTTTCCATGATGTTACTTTCTCCTACGACGGCAAAAAGACAGTTCTTAAAAATGTTTCCCTCTATGCTAAACCCGGTCAGAAAATCGCTTTCGTTGGCTCAACGGGTGCAGGTAAAACTACAATTACCAACCTTATTAACCGCTTTTATGACATTCAGGAGGGTAAAATCACCTA
>JAZSNR010000008.1:0-30289 GCA_045536495.1 Acutalibacteraceae bacterium
ATGGCTACGATCCGACTTCTTATTATTCCAAGGGGCAGTACAGTTTCTCCGCTTTTAAGGAAAACGGAACTTTCTGTCAAACTATCTCCTTCTGTTTTTAAACCAAGAGGGATTTTCAAAGAAAAAACATAAAGAAAATAGCGATTTTCTTTTTCAAAAGTCATTTTAAAATCACTTTTCAAATTACAAATACTATTTTCTTCGTTATCCGTTCTTGCAAAAACCTCGCCTTTGGCGTGAACAAAATATTCACTGCCGTCAAAATTGAGTCCCACTCCCGATATGAGCAGTGTACCTTCTGTTACATTGTCGCCCTCTTTAACCGCATTAACACCTTTGTAGCCTTTTACAAGCACAATTTTACCTTTTTTCGATGCAATTAGATTTATAGGTGTTTTTGTGTCAATTATTTCCTTTTGCTTTTTGAATTCGCTCATTTCCACTTGAACCTTGCCACCGAAAATGTTAACAGAAACCCAGAGCAATTCTTTATATTTGTTCATAAGCTGATTTTGTACATCTATTATGTCAATTTTCGATTTTCTCGCCCCGATCTTCACACCCAATTCCTCAAGACTTTCTGTAAAGTCTTCGACATTTACACCATCCGTTTCCAATATTTCAACCTCCCACACAAACCCTGACATAAAAACCCAAAAAGAAAATGCTACGACAATACCAAAAGCCGCACCACACCGCCATTTGTGGCGTTTTGAAAAACTCTTCAAACCGCGAGATTTTATGATTTTCACTGTCATTCCGGAGTTTTCTGCAGGGAGAGAAAGCTGTTCGAATTCTTTTTCGGTTGTACAGGCAATAACCTTTACACCATCATTTTTAATGTTCCATAGATTTATTCCGTTAATTTTGCAAAGATTTATAAATCTTTCAGGGAAACCACCCTCGGCGCAAAACTCAACATACCCCTTCAAAAGTCTTAAAAGCTGTATCATTCATTCACCTCCGACAGTTAAATCTTTTCAAACTCAACACTTACTATTTCACCGCTCACGTCGGTTTGCCCGTAGGCAAAAGAAGAAATAACCAAATCTTCTCCCATGATTTTTACATTCAGTTTTCCTAAATTAAGCACTATACAATCTGCCGAAAAATCCACAACACATTTGCAATCAAGTACAATCATTCTTTTATTTCCAAACAGTTCTATACCTGCGTTTTCCGTATCTTCCGAAATATTTTTCAAAGGATTAAATCCCAAGACTATCACACTCCTCTGTTATATTTCTATGATTTATAAACATAAAATATTTTGGGGTGTTAACAATGAAACGTCTTTCTTCTCTGTTATTTAAAAATATTGTCGCTTTGATAATCTTGTGTACAATTGCCGTTTGCCTTATTATTTACCCTAAAGACACCGCAAACGGAATAAAAAACGGATTTTACCTTTTAGGCAACAGTTTAATTCCCGCTCTTTTTCCCTTTATGGTGCTATCCTCTTACATATCTCAAAGCAATATTTCCGAAACCTTAAGTAAAATTTTTAATAAACCATTCAGGTATGTTTTCAAAACAAGCGGTTACGGATTTGTACCGTTTGTTTTAGGGCTTTTAGGCGGATACCCTATCGGAGCAAAAACAGTTTCGGAATTTTTCAAATCCGAAAAAATCTCTCAAAATGATGCCCAAAGGCTTCTCTATTGGTGCATAAATCCAAGCCCTGCTTTTGCCGTAACCGCAGTGGGAACATTTATGCTTGGAAGTACCCAAAGCGGATTTCTTTTATATGCTTCTTGTATTCTTGCATCGCTTACTGTGGGATTTTTCTGCCGTTTTCTTTCAAATGGTGAAATTGCAGATACAAAACAAAACAAAACTGATTCCAAACAAAATATTTTTGTCAAATCAGTTTCGAGCGGCAGTGAAGCAATGTTTTCCGTTTGCGGTTGGGTTCTGACTTTTTCTGTTCTTTCTTCTCTTTGCGAAGCCTTAAAATTGCCCTACACCCTCACCTACATTATAAAATCAGCAGGAGAAGTTACAACGGGGTGTAAAAACGCTGTAGCATCGGAACTTTCTTTACCTGTAATAGCAGGAATTTTAGGTTTCGGCGGATTTGCGGTAATATGTCAATGCGCCGTATATTCTTCAGTCTGCAAAACGAATTTTAAATACTTAATCTGTTCCCGTCTTCTAAATGCTTCTTTAAGTACGATTTACTGCTCGCTCCTTTTAAAAGTTTTCCCTCAATGCGCCGAAGTATCTGTTGTTATAGGCTCAAAGGCGAGTTCGTTTTCTCTTTACCACAGTGTCGGCGCAACAATCATTTTATTCGTTATGTGTATTCTTTTGATTTTAGAGGTTGATAACCGCAAAAAATTGTGTTAAGATTATGGAGTAATCATAATCATCAAGCAAGGAGGCGGTATTATGGCTCTTAAAATTTTCAATAAAAAAACAGAGCCTCAATGCGCCTTTTGTGAACACGGTTCTCCCGTTGGTGACGGAAATACTGTTCTCTGCCGTAAAATAGGCGGAATTATGCAGTCTTTTTCTCATTGCAAGAAGTTTAAATACGATCCTTTAAAAAGAGAACCAAAAGTTATTTCTTTTTCAGGTGAATTTTCAAAAGAAGATTTCAGCTTATAACAAACGACAATTCTTTTTATCGGATTGCCGTTTGTTTTGTTTTTGTAACATCTCACAAAATGTTGTAATAATATTACAATAAATTTTAATGCTATATTTTGCCGAATTCACTTGAAAAGAAATGAAATAATTAGTACAATATAAAAGATAATAAAAGTACGGAGGTTTATGTCGTGGCAGATGCATTCGGTATTCCAAACACAATTCCCGTAGGTCCTTTGGGAATTATTGCTACTCCCGGTTGCGAGGAGCTTGCACAAAAAATTGACAACTATCTTACTTCTTGGAGAGAAGAGCGCGAAAGTGAGCACAAAGAAACAATTGCTTTCTACGGCTATCAGAGAAACACTTTCATTGTTGATGCCGATTTTACAAGATTCGGTTCAGGTGAAGGTAAATGCGTTCTTCACGAAACTGTTCGCGGTTACGATATTTTCATCATCTGCGATTGCTTCAATCATGGCGTAACTTACAATATGTACGGCTATGAGTGCCACTATTCCCCCGACGAACATTACGCAAACCTTAAACGTGCCATTTCCGCAGTTGAAGGTAAAGCAAGAAGAATCAATGTTATTATGCCCATGCTTTATGAAGGAAGACAGCACAAGCGTTCAAGAAGAGAATCTCTTGACTGTGCAATCGCTCTTCAGGAGCTTTGCAGCGATATGGGTGTTGAAAACATCATAACTTTTGATGCTCATGATCCCAGAGTGCAGAATGCAATTCCACTTAAAGGCTTTGAAAACGTTGCACCTACATACCAGATGATTAAAGCTCTCACAAAGAACTTTAAAGACCTTAAAATTGACCATGACCATCTTATGGTTATCTCCCCTGACGAAGGCGGTATGGGTCGCTGTATTTACTATTCAACCGTTCTCGGAATCGACCTTGGTATGTTCTACAAGCGCCGTGACTATTCCGTTGTTGTTAACGGCAGAAACCCCATTCTCGCTCACGAATTCCTCGGTGACGATGTTGAGGGTAAGGATTGCCTTATTATCGACGATATGATTTCTTCCGGCGACTCTATGATTGAAGTTGCAACAAAGCTTAAGGAGCTTAAAGCAAACCGCATTTTCATCTGCACAAGCTTTGGTCTTTTCTGCAACGGTCTTCAGGAGTTTGACAAGGCTTATGAAGCCGGCATTATCAACGGTGTTTTCACAACAAACCTTGTTTACAGAACACCAGATCTTCTTCAGAAGCCCTGGTATTTCGAGGTTGATATGAGTAAATATTGCTCACTTATTATCGACACTCTTAACCACGATTGCTCCGTTTCAAGTCTTCTTAACCCTGCTGATAAAATCAAAGCAAGACTCCAGAAATATAAAGACGAGCAAAAGAAAGATGAACTCTCTCTTTTCAATAATTAAATTTTTGTCACCCTGCATTATTTTGCAGGGTGACTCGTTTTTTTACACAAATGCTTATTGACAATACACTCCGATTATAGTATTATTTACTATAAGGTAATAAAAAACTCTTTTTGGAGGCAATAATTATGATTAAAAAAAGAAAAACAGGTAAATTTATTTTCCTCAACATTATAACTCTCGGTATTTACGGCCTTTTCTTCTGGACAAAATGGGCAAACGACCTTAACAAAATCTGTGAAGGTGACGATAAAGAAAGCGGTCACTACATTCTCGTTTTCCTTCTTGATATTTTCAGTTTCGGTATTTATGCATTCGTTTGGAACTATCAGATGGTTGAAAGAATGTATCAAAAAGCTAAAGATTACAACATCACTTTCAAGCACGGCGGTATGTTTGTAATGATCTGGAGAATTCTCCCCATCGTTAGCAGCGTTTATAAAATCAAATATTTCAACCAGCTTGCAGATGCTTACAATGCAACTGTTGAAGCAGCTCCCGTAGCAGAAGCAGAAGAAGCTCCTGCAGAAGAAGCTCCCGCTGCTGAATAATTAATCTATGAGCCGTCCATATCGGACGGCTTTTTTTAAAATTTTTTATTTTCGGTGATTTTATGAACACAGAACTTAAATTCAAAGATGGTAAATTCACAATAATGTCTTTGGGTGATTTGCACGAAAACCTTCACCTTGACACTCGCGAAAGACGAAAAAAACGTGAAGATATGCATAATCTTGTAAAAATGGGTATTCTTGCTTTCAAGCCGGATTTAATCGTTCTTATGGGTGACACTCTCACAAAAAGAGATGAAACAGAAGATTTTTCGGAATACAGAAACGCTCTTAAAGATATTTTAAAGCCTGTTATCGAATCGGGTATTCCTTTCTGCTATGTTTTAGGTAATCACGAGCACGATCAGGGTCAGGAAGAGCAAATCTTAAAAGCATACGAAGAAATTGAAACCTGCGTAGGCGTTAATGACGAAACCTCTCCCCGAGGAAATTTCAACTGCAATATTCTGGTTAAAAATACCGAGGGCACAAAAGACATTTTAAACCTTTGGTTTATTGACTCCAACAATTGTTGTCCCGATAGAAATGTTTCCCACTATGATTGGGTTCACCAAGACCAGATTGAATGGTACGAAAAAAAGGCGGCTAAAATAAAAGAAGAGCACGGCGGAGAAATAATTCCTGCAATTCTTTTTCAACATATCCCCGTTTATGAGGAATATGAGCTTTTAAGAGAAGCCAAACCTCAGGAATATTTCGTTTCCGTAGAGGGACACGAGAAATTCTCGGACAAACGCTATGTTCTAAAAGACGGTGTTGCTGGCTATTTAGGTGAAGGTCCTTGCACTCCTTGCTTTAACGGCGGTCAGTTCCAAAGCTGGAAAAGAACAGGTGACGTTGTTGCCGCATTCTTCGGTCACGACCATCTCAATGATTTCACAGGCTACGTTGACGGCATTATGCTGGGTCAGAACAAAACAAGCGGTTTTTGTTGCTATACGGACGGTTGCCGTTCTTGTGTGAGAATCACTACAGTTAATGAAGAAAACCCCCGAGATGTTAAATCAAAAGTATATCATTTTAAAGAACTAGGATTAGAGTCCACCTCTTTAGGACCTATTGAAAAAAGAATTACCGATAGGCAGAGTATAAATATGCATACCGCCGCCTATGCCGCCGCAGGTGTGGCAGGGGTTGCAACTGTTGCCAGAGTAATCAAAAAACTTCTGAAATAAAGGTGATATTATGAACGTAAAAAAAGCTACCGCTTTAATTACAGGTTTTGGTACAGGTGTTGTATTAGGGAAAAAACTCAAAGAAAAAAAGATTTGCCCTCTTTGCGTTGCTAAAAAAGCAATTGCCGCAACTCAGGTACACGTTGCAGATGTAGAAAAATATAACAACGGTGTTGCCCTCACTCCCCCAATGGGTTGGAGCAGTTGGAACACCTTCAGAAATTCCATTGACGAAAAGCTTATAAAAGATACTGCAGAGGCTATGAAAAAAACAGGGCTTCTTGATGCAGGTTATAAATATGTTAACCTTGACGACTGTTGGCAAAGCTCAATGAGAACTGCCGACGGGAAGCTTCAGGGTGACCTTACACGCTTTCCCCGAGGAATGAAGCCACTTATTGAAGAAATCAATGATTTGGGCTTCAAGGTTGGTCTTTATACCTCAAACGGAACAGGTACCTGCGAGGATTTACCTGCAAGCCTTTATAACGAAGCACTTGATGCAGACACGCTCGCCGATTGGGGTGTAGAATATTTCAAATATGACTTCTGCCATAATGAAGCAATCCCCACCGTTGCTCCTGCTCTTATTAAAATCACTTTAGGAAAACCCGGTGAAGAGGCTTTCTGCGAAATGCAGGCAGAACACGGAATTGTCCTCAAAGGTGCAAAAGTAGTAGAAGACGAAAAAGTTGAAAATGGCTATATGGTAAGTAATCTCTGCGGTGGCTTGGGTGAACTTCTTTTTGATAATATTGAAGCTCCCGAGGACGGTGAATACAGCCTTACTCTCGTTTTCAGAAAAGGCGGAAATATGAGAAAATTCCTTGTTTGCCTTGTTAACAGCGAAAAGGAATACGATTGCTACTTCCCCTCTTCAAAGGGCTTCACTCCTGACGGCAGGCTTCAGATTGTGGTTAATCTCAAAAAAGGTATAAATACTTTAAAATTCTACAATCCCGTCGCTTCCCGTATGGACTCTGCCCAACGTCAATACACTCTTATGGGCAGAGAACTTCAAAGAGCAACAAGAGAATATGCAGAGAAAAACGGTACACCCGAAAAACCTATTTGCTATTCTCTTTGCGAATGGGGTATGAATCAGCCTTGGAAATGGGGCAATAAAGCAGGAAACCTTTGGAGAACAACCCACGATATTCAGCCCACCTGGATGTCAATGCTTCTTATTTATGAATTCAATGTTCGCCTTTATAAACATGCGGGAATCGGCTCCTGGAATGACCCGGATATGCTTGAGGTTGGGGTTGGTCAGCTTAATATGGAAGAAAACAGAACTCATTTCTCCCTTTGGTGTATGATGGCTGCTCCCCTTATTCTCGGCAATGATATAAGAAAATTCATCAACCCTGATGGAACAGTTGACAAAGATAACAAGGTTCTCGAAATTCTTAAGAATAAAGACCTTATCGCCATCGACCAGGATAAGAGAGGCATTCAGGCAAAGCGCATCTTCACAGACGGAGTTACCGATATTCTCGTTAAACCCATGGAAAATCGTGAGCTTGCAGTCTGCCTTTTCAATAAATCAAATAAGCCCAAAGAAATGTCAATCTCCCTTGCAAAGCTTCACAGCGACCCATTTGTTGATTTACCCATCAAAAATTCTTACGAAGCAACAAACCTTTGGGAAAAAGAAACATTCACTTTAAAAGATAAAATTCAGGTAACAGTTGCTCCCCACGGAGTTGCAGTTTATAAAATCAAAGCTATAGATTAAGTGAGGTGCTTTTATGAACAGACAAGATTTAAAACAAGCAGGTAAAAACTTATTCAAGAAAAATTATTGGCATAGTGTTCTGATCGCGTTTTTGATGATGTTAACTTGGAGTGAAGGCGGTAGCGGACTTTCATACACCACTAGTACAGATACATCTGATTTATCAAATTTTGACTTTTCAATATCCCAAAATTTTTTCTTTGAAACCCCGATTTTAATTGGCATTGGCATTGGTGGTATTATATTAACCATATTATCATATCTTGTTTTCAACGCATTAAGATGTGGCGGTATCAGATATTTCTTAAAAGCAAGGAAAAATCAACATGTAGAGCTTATAGAAGTAGTTGAAAATCTTAAAGATAAAACTTTCTTGAATATTGCAAAAGCAACATTTTTCAGAGATTTATATATTTTTTTATGGATGTTACTTTTCATTGTTCCCGGTATAATAAAAGCTTATGAATATGCTGCAGTGGATTTTATTTTAGCAGTTCGCCCTGATATTGATAAAGATGAAGCTCGTCGCTTAAGCAAGATTCTTATGGACGGCAATAAATGGGATCTTTTTGTATTAGAATTATCTTTTTTAGGTTGGAACATCCTCTCGCTTTTCACATTCGGAATTTTAAGTATTTTCTATGTAAATCCCTATATGCAGGCAACTTATGTAGAATTCTTCTCTGATTTAAGACTTCAAGCTTTGGCAAAGGGCACAATCACTCCCAACGACGTTCCCGATTACGAATTTTACAATCCGCAAATGCAATACCCATACCAACAACCCGAAAACAATCCTTTTGCTCCCAACGGTATGCCCATAGGCAACACAGATTATATTCAGCAACCGCAACAAAATTTTGGTGCTTACGTTCCGCAAAATGACACAGAAAGCTCTGTTGAAAATGCAACTCCGGAAAACAGCCAAAACACAGAAGAATAGAATTTTTTATTGGCGGAATTTCCAAAAAATTCCGCCAATTTTCATTTGTTTTTAACATTGATTTTACTTGAAAAATCAATATTAAGTGGTATAATCTACTTGAATTATACTATATAAGAAGGTGAACAGAATTAGCTTCAATATTATCGGTGCTGTCTTATGCTTTCTTTCAGGTGTTGGAATTGCATCGGCGAACTATTTTTTGGCAAAATATTTCCTTAAAAAGCGTTCAGAAAAACTCTCCATAATATCTGCAATAAGGCAATTTATTCAAGTCATTTTTCTGTTCATCGCTTTCTTTATCGGTAAATATACCGAGCTTAATCAATGGTATCTCTTAATAGGCGCCGCATTAGGTTTGACCTTACCGATGATTTATTTCACACCGAAATTATTAAGTCTGACAAAAATGAAATTTGAAAAGAAAGAAGAAAAGGAGGCGAACTCCGATGGGTGAAAAATCAGAAGTTCTTTTCAAGCTGTTCGGCATTCTGGATGTAACCGGAGAAGTTGTAACCATGTGGTTGATTTTGCTGATTGTTGCAATTATATCTCTTGCGATAAAATCAAAATTGAAAGAGAAACCGGGGAAATTCCAAAATGCAATCGAAACAGGTATTGAATATCTCGAAAACTTTTTCGCAGACATTCTCGGAAAAGAAAAGGCACGAAAGCACTTCACATTTTTAGGTTCACTTTTCATTTTCATTATTTTTGCAAACTATTCAGGATTGATACCCGGAGTCGGTTTAACCGAATATGTAAAAGCACCTACGGCATCTCTTTCGGTAACTGCAGGTCTCGGAATTGTTACATTTGTATTTTTACAAATTGTGGGCTTAAAGCACGGCGTCAAGCATTACTTCAAACGCTTTGTAACCCCGATGTTTTTTATGTTACCGCTTTTACTTCTCGACGAATTCATAAAACCCGCATCCTTAGCCCTCAGGCTTTACGGTAACGTCTTCGGAGAAGAAATGGTAACCGAACAGCTGTACCATGTTTTCCCTATAGGCGCACCGATAGTTATGATGGTTTTATCATTACTTTTCTGCGCTTTGCAAGCCATTGTTTTCACAATGCTGACTTCAATTTATCTCGATGAAGTCACAGAAACAGAATAAATCGCTAAACATAAAAAGGAGAAATTAATATGTCAAACCCCGAAATCATCGCCATCGCAGCAGCAATTGCAATTGCAGTAAGCACAATATGTCCTGCTATTGCACAAGGTCTCACCGCAAAATCAGCAATGGAAAGCATTGCGAGACAGCCTGATGCTGCAAAAGACATCCGCTCAACCCTTATAATTTCATTGGCTCTTATGGAAGCTTTAACAATTTACGGCTTGCTTATTGCCTTCATGCTTATTTCAAAAATCTAAGGTGATTGTATAATATGAATATCCAAATTTCTGTTGTAATTTGGACGGTAATTTGTTTTATTGTTCTTATGCTTATTTTGCGAAAATTGTTGTTCGTTCCCGTTTTAAAAATTATGGATGAACGCAGAAGCCGTATTGAAAAAGCAAAAGCAAAAGAATCCGAGCAAAAAAAAGCTCTGGAAGAGCACGAAAAAGAACTTTTGCTAAAAAAGGAAGAATATATAAAAGCACAAAAGGAACAGGCACAAAAAACAATAGAAGAAATCCAGTCCGAAGGTAAAAAGCAGTTAGAAGATGCTAAAAATAAACGTTTATCAGACACCGCCTATTACCGTGACAACATTTCCAAAGAACATGAGCAAATAGTTGTTGCCGCAAGTAAAGAAATGGGAAACATTGCTCAGATTTTCGCTAAAAACATCACTGCACACAAGGTGTAATTTATATGGAAATTCAGTATGTTATTATAAACTTTTTGATTCTTGCTGTAGGTCTTTTCTTTATAGCAAGGAAACCTATCGGTTCAATTTTCAAAAAAAGACTTGAAAAAATTGAACAGGAATTAAAAGAAGCAGAGGAAATTGAGAATTCAGATTCCTCTGCTTTAGCGGATTTTTGTCCGGAAGAAATACAGTTTGATTTTTCCGAGGAAATAAAAGAAGTAGAAGCCTTAACTGAAGAAAAAATAGCGCAAATCAAAGCTTTCGGAGAACGCGAGCAACACGAAATCCATCGAGAAATGATTGAAAAAGTCCGCAAAGAGCTTTTTTCGGTTTTGAAAACTAAAGTCAGTGAATTATTCTCTGAAGAACCTTTAAAAAGCAAAATAAGGAAAAAAGAAAATACTATCATAGACAATATTCTTCAACAAATCAAACTAACCCCCGGTGATATGGCATATTTAAAGCACCATAATGTGCTTTATGTAACTCTTACATCAGCATTCCCACTTCCTAAAGAAATTGTAGAAAAAGTAGATAAAGCCACCACCGAGCTTTTAAACACTGTCAACGGAAAAACATCCCTTTGGGTATTGGAAGACCCATCTCTTATTGCAGGTCTGAAATTGAGAATCGGTGATACCATATATGACGGAACAGTTGTAGAGGAGCTTTACCACTTCGAAAAAAGCTTAAACAGAGATCCTATCTTCAACGATGATGCTGTCAGCGAAATTATAGCCGAATTCACCCAAAAAGCTGAAAACTTTATGCCTAAAACTCACGTATATCAGTTAGGACGCGTTATGAGCATTTCCGACGGTATCTGTTGGATGGACGGCCTTGCAGACATTATGTATGGTGAAGTTATTGAGTTCGAATGCGGTGAACGCGGTATGATTCTTGATATTCAACAAAACCGTATCGGTTGTATCATATTCGGAGAATATGAGAACATAGAAAGCGGCAGTCGCGTAAGAAGAGTAGGCAGAATCGCCACCGTTCCCGTAGGCTATTCATTGCTTGGAAGAGTTGTAGATGCAGTAGGCAACCCCATAGACGGCGAGGGCTATCTTCCCGTAACAGAGCGTCGCCCCATAGAATTCAAAGCTCCCGGCATAATTGAACGTGCACCTGTTAATTCCCCTCTTTATACGGGCATAAAAGCGATTGATGCCCTTGTTCCTATTGGAAAAGGCCAGCGTGAACTTATTATAGGCGACCGTCAGACAGGTAAAACTGCAATCGCTGTTGACACCATTATCAACCAAAAAGGTAAAGATACAATTTGTATTTATGTTGCCATAGGACAGAAAGAAACACTTATTTCTGAAATAAGAGATAAGCTCAGAGCACATGGTGCACTTGATTACACTATCATTGTTGCCGCATCCGCTTCAGGTTCAGCGGCGCTTCAATATATTGCTCCGTTCTCAGGAACTGCAATAGCAGAGCATTTTATGTACTCGGGAAAAGATGTCCTTATTGTCTACGACGATTTATCAAAACATGCCGTAGCTTACCGTGAACTTTCACTTCTTTTGCACAGACCTTCCGGAAGAGAAGCTTACCCCGGTGACATTTTCTATCTCCATTCAAGACTTCTTGAAAGGTCAGCTCATCTTTGTGAAGAATTAGGTGGCGGTTCAATTACCGCCTTGCCTATTATAGAAACCTTGGCCGGCGATATTTCAGCTTATATCCCCACAAACGTTATCTCCATTACGGATGGTCAGATTTTTCTTGATTCAGAACTGTTTAACGAAGGTCAAAGACCCGCTGTCAACGTCGGTCTTTCGGTATCTCGTGTTGGCGGTTCAGCACAAAGTAAATTAATGAAACAGATTTCTTCAAATCTGCGAACAAAACTTGCACAATATCGCGAGTTAGCTGATTTTATGCAGTTTGGCTCTGATATTGATGAGCAAACAAAAGCTACTCTTGATTCCGGAAAAAGACTCACAGAAGCACTTAAACAGCCCCGATATTCTCCTGTTCCCGACTATTTTCAGGCATTGCTTCTTTTCGCTGTTGGAGAAGGATATACCCGAAGCATAAAAATCGAGGATATGGAGCGTTTTGAAAAAGAGCTGTATAGCTTCTTTGAAACCGAACATAAAAACCTTTCGCAAAAGCTCTCAAAGGGACAAAAATTAGACAATTCCTTCAAAGAGGAGCTGCGCACTGTTCTTGAAGAGTTTTCAAAGAGGTTTTGATTATGGCTACTGTACAAATATTAAAAAAGAAGCTTCGCGGAATACGTTCAACAAAAAAACTGACAAAAGCAATGAAAACTGCTTCAACAGTAAAATACTCTCAGCTTAACGCTCTTTATAAAGAATGTGTTTCATATCAAACAGAATGCGAAACTTTTTACAGAAATTACAGCAATGAATTCAATAATTTCTATAAAATAATTAATAAAAACGCTCCTATGTGCCTTATTATAATGGCGTCTAATAAGGGGATGTGCGGTAGTTTCAACAATGACATATTTTCTTATATGTCCGAAATTATCAACGAATTCAAAAATCCTCCATATCTTTTCATATGCGGAAAACAAGCGCAAACCTATTGCTCTGAAAACGGTATTTCTTTTAAAAAATCATTTGTTTTTAATGATTTACCTTCTCATAAAAATGCAGATGATGTTTTAGAAGCTGTATCTTCTTTGATAAAAGAAGGACGAATATCAGGAGTTAAAATAATATACCCCAAATATCACAATATGGTTAAACAAACTCCTGTTTGCATTGATTTTTTACCCTATAATGTTACAGAAAGCAACGAAGAAGACAACAATCTCTACATTCCCGATAAAGCTACTGTTATAAAGATGGTTGTAGAAAAAGTTATGTCTGCCGTGCTCTTTAAATATCTTCTCGAAACTGCTTTAGGAGCACAAGCAGCAACTCTTATGACAATGCGTTCTGCTTATGATACGGCAACAGATTACTGTATTAAATTGGAAAACGAAATTAACAGAAAACGTCAAACACAAGTTACGGCAGATGTTATAGAAACATCCGCTGAATTTACCGAATCTGATGAAAAGGAGGAATGAAATATGGCAAAAGGCTCTGTAGGAATGGTGCAAAGAATCACAGGACCTGTTGTTGATTTGCTTTTTGACGCAAATGAAGTACCTGATATTTTTCATGCTGTCACGATAGAGGTCAACAATGAGACATATATACTTGAAGTATCACAGCATCTCGGAAACGGAGAAGTTCGCTGTATTTCAATGAACTCTACTGACGGAATGTCCCGAGGATTAAAAGCTGTTGACACAGGTGAATCCATAAATATCGCAGTAGGCGAAGAAACCCTCGGAAGAATGGTAAATGTTATAGGAAAGCCCATAGACGGCGGAGAACCTATTCAAACTCAAAAGCATTGGCCAATTCACCACCCTGCTCCCACTTTTGCAGAAATTGTATCGTCTAACGATATTCTTGAAACAGGTATTAAAATAATTGACCTTATGACTCCTTATGTTCGAGGCGGTAAAATAGGTCTTTTCGGCGGTGCGGGTGTAGGAAAAACCGTCCTCATAATGGAGCTTATAAGAAACGTTGCCTTTGAACACGACGGATACTCTGTTTTTGCGGGTGTCGGAGAACGTTCAAGAGAAGGTAATGACCTTTGGAACGAAATGAAACAGTCCGGTGTTATTGATAAAACCGCTCTCGTTTTCGGTCAAATGAACGAAACATCAGGTGCAAGACTCAGAGTTCCTCTTGTAGGTCTTACAATGGCTGAATATTTCAGAGAAACCGCTCATAAAGATGTACTTTTGTTTATTGACAACATTTTCCGTTTCACTCAAGCAGGTTCAGAGGTTTCCGCTCTTTTAGGACGAATGCCATCTGCAGTAGGCTATCAACCAACACTTGCATCAGAAATGGGAAAATTGCAAGAAAGAATTGTTTCAACAGGTAATGGTTCAATAACCTCGGTTCAAGCAGTTTATGTTCCTGCCGATGACCTCACAGACCCTGCTCCTGCAACAACATTCTCCCATCTTGATGCGACTACTGTTCTCTCCCGTAAAATAGTTGAATTAGGCATTTACCCTGCAGTTGACCCCCTTGAATCTTCTTCAAGAATTATGTCACCTGACTTTGTCGGCGACCATCATTACCGCGTTGCAAAAGAAACACAGCGAGTTTTACAAAAATATACAGAATTACAGGATATCATCGCCATTCTAGGTATGGATGAACTTTCTCCCGAAGACAAGCAACTTGTTAAACGCGCACGAAGAGTTCAGCGTTTTATGAGTCAACCCTTCCACGTGGCAGAAAGCTTCACCGGTTCTAAAGGGGTTTACGTGCCTTTAGAGAAAACCATTGCAGGTACCGAAATAATACTTTCCGGAGAATGCGATAATATTCCGGAACATTGTTTCCTTATGTGCGGAACAATTGATGATGTATTTAACAACTATAAAAACGGTTAAAAAATATGAGTAAAAAATTATTATTAAAAATCGTACCGCCTAATAAATCGGCTTATTCCGTAGAATGCGATTCAATAAAATTAAATATCAGTGAAAACTCAAAAGGTAAAGGCGCCGGAAGTTACGGTATTCGCCAAGGTCACGCTAAAGCACTTATTGCCTTAGATGAAGGTACAATTTCCGCATACGAAAATCAAAATTGTGTCTTTTCAGTTAAAACTTCAGTGGGTTTTGCAACAATTGATTCTGATATTGTTACTGTAATAGCCGAAGAAATATAAAACTTCCCGTTTATTCGATAAAGGATAAACGGGATGATTTTTTTAAATATCCCAATACTTTTATAAAAAGTAAATTTTATAAAATATAATGACTATTTCTGCAAAAAGTAGTATAATGAAAGATAGATTTTTGGTGGAGGTGTGATTATGAACAAGCGCGGTATTCTTGATATGACAACGGGACCGTTTTTCAAGAAAATTCTCATATTCTCCGTCCCCCTTATGCTTACAGGCGTACTTCAGCTTATTTACAACGCCGCCGATGTTATGGTTGTTGGTCGCTTTGCAGGAAGCGAATCCCTTGCAGCAGTGGGCTCAACAAGCTCTCTCGTTAACCTTATAATAAATCTCTTCGTTGGTCTTTCCACCGGTGCAGGTGTTGTAACCGCACGGCATATCGGCGCAAATTCAGAGGGCAGAATTCACAAAAGTGTCCATACCGCAATGGCAATAAGCGTTGTTTCAGGCTTTGCCGTTGGTATTTTCGGATTCTTCCTTTCGGGGAAATTTCTGGAGCTTATGGGAACGCCCGACAATGTTCTCCCCCTTGCAACTCTATATTTGAAAATTTATTTTTTAGGCGCACCCGGTTCCCTTGTTTATAACTTCGGCGCATCAATCGTCCGTTCCACCGGTGACACAAAGCGTCCTCTTTTTATTCTCGGTTTTACAGGAATAATAAATGTTGTTCTCAATGTTATTCTTGTTGTGGGCTTTCATTTTAATGTTGCAGGTGTTGCAATCGCCACAATTACAGCTCAATATATTTCCGCCGTTCTTGTTGTTATCAGGTTAACAAACATTGAAAACGCTTGCAGATTAAACCTGAAAAAAATCAGAATTTATAAGGACGAGCTAAAAAATATTATAAAAATCGGTCTTCCTGCGGGTTTTCAGAGCAGTCTTTTCTCTTTCTCCAATGTTCTTATTCAGTCCACAATCAACTCTTTTGGTTCAGTTGCAATGGCAGGAAACACCGCCGCGCAAAATGCAGATGCTTTCATTTACACTTGCACCAATGCAGTTGCCCAAACGGCTATGACATTCTCCTCACAGAATATGGGTGCTAAAAAATATGAAAACCTACGAAAAGTTTATTTTATGTGTATGGGCTTTGCTTTTATATTAAGCGTAGTCTTTGGAGGAATTGCACTTCTTTTCCCCGAACAGATAATTGGCATTTTTACAACTGAAGCAGATGTTATTGAAATCGGTAAGCAGCGCCTTTACATTATGATGAGTTCCTATTTTATCTGTAGTATAATGGATGTTTCAGGTTGCCAGATTCGCGGAATGGGCAAATCCATTGAACCAATGATAATCACCCTTTTAGGCGCTTGCGGTATAAGAGTTCTTTGGCTTTATACTGGCTTCCCATTAAAAAAAGAACTCTGGAATTTATACCTTTCATACCCACTTTCTTGGTTAATAACATTTATTGCATTGTTGATAAGCTTTTTCGTATTCGAAAAACGCATAAAAAAACATTCTGCCTTGTAGAAAGCAGAATGTTTTTTCTCATTTAATATCAACCCCACCAAAAATGCAATTGGCATGAACGAATATTGTATGGGAATTTTCTGATGAATTTTTGTGTTTCTTATTATCAACACCGCCGAAAAGTGAAGTTGAATGAACCTTAACATTAACACCCTCGGGAACGAAAATATCAACTCCACCGAAAATTGCGTTGGCTTTAACTACACAGTCTTGCTCGATAAAAGCGCCTCTTAAATCGCATGTCACACCGCCAAACAAAGCATTAAGCTCTGTACCGTAAAACATTTCTCCTGAAAAATTTGCATCAGCACCCGAGAAGGTTGCACCGAATTTGCTTATTTCGCCATTATTGATTTTAATATTTTCTGCAATCTTTTCGCTTTTGTGTTTGAACAGTCCGCCAAAAATCATTTTAAGACCAACTGCCACAATAATTACGGGCAGTCCCAGTTTCCAAAGCATTGAAAATTCTAAAACATCCTGACAGCAAAGTAGAAGAAATACACCAACTGCCACACCTAAAAGACTGCCGAATTTTTCTTTCGAGGTAAATATTCCTATAAAGCAAGGAATGATTATGAAAAGAGTCCACCATCCCTCAAAGAAAATATCAATATCTGTAATTTCAAGGGCATTAAGTGCAATTATAACACCAACTGCAACAAGAACAATACCCCAGATAACACTTTTAAATTTTTTCAATGTTATTCCTCCTCAACCTGATACTTAACATCCTCAAACTGCATTGTAACCTCTTCTCTTTCGAAGCCGTCTAAAACATATCTGTCGGAATAGTAATTGAATTTTTCAATAGCAAATGTAGTATCGGGTTTACAAGTTATAAGAGTGCAACCTCTTTGAGAGCCTTCCTTTGAAATACCCGGGTATGCAAGATAATCCACACTGTAACCGTAAGAAAATTGAATTCCTTCATATTCAACAGTTATGTTATTGAGATGGTCGTGACCGTTGAACATTGCCTTTGTTGAACCTAATTCAAGCATTGCTTCAAACAATGTATCCTCTCCTATACCGGGGAAAATACGCTGACCTGTCTCGCCGATTATACCCTCAATATATTTGAAGTTTTCTGTATCTTTAAAATCGTTCTCTTGGAATTCTTCCCAGGCATCTTTCAGTTCAACCAACGGAATATGGAAAAAAGCAAGGGTTTTAACGGGTTCACTTTTCTTATTAATCTTTTCATTTTCCTTGTTCATTCTCTGAATTTCGGATTTATACCAATCAACTTGATTTTGGTGAATGTTATCATATTTCCAGAATATTCCGAAAATATCACCGTCTGTATATGAAAGGGAATCCATTAAAACAAAAGCCTGTGTAATAAGACCTTTTGAATTTTTTACCTCAATAATATGGTTTCCGTAGCCGTCAACATCATCGGGACCTGCCTGATAAAGACAGTATTTGAAATCCTCATTTGAATAAAATTCAGATACAGCCCGGCGGTTAAAATATGAATAGGCTTCGGCGTCGTGATTACCTAAGGTAACTGTCCAATAAACACCGAGAGTTTCCATAAGATTTGCAAAGGCTTTTGCACCGCTTTTATTATTGAATGTTCCTGCCTGGAAAGGCACGGGGTAAGCAATATCACCCGTTGCAATAACAAGGTCGGGCTTTTCTCTTGTAATCATAGCAGCAACGGCATTAAGTGACTTTTCGTCCTTTCCACCGCTCATCCAACCGCCACCAATGTGAATATCGGTCAGATGAAGAACCTTAAAATCACGGTCAGTTGTGAAAACCCAATTCCCGTTTTCATCCTTTTCGGGTACAAGCTGTTCTTGGATTTCAACTTTATTATATGTACTGCCTTTTTCTAAAAGATTGCGAACCATTAAAATATTGACTACTGCACTTACAATTGTAATAACTGCAATTACCGAAACAATGATAAGTAAAATTTTCTTCCCTTTTTCACCTTTGGTTTTAGCCATATAAAAACCACCCTTTCAATTTCTAAAATTAGAATATCACAAAACATTAAACTTTTCAATAATATTGCATTTCAGTATAATTATAAGTATAATGAATTTATAATAAAACTCCATAGCCGATGGAAATCAGCTATAAAAAGGGTGATAAAATGAAAACGGAAAACACTAAACTAAAAAATGCTTTAACAATATTGCTTGGTGCTCTTCTTATGGGGCTTTTGTGGCGAGTTCGCGGTGAACACGGTTGGGGTTCATCCTGGGGACTTCTCAATGCGGGCTTCATTTTTACAATGTTCATTGTTATTGTGAAAGGAAGCCGTCAGAAGCTTGATATTGGTTGGCTTTCTCTTACAGCTCTCTCCTTTATGCTCACAACTCCCGGTTGGGGCACTCTTTTAAGCCAGATAACAGGTATTATTTATGATGCAGAGGATTGGTTCAACGGCGGTAGCGATGTTTATACCTCAGTTGGTTCTGCAGTATTTTTAATGCTTTGCTTAGGCTTTGGTCTTGCATCTCTTTTCGGCATTATGCTGGGCAGAGGTTTCAGCGAAAAACAGTGGAAAATTAAAGATTTTGTAATTCTCCTCGCTGTTTTCTACATAACAGATTTAATTGCAACTGCAGTTATCTCTCCCTTTATTTTAAATGAAGTTCAGCCTGAAGCGGCTCAAGTTTTTGAAAAAGGCTTGGAAATTCAGGGTATTGACGGCTCTGCATACCAAGTTTATATGGAGCATTTCAAGGATGTTTCCTGGGCTAAGAAAATCGACGGCGGAAGAAACTATTTTCAATCCGCTGATGTTATCACCTCAACAATTAAAGCAATCGTGTCTCTTTTAACCGTTCGCTTTATTATTAAAGACAAGGTTTCCGCAAAAACAGGTGCTGTTGTTTGCTCTGCTTTTGCAATCGGTATTACTGTTGCTGACCTTTTCTTCTATTTCGGCAACGGCGGTTATCACGAATTAAATGCTTCCTATCTCCCCGAATTTTTCTATGCCTGGGGTTGCTGGGAATATTTCACTGGCTTTATTGCAGGTGGAGCTATCACAGCTTTCATTTTGAAATTAAAGACACAGAAAGACGTTCCCGAAATAACATTCGAAAAAATTCCAGAAAAGCCGAAAGCAATACTCACTTTCATTTTAGGGACTTTGTTTATGATTGGCGTGAATATCGTAAGACCCGTTCTTGTAAGATATGAAGACTCTGATTTTATGATTATTGCAACAATAATAGCAGTTTTATATGCAATTGGATTTGTTGTGGCAATCGTAAAAGGCTACGGCTTCAATGCTTCAAGAATCCCTATAGAAAAATACTATGCTTTCCTTTTACTTTTCTTTGTAACGTATATAAACATTGTATATCTTCTTATCGGCACTCCCGATTGCACTCATCTTTTCAGAAATTCCGGTTTCCAACATATTATGGCAATCCTGTCTGCATCAGTTATTATGCTTTGGGTAGCATTCAACAGCAAAAAGCTTTTAGCATCAAAGGGTGAATAAAATGGAATTCAAAGAATTTTTGAAAAACGCGGCTCACGTTAAGCCCTCTCAAAACCAATTAAGGCATTTAAGAGAAACACCCTTTTATGCTTTCGTGCATTTCAGTCCAAATACTTACACAAATCTCGAATGGGGTGACGGAACGGAAGACCCTGCCATTTTCAACCCAACGGAGCTTGATTGCGAACAATGGGCAAAAGCCATTAAGGATGCAGGGATGAAGGGTATGGTGCTTACTGCAAAGCATCACGATGGTTTCTGCCTCTGGCAAACAGAATATACCGAGCATTCTATGAAAAACAGTCCATACAAAAACGGCAAGGGCGATATTGTAAGGGAAGCTTCGGAAGCTTGCAAAAAATACGGACTCAAATTCGGTTTTTATCTCTCCCCCTGGGATAGAAATTCAAAATATTACGGCACCGATGAATATAATACATATTATAAAAACCAATTAACCGAGCTTTTGACTAACTACGGCAAGATTTTTTATGTTTGGTTTGACGGTGCTTGCGGTGAGGGTCCAAACGGCAAAAAGCAGGTATATGATTTCGAGGGCTATGTTGAGCTTATAAAAAAACATCAACCTCAGGCAAGTATTTTCCACGACGGCGGAACAATCCGTTGGTGCGGTAATGAAGCAGGAAAAGCCCCCTTTACACAGTGGGCGGTTGTACCAATGGAGCTTTGCCCGCTGAATGAGACTCAGACAAGTGGCGCTTTAATGGACGGAAGCCTTGAATTTTTATACAACACCGATATCACAATCGGTAGCTTACAACAGATTATGTATTCAAAAGGTCTTGTTTTTGCCCCTGCGGAAACAGATATGTCCATAAGACCCGGCTGGTTCTACCACGAAAATGAAGAGCCTCATTCCTTGGAAAGACTCTTTAATACATATCTTCGCACTGTGGGAAATAACTCCACCTTTAACCTTAATATTCCCCCAATGCCCAACGGCAAATTCGACCCGAGAGATTTGGAAAGACTTCACGAATTAGGAGAACTCATAAGAGAAGAATTCAAAACAAATCTTGCAGAGGGCATCGACTTTGAAACTCTTGAAGGCTTTGGTGAAACTCAACCCGAATATGTACTCAAATTAAATAAAAAAGAAGCAATCAAGTACATTGAAATCGCTGAAAGAATAAGCGATGGTCAAAGAGTTGAAAGCTTTGTTGTTTTCTTCAAAAATAAAGATAATCTTTGGGAAGAAGCAGAAAAAAGCACCACTGTCGGTAGCAGAAAAATTCTTAAAATTGAACCTAAAGAAACCGACGAAATAAAAATCAGAGTCACCTCTTCAAGAGATGCCCCCGATATTGAATGGATTAAGGTTTATTGAGTTTTTTGTATTGACATATAAAGAACAAATATCGTAAAATATATTTAATATTTTTAAGGAAGGTAATAATTATGATAAATATGCCTCAGGTTAAATTGGGTATTGTGGCCGTTTCCCGCGACTGCTTCCCTATGACTCTTTCCGAGGGCAGACGCTCTGCAATCGTGAAAGAATATGCAAAATACGGTGAAATCTATGAATGCCCCGTTTGCATTGAAAATGAAAAAGATATGCTTAAAGCCGCAGAAGATGTTAAAAATGCAGGCTGTAACGCTCTCGTTATCTATCTCGGGAACTTCGGTCCCGAATCTGCTGAAACTCTTCTTGCAAGGCATTTCGGCGATCCTGTTATGTACTGCGCTGCTGCAGAAGAAAGTCAGAATGACCTTCTTGATGGCAGAGGCGATGCTTACTGCGGTGTTCTCAATTTGAGCTACAACCTTAAATTAAGAAATATCAAGGCTTACATACCCGAATATCCCGTTGGTGATGCTGCAGACTGCGCCAAAATGATTAATGATTTTGTACCCGTTGCAAGAGCAATTCTCGCTCTCAAAAATCTCAAAATCATTTCTTTCGGTCCTCGTCCCCAGGATTTCCTTGCTTGTAATGCTCCCATCAAATGCCTCCACGATTTAGGCGTTGAAATCGAAGAAAACAGCGAGCTTGACCTTTTTGCTTCCTTTAATGCTCACTCAGGTGACGAAAGAATCCCTGCAGTTGTTAAAGATATGGAAAATGAGCTTGGCGCAGGTAATAAAAAGCCTGAAATTCTCGAAAAGCTTGCTCAGTATGAGCTTACCCTTCTTGATTGGGTTGAAGAGCACAAGGGTTCAAGAGAATATGTTGCAATTGCAGGTAAATGCTGGCCCGCATTCCAGACAGAGTTCAAATTCGTTCCCTGCTATGTAAACAGCCGTCTTGCTTCCCGTGGTATACCCGTTTCCTGCGAGGTTGATATTTACGGCGTTCTTTCCGAATATATCGGCGCTTGTGTAAGCAACGATGCAGTTACGCTTCTTGATATTAACAACTCCGTTCCCCGCGATATGTATGATGCAGAAATCGGTGGTAAAACACCTTACAGCTTCACAGATACCTTTATGGGCTTCCATTGCGGTAACACTCCTGCTTGCAAGCTTTCCTTCTGTGAAATGAGATACCAAAAGATTATGGCTCGTTCTCTTCCCAAAGAGTTCACAAACGGTACTCTTGAAGGCGATATTGCTCCCGGTGATATTACATTCTTCCGTTTGCAGTCCACCGCAGACAGTGAGCTTCGCGCTTACATTGCTCAGGGTGAGGTTCTTCCTGTTGCAACCCGTTCATTTGGCGGTATCGGTGTTTTCGCAATCCCAGAAATGGGCAGATTCTATCGCCATGTGCTTATTGAGGGCAATTTCCCCCACCACGGTGCAGTTGCTTTCGGTCACCACGGCAAAGCACTCTTTGAGGTATTCAAATATTTAGGCGTTGATAACATCGGTTATAACCAGCCCAAATCACTTCCATATAAAACAGAAAATCCTTTCTGCTAATTAAAATGCCCGTAACAAGTTTTTTCGAAAACTTGTTACGGGCATTTTCTTTTTATTCTACATATTCATTTCCTGGTTCATCCATCAATGTCATTTCTGCATATCTGATACCGGAAAGGTTTTTGGTAGAGTCAGGTCCTACAATACCTTTGACATCAACCCAGGTTCCGTCTTTGGGGATTTCAACATCTTCATCAAAGATAACCTCGATTGGAAGCATTTCTGCAATTAATTCTGCTGTACCGTCCTCGTGATTCTCTTCATCAAGATGTTTTTCTTCATCGACTTGGTCGTGGCCTTCGTGTGAATGCTTTCTGTAAACCCAATATTGAACATCACCATTATTTAACTCTTTGGTATAAAACATACCTTGAAGGTGAATTTCAGCACCACCAAAAGCAGCATAGTCATCAGAGTCCTTTTCTGCTTGATATGAATCATCAAGAGTATTTATCCAATAAGAAAATGTTGCATCGGTGACTTCGATTTTCACTTGGCTTTTATCTTCGTGAGAACCGCCGTCTTTTTCAATTCTTTCAAGAGATTCTTTAACATAATCCCTTTCTTCAAAGAAAGCTTGCTCAATCTGCTCAAAGCGTTCATTTTCAAGCTTAGTGTTGTACCAACCGGCAACAATAACCGCAACAACACCAACAATGAAAACACCAAGAATGCAAAGGTTTATAGTTGTAACTTTCTTTCTGAAAGTCGCATCAGCATAATCTTTTTTACTCATACCTTCAGGAATTATTTCCTGCCTGGGTGCTTTTTTATTTTTAGCCATAACAAATCCTCTTAATTTTGAGATAATGTAAAATGTGCATTAGTTATCGATTTTTTAATAAGTGACGTGCAGTGGGCTTTTTAGACACCCCGTAGCGTACAAAGGTACATGAGTTTGGGTGGCTAAAATGCTCAATGTGCGTTAATTATTAAAAAACTGAGGAAGGAAAGCCTTGTGCGCTTCTTTCATCTCTTCGTAGCAGGATTTAGCCTGAGCAAAGTCACCGCAAAGAGGATGAAGCATAAGAGCATTCATAGCGTCCTCATCAGAGCCTTTCATAGCAGCTTCAACAGTATATTTCTCATATGATTTAACTGTTCTCATAAGGCTTATGATATGACGGTTGTCAAAGTCACCAACCTGAACAGGCTTTGCACCATCTGCACCGATAACTGCGGCAATTTCGACGATATCGTCATCGTCCATAAAGCTGAGAGTGCCGTTGTTTTTGATGTTAACAACGTGAACATCATTTTTATCATTTGCAATTGAATCAATAAGAGAAACTGCTGCAAGAGAATATTTGTAGCCACCGCGCTGTTCAAGAAGAGCGGGTTTAATAACAAGCTCATTATCGCTGTACATTTCAAGAAGCTGTTCTTCAATTTCCATACAAACTTGTGCACGGCTCTTTGAACCCAGTTTTAAGTGAGCAAGCTTTGCTGCACGGGAATAGTAATATTGAAGATATGATGAGGGGAAGCCCTTACAAGCCGCAAGGCATTCCATATCAAAGCCGTCATCGTGAATATTCTTCATAACTGTAGGAGCAAAGTTATCATCGAAAATAGAATCAAATTTCTCTTCGCCGTTAACCTTAACAGATGTAATCCAGCTAAGGTGGTTAAGACCGAGATATGTAATATTTGCATCCTCGCCTACTGCTGCCTTAACATCGTCAATCATAGCAATGGGAACATTGCAAAGACCCATTGTTTTAACATTTGTGTGGTTAATAAGGAATTCGGAAATAATACCTGAGGGATTAGTAAAGTTAATAAGCCAAGCATCAGGGCAAATTGCTTCAATTCTCTCTGCGATATTCTTCATTACGGGAATTGTACGAAGAGCTTTAAAGAAACCGCCGATACCTGTTGTTTCCTGACCGATAAGGTCGTGCTTAAGAGGAATTGATTCGTCAATATGACGGCAAGGAAGCTTACCAACGCGAATCTGTGTAACAACGAAATCTGCACCCTGCAAAGCAAGGTCAAGGTCATCAGTCATAACAACTTCGCAATCAATACCCGCGCTTTTAAGCATACGAACGCAAAGACCGCCAACGATAGTGCGCTTTCTTTCATCAATATCCATAAAAGCAACTCTTTTAAGCTTAAGAGAATCCTTTGCTTCAATAAATCCGTAAATAAGCTCGGGACAGTATGTGCTACCTGAACCGATAACGGTCAAATTAATTTCTTTCATTTATTTCAAGTCCTTTCGGAAAAATTTTCAAAAAGTTTTATTAATCTTCAAGAAGCCAGTTGATGCAACCTGTAACGGGTGCGCAGTTAAGCTTTATGAAATTGAATTTTCTGCCGGTTCTTTCTGCAACAAGCTCTGCCATTCTGTCAGTGTATTTATATGATGGAAGCTTTGTATGAATTGAACCAGAGAGAACAACATTGATTTCATCACCAAAGCTCATATTGTTTACATGACCGCAAATGAAATCTGCACCTCTCTGTGCCATTTCTTCAATTACTTTGAGTGCTTCTTCATCATCATTATTTGCTGCTTCAAAGAATGAAACAATAAGCATTCTGAGAAAGTCCTCGCCTTTTTCTTCATCTTCGAGAACTGCGATAGCATCGAGAAGAGTTTCTCTGTCCTTAATACCTGCTTTTTCGCCCATCAAAGCAGTAATCTGTGATTTTACTTTACCAAGGCAAAGCTCATCATACATAATTTTGAATGCCTGAGCACCAACCCAGTGACCGTTAGCTTTGTCACCTGAAAGCACATCAAAGCCGCCAATCTGGAGCATATTGCCATCATTATCAAGGCAGTTACAGCAAGTACCTGTACCACAGTTATAGCCAATACCAGCTCCTGCGCCAACACCTGCTTTAATAACGATAAAACCGTCATTATAAATTCTTGCACCTGTAATACCAAGCTTACCAAGTTCAACCTGCATTTCATCGTGCTGATAAGGATGGTCGATGCCTGCAAGACCCATTAAGATACCACTGATATCTTCGAATTTAAGGTTTGCTTTTTCTAAAAGACCGTTGATACCGCCTGCAATAATACCTGCAGCCTGAGGAATTGCACCCTCAAGGTTTTCGTGGTTTGAGCCCTCAGTTTCGTTCTGAGCAATTACATTTTTATTTTCATCAAAAAGAGCGAATGCGGTTTTTGTTCCGCCGCCGTCAACACCGATATAATATTTCATAATTATTCCTCAACTTTCTCGAAGCATTCGTCGCAAACCTCTTCAAGGCAATACATACCTCTGCGGAAGTCTTCTCTGTCAATCCATTTGCCGTTTGTGAAATCCGGAACGGGAACGGGAGCACCGCCCATTGCAACGGACTGCTCGGAAAGGCAAGTAATTACCATCCAAGCCGCTGTATCATAAACGTCAATGGGAGGCTTTTCGCCTTCATAAACTGCATCAACGAAAGCAGAAAGAACAAGGTAGTCCATACCGCCGTGACCTGCTTTAATTCCGCCTTTTTCATAAGCTACCCATAAGGGATGCTCATATTTTTCTCTCCAGGGCTCAAAATCATCCCACTCGTGAGTCCAGCTCTGATGCTCTTTGTGAGTTCCGTCAATATAAATTCTGCCTTTTCCGTCTTCGGGTTCGGAATATATACCCTTTGTACCCTGAACCTCGTAGTCACGGGTGTAAGGACGAGGAAGAGTGCAGTCGTGAGTTAATTTAATTGTTTCTCCGCCTGCGCATTTGATAATTGTTGTAACAATATCACCGCATTTGAAATCTGTGTTATAAAGGTCGTATTCTTCGCCCTTATTATCTTTAATCCACTGATGAAGCCCGCGAGCCTTACTTGCAACGGAGTTAACTGTAAGGAAACGGTTGCCTCTGTTAATACGAAGAGCTTTGGAAATCGGGCCTAACTGATGAGTAGGATAAAGCTCACCGTTACGGTTCATAAAGTTAAAGAGTCTGCCGTGAATATTTTCTCTGCCGAGTGCGATTTCATCACGCAAATCGTGACGGTAGCCACCCTCCATATGTACGATTTCGCCGAAAAGACCTTGTCTTATCATATTGAACACTGCCATTTCATTACGGCAATAACAGCAGTTTTCAAGGAGCATACAGATTTTGCCTGTTTCCTCACTTGTTCTAACCATCTGCCAGCATTCTTCAACAGATGCGGCACCGCCAACCTCTGTTGCAACATGGCAACCTGCTTTCATTGCATCAACTGCAATTCTTGCGTGAGTAATCCAGGTTGTTGCGATAACAACTGCATCAAGGTCTTCCTTTTCAAACATTTCTTTGTAATCAAGATAAGCGTGAACGGGGTATTCCTTGTTGTTTGCTTTTTCAACAATTTCGATACCTCTTTCTGCTCTTTCGGGAATAAGGTCGCAAACTGCAGGAACCTTTACGCCCTCAACCTGCAAAAGAAGCTCAAGCATACCCGAACCTCTTCCGCTGATACCGATAAATCCGATATTTGCACTTGTTTTTCTCATAATAATCACATCCTGTGAAAAAATATTCATAATCTATTATATTGTATCATATTACATTTATATTTTCAACAAAATACATTAATAAAAAAGCAAAAAAACACCCTATCTGAAAAGATAGGGTGAAATTTTCCTGAATTAATTATTGCTCAACAGGATAAACGCTAACTTTCTTGCGGTCTCTACCAAGACGCTCGAAACGAACCTGTCCGTCAACAAGTGCAAAGAGTGTATCGTCTTTACCCTTGCCTACGTTTGTACCGGGGTGGATTTTTGTGCCTCTCTGTCTTACGAGGATGTTACCTGCAAGAACATACTGACCGTCAGCTCTTTTAGCACCGAGTCTTTTGGATTCGGAATCACGGCCGTTACGAGTTGAACCCATACCTTTTTTATGAGCAAATAACTGGATATTGATTTTAAGCATTCGTTACACCTCCGTAGTTATCGTAACATTTTTGGGATATTGCTTTTTGAGTTCATTAATATGAAGCTCCAAACCAAGCAATAGTTCTTTCGTTTTTTCTGCGCTTTCTTCGGGAACTTTTAAAGTCATTTCTCCGTCTTCCTTAACAGTTACATTCGCGTCTACTTTCATTATTTCAATGATAGTATTGGCAGTCATATATGCAACGGAAGAAATTGCGGCGCAAACTATATCACTGCCGTGAGCAGCATAGCCCGCGTGACCTTTAAAAGAAAAACCTAAAGGCGCATCATTTTCAGAATGAAAAAATTTAACCTTAATCATTGATTAAGCATTGATGGCTGAAATTTCAACCTTTGTATAGGGCTGTCTGTGACCCATTTTGCGCTTTTCATTCTTTTTGGGTTTGTAGGTAGCAACAACGATTTTCTTGCCCTTGCCGTTTTTGATAACTTTTGCGCTAACAGAAGCACCGTCAACATAAGGAGCACCAACTTTGATACCGTCGTCTGCACCAACAGCGATAACCTTATCGAAGGTTATAGTAGAATCAGCTTCAACCTCAAGCTTTTCGATGAAAATAACATCGCCGCTCTGAACTTTGTACTGTTTTCCGCCTGTTTCGATGATTGCGTACATAGATTTTTACCTGCTTTCTTTCAGTCTCGCTAACAAGGCACGCTCTGCGTTTATGGGCATAACAAAACACCCGCCCTTAATATGCGGCAAATGGTATTTTAACAGAACACTTCCTCTTTGTCAAGAGAAAATATATTTTTTTACAACTTTTTGATTAGGAGATGCCAGTTGCCAGTCGCCAGCAAATAGCAATTAGCAATTAGCAAATAGCAATGTAGGGGATGCATTTATGCGTACCGTTGCTGTTTCCTGAATAAAGTAAAAGTAATACAACACCTATCCTCCCTTTTTTCGTTTGGGAAAAAGGGAGGGGGACCATTCTCGAATAACTTTATTATATTGTAAGTGTATTTCGGGTTAATGTACTTTCCCTTATTTTTGTGTTCGGTCGGAATGGTGGTGGGTCGCCCCGTAAAGATTATCCTTTGTAAAAGTATTGCAACCAAGGACCGCATTAGCGGTGGGTGGTAAATAATTATTATCTTCTGTAAATTACATCAATTTCATCAGCATCGGGCACCTCAAATATTGAAGCAAATTTTTCAGCGAGATTATCATCAATATAATAAGCGCTTGTTGTTTCGGATAATACCTCACTGTTTCTTTTCTTCAATCGTGCTTTCCAAGTGTCATCGCTGATATCAATGTAATGGAATTCGCACGGTATATTTCGGCTGTTATAGAACTCGCGAGCATAATCTCGTTCTTCCTTCAGCCAAAAGCCCCAATCAAGAATAACATTGATTCCGACCTCAATAAGCTCCAATGACTTATTGAACAAGTAGTTTTGTGTTCTTTCTACATAATCATCGTGCTTATCACCACAATGCTGACCGAACAAAGCAAGGGTAATTTCATCTGTAGAGAGCAATACAGCGTGATTCTGGACACGTAACTGCTCAGCATATGTACTTTTCCCGCAACATATTTTACCACAGATTAAATATACTTTTGCCATAGTAGCACCTTCTTTTATAATTTACAATACATCTCCTGTGCTTTGGGTATAAAGCCGAGTTTTTTATAAAGGGTAATTGCGCCGGTGTTATTAGAAAGAACATCAAGATTAACAAAATTGCAATCTTGTTCTTTTGCCCAATCTTTTGCCGAGTTCATCAACGCTGTTCCGAAGCCTTTACTACGACTGTTTTTGGTTACAATCACATCCATTATGTAACAATATTTGCCTTGAATCATAAACGGAAAATCGGGTCTTGTTTTTGCCTGAAGCAAGATAAATCCAACAACATTGCCGTTATATTCATAAACAAGAATATCGCACTCTTCACCTGAAATTATATTTTCAATAAATTCTGTGCTCTGGTCACCCTCTTTAATGAAATCGGGCATCAGCTTCGCCATTTCTCTGAATTGTTCTCTATAAAGTAAAGAAATTGCGGAAACATCTTCTAAAGTTGCTTTTCTAATCATTTTCATACTCCTTTCAGCCATTCAACAGACTGTTTCAATCCGTCAATAGTCTTTGTTTCTAAAACCACACGGCAGTTTTGCTCTTTTGCAAGGTTAATATATTTTCCTATATTAATCTCACCTGCGCCAAGTGCAAGGTGATTTTTTCTTCCCTCTGCATCGTGCAAATGAATGTGATTCAGGCGGTTTTTGTGTTTCATAATAAATTCTTCATCTGTACCGCCTATACCGTGATTATGTCCGACATCAAAAGTCAAAGCAAAAACATTACTTTCTAAAAGCAGTTCAATCGCTTCTTTCTGAAATTCCACATAGCCGTCACAGTTTTCAATGCAAATTTTAATATCACTTTCTTCGATAGCATATTCACACATATTCCTGAATTCAACGATACTTTTGAGATACTGCTCTTTGTATTTAGAGAAAAGAAGCACTTTTCTGTCAGGCAAAGTAAAATATACACCTTTAGCCATATGCATATTTAA
>JAZSNR010000079.1:0-12224 GCA_045536495.1 Acutalibacteraceae bacterium
ACGGCAACCTGACTTGACATTGCCACAACATCATCGGGAATATTTCCGCTGACAGCAAATACCGGAATCACCAAGCAGCTCAAAAGGAGTGTAACTACAAGTGTAATAGCCGTAATTTTCCTGAATTTTTTCATTTTATCATCCCCTTAATAAAAAAGTTATAATAACTTTTATTTCATTATAATAAAAAAATTCTACATAATCAATATTTTTTAGCAATATTCACGAAAATACAGAAAAATATAAAATCATAAGAAAATTCCCTTCAAACTTTTGTGCTGCAATTATTTATTAAAATTGATAAATTTGCAGTACTACACTAAAGAAAACAGACAAAAAAACACCTCTCTCAAATGAACTAAGTGTTCAATGAGAGAGGATTGTTTACAATTACTCCCACTCGATTGTGCCGATGGGCTTCGGAGTGAGGTCGTAAAGTACACGGTTGATACCGTCTACCTCGTGAGTGATTCTGTCTGTTATATGGTGAAGAAGAGCGTAAGGAATTTCTTCGATTGTTGCGCTCATAGCGTCTGTTGTGTTAACTGCACGAATGATTGCGGGCCAACCCTCGTAACGTTTTGAATCCTTAACGCCAACGCTCTTAACATCAGGAACAGCAATGAAATACTGCCAAACCTTACCTGCAAGACCGTTTTTATCAAATTCTTCACGAAGAATTGCGTCTGCTTCTCTGAGAGCGTGAAGTCTGTCTCTTGTGATAGCACCGAGGCAACGAACACCAAGTCCGGGTCCGGGGAACGGCTGACGGTAAACCATTTCATCAGGAAGACCGAGAGCAGAACCAACAACACGAACCTCGTCTTTATAAAGAAGTGCAACGGGCTCACAAAGCTCAAGCTTCATATCCTCGGGAAGACCGCCAACATTGTGATGTGCCTTAACGCCGTCACTTTCAAGAATATCGGGGTAAATTGTACCTTGAGCGAGGAAAGAAATATCATCGAGCTTAAGTGCTTCTTCATTGAAAACTTCGATAAACTCTTTACCGATGATTTTACGTTTCTTTTCAGGCTCTGAAACACCTGCAAGCTTATCAAGGAAACGGTCTGTTGCGTCAATATAGATAAGGTTTGCATCAAGCTGTTTACCGAAAACCTCGATAACCTGTTCGCTTTCGCCTTTTCTCATAAGTCCGTGATTAACGTGAACACAAACAAGCTGTTTGCCAACTGCTTTAATAAGAAGAGCGGCAACAACAGATGAATCAACACCGCCTGAAAGAGCAAGAAGAACTTTCTTGTCTCCTACCTGTTTACGAATTTTATCAACTTGTTCGGCAATGAAAGCCTCTGCAAGTTCAACTGTTGTAATTCTTTGCATATCGTCGGGTCTTTTAATAATTTCCATAACAGTTAAACCTCCAAAATATTAATCAGTATAGTTATCAAAATAGCCTTGAACAAGAATGATAGGTGTACCTTTATCACCTGAGCCGCTTGTAAGGTCGCAAAGTGAACCGATAAGGTCTGTAATCTGACGGGGTGTTGTACCCTGAGAAGCCATATTACCTACAAGGTTGCCGGATTTAGCTTTTATGCTGTTAGAAATAGCTTCTTTAAGCTCTGCACCGGAAAGACCTTTAAAATCATTATCAGCAAGATATTTGAGCTTAAGCTCGTTAGGTGTACCGATAAGACCTTCTGTATGAGCAGGAGAAACAACCGGGTCAGCAAGCTCCCAGATTTTACCCTGTGGGTCTTTGAATGCGCCATCACCGTAAACCATAACTTCAATATGCTTACCTGTTCTCTTGAGAAGCTCAGCCTGAATATCTTTAACAAGACCGTTGCATTCTCTGGGGAACAATTTAATTGTATCTTCTGTTGATTTATTGGAACCTAAAAGACCGTAAGCTTCGTTACAACCACCGCCGTTAACGGAAGATGTAAGAATATCATCAAGACCGCAAACAACCTTTGCGCCAGCTGATTTAAGAATTCTTTTGGTTCTTGCACGTGTATGAATGTCGCAAGTGAGAACACAATCAGCATAGTCAAGAATTGTTTTTGCCTGGTTTGCAAAAATAATCTCTACCTCTGCACCTGCTTCTTTGATTATATCGGAATAATAAGCAACATAGTCAACACCTGTAAACTCGTGCTTGTTTTCACCAAAAAGTTCTCTGTATTTTTCAAGAGTAAGCACATCTGAATAGGGGTTGATTCCTGCTTCATCAAGTTGGTCATAAGTTAAAAGAGAGTTACCAACCTCATCGCTGGGGTAACTGAGCATAAGAACAACTTTCTTTGCGCCCATTGCAATACCTTTAAGGCAAATAGCAAAACGGTTTCTTGATAAAATCGGGAAAATAACACCTATTGTTTCACCGCCGAGCTTTGCTTTTACGTCATCAGCAATATTTTGAACTGTGGCGTAGTTACCTTGAGCTCTTGCAACAATTGACTCTGTAAGCGCAACGACATCTCTGTCGCGAAGCTCAAAGCCTTCGCTCTCTGCTGCTTCAAGGACACTGTTTACTGCGATATCAACAAGATTGTCACCTTCGCGAATAATTGGGCAACGAATGCCTCTTGATACAGTACCGACTTTTCTTTCCATAATAATCTCACCACTTTTAATAGTTTACCAAATCTGGCATTTTATACATTGAAAAAAGTATGGAGCGACTTTCAATGAAAGCCGCCCTCAATTGAAATCTTATTTCATCATGCTGGCAACTTCGTCAGCAAAATTGTCTTCTCTTTTTTCGAGACCTTCGCCTTTTTCAAGACGAACAAAGCTTGCAACCTTGATATCTGCGCCGGTTGTTTTTGCAACATTAGCAACATAACCTGCAACAGTACCATCAAAGAGGTCAGAACGAACGAATGTCTGTTCAAGGAGACAGATTTCTTTAATCTGTTTCTTAATACGACCCTCAACTGCACCTGCAAAGATTTTATTGTTAATGTATTCATCTTTACCTGCAATAGCAAGAGATGCAAGAGTAGCAACTGCTTCTTTTGAAAGGAAATTAAAGAGATAGGGGCTCTTCTGGTTCTCTTCATAAGCGGCAACATCTTCTGCGCTGAAAAGGTTTCCGGCAATAGCTTTATCAAAAAGATCTTTGAGGATGGGCTTGGGAAGTGAATCGGGTTTGTTAAGAGAGCTATCAATTGTGATAGATTTCATCTTAGCAAGCTCATCTTCAGAAATGCATTCCTTGCTGAGATACTCAGGACGCATTGCTGCAACCTGCATAGCAATATTTTTACCCATTGCAACGAATTCTGCTTTGTCGCTGAGGTTTGTTTCAAATTTAACTGCAACACCAACTGCGCCGCCTGCGTGGATATAAGTTACAACATCGCCTTCAACGATTTCGAAGCGACGGATTTTAAGGTTTTCGCCGATAACAAGGATAAGGTCGTTGAGATTCTCTGTAACTGTTCTGTCAGAACCAACGAGTGCAAGGTCTGCAAGAGCTTCAACTGATGCGGGTTTATTTGCAGCAATAGTTTTTGCAACGTTAAGACCGAATTCCTGGAACTTCTCGTTTTTACCAACGAAGTCTGTTTCAGAGTTGATTTCAAGAAGAACTGTAACTTTAGCTGCTTCATCAGTATAAGCGATGATAGCACCTTCTGCTGCAATTCTGCTTGCTTTCTTCTCAGAAGCTGCAAGGCCTCTTTCACGAAGAATTTCAAATGCTCTATCCATATCACCGTCAGCTTCTGTAAGAGCTTTTTTGCACTCCATCATACCAACGCCTGTTTTTTCTCTTAAGTTTTTAACATCTAAAGCTGTGAATGCCATAGGTGTTTCCTCCTTTATAAAGTTATCAAGGCGGAAAATCTTTTCCGCCTATTATAAATTAACAAATTATTCAGCAGCTTCAACAGCTTCTTCAGCTACTTCTTCTGCTGCAACAGTCTGTTCGCCCTGACGACCTGCAATAATAGCGTCTGCCATAGCACCTGCAATAAGCTTAACAGCGCGGATAGCGTCATCGTTACCGGGGATTACATAGTCGATTTCATCGGGGTCACAGTTTGTATCAACGATAGCAACAATCGGAATGCCGAGTTTCTTTGCTTCGAGAACTGCAATTCTTTCTTTTCTGGGGTCAACAATGAACATAGCTGCAGGCATTTTCTTCATTTCTGTAATGCCGCCCATGAATTTTTCAAGTTTTTCTCTTTCGAGGTTGAGCTTAATAACTTCTTTCTTGGGAAGAAGCTCGAAAGTACCGTCAGCTTCCATAGCGTTGAGCTGAGCAAGTCTTCTGATTCTTCTCTGGATTGTGTTGAAGTTTGTAAGCATACCGCCAAGCCAACGAGCGTTAACGAATGACATACCACAACGTTCTGCTTCTTCCTTAATGGAATCCTGAGCCTGCTTCTTTGTACCTACGAAAAGAACTTCGCCGCCCTCCTGAGCGATCTGGTTGATGAAGGTGTAAGCCTCTTCAAGCTTCTTTACAGTCTTCTGAAGGTCGATGATATAGATACCATTTCTTTCAGTAAAGATGTACTGAGCCATTTTGGGGTTCCATCTTCTTGTTTGGTGTCCGAAGTGAACACCTGCTTCGAGTAATTGTTTCATTGAAACGACTGACATAATTTTGTCCTCCTTTTTGTTAAACCGCCGCAAAGTTTCGACTCATACACACCACACCATTTGGTGCACACGGCACGCACAATCTACCCTGCGTGAGTTTTTTGACTGAAAAAGTATATCACCCTTTTACAAAAAATGCAATACTTTTTTATTAAATATTTCCTAAAAAATCATTTTTTATCGGGAATTTAAATTAAATGAATACTTTTTATATCGCATATACCTGGTAATTCTTTTCATTCGGGTTTCTCTGGCATAATCATTCAAAACGAAACTGCCGTTATCCCTCATTGAAATCACTTTTAACGGAGCTGTTCCGTCGGGCAATTCTTTAAGAGGAACACGAATCAAATTACCGACTTTATCGGGCAAACGGCAAACTGCATAATCTCCGTCAATATACTCAACAAAAATATCCATTATTCTTCCTCGACATCGTAATTGTTATTGTTTATAGCTGAACCGAAGTAATTGGGTTCTTCTGCGGGTTTTGTTTCTTCCTGAGGTGCAGATGCAACTTCAATATCATCAACAGAAAGCTGTTTGGGTACAGATACAGAAGAATTTGCTTGCATCTGATACCATTGTTCCTTTGTTATTAAAACTTTACGGGGTTTACTACCCTCAAAAGGTCCTATAATCCCCTTTTCAGAAAGCTCGTCAACAATACGGGCAGCTCTAGCATAGCCCAGTTTAAGCTTACGTTGAAGAAGAGTAGTAGAAGCCATACCTGCTTCAACAACAACTTCAACTGCTTTTGGGAACATTTCATCATCATAGTCTCCGCCTGCACCCATATTATCGGTATCAACAGCGGAAGTTGATTTTTTCTTACCATCTTGTGCGGCTTTAAGTTCTATTTCCTTCATAACCGCATCATCATATTTAACCTCGCCTTGTGATTTAACGAAATCAATAACGCGTTCAATTTCTTCATCGGAAACATAAGAGCCTTGAACACGAACGGGTTTTGAAAGACCAACGGGACAATAAAGCATATCGCCGTTACCGAGAAGCTTTTCTGCGCCTTGTGTATCAATAATTGTACGTGAGTCAATCTGAGATTTAACCGCAAAGGCAATTCGGCTGGGAATATTCGCTTTAATAAGACCTGTAATAACATCAACAGATGGTCTTTGAGTTGCAACAATAAGATGCATACCTGCCGCACGTGCTTTCTGTGCCAGACGGCAAATAGAATCTTCAACCTCATTTGAAGCCGCCATCATCAAATCGGACAACTCGTCAATAATGATAACAATTTGCGGCATTTTAGGAAGACCTTCAGAGAGTGCATAATTATTATAGCCTTGAAGGTTTCTTACACCGTTATCTGCAAACAAAGCATAACGCTTGTCCATCTCTGCAACTGCCCAGGAAAGCGCGCCTGCGGCTTTTCTCGGGTCGGCAACAACGGGTACAAGAAGATGCGGAATTGAACGGTAAACAGTAAATTCGACTTTTTTAGGGTCAATCATTATAAGCTTAACTTCATCAGGCTTCGCATTATAAAGCAAGCTCATAATCATTGTATTAAGACAAACGGATTTACCTGAACCGGTTGTACCTGCAACAAGCAAGTGAGGCATTTTTGCAAGGTCAGCGCAGGTTGCTTCACCTTGTATATCTCTGCCCAAAGCCACATTAAGCTTGGATTTTGAATTCTGGAACGAAGGACTTTCGAGAATTTCACGAAGAGTTACCATTGCTTTTTCTGCATTGGGTACTTCGATACCAACAGCATTTTTATTAGGTATGGGGGCTTCGATTCTTACACCATACGCCGCAAGATTCATTGCGATATCATCGGCAAGAGCAGTGATTTTACTGATTTTAACACCCGGGTCGGGCTGGAGTTCAAAACGAGTAACAGAAGGACTCTGGCAGATATCAACAATACGCGTGCCAACGCCAAAGCTTTTGAGGGTTTTTACAATAGTCTCCCCTCTTTGACGGAGTTCTTCCGCACTGCCGGTGTTGCTGTTAAGCTTCGGTTTTTCCAAACAATCAAGAGGCGGTAATTCATAAACGATTTCAGGAATGGTTTCTTGGGCTTCTTCTGCTACCTCATCCTCTTCATCGTAAACGTCAGTTTCAACTATATCAATTCCATTTTCGCTTTCTTCTTCGAAAGCTTCAACAACCTTTTCAAGATGTGCTTCTGCAACAGTTTGCTTATTGAAAATTTCATCAAGAGACGGAACGTCCATTGGCGGTTCGTCTTCAAATTCGCCTAAAAGCTCGATTTCTTCCTCACCTGTTGCAACGGGTGTTGTATCAAGAATGGGTTCAACACCTTTGTCAATTGGTTGTTCATCATCAATCGGAACATCGAGTTCAATTTGGTGTTTACTCTCTTTTCTGCGTTTTGCTGCATTTCGAGCACGTCTTTCGTGAATATCTTCGCTGACGGTTTCGTAGGTTTCTTTAAAATCTTCCATTTTTTCTTCCGCATAGCCTGCAGCAGCTTCCGCAGGTTTTTTCAATGAAGAAACAAGCTTGATAACAGTTGTGCCTGTAAAAAGCATAAGCAGAGCTAAAAGAACAAGGACAACAACAATCCCTGCCGCAAGTTTATTTCCTGCAGTCATCAAAAGCGGTAAACCGCCCAGTAAAGCGCCGAAAACACCGTAACCATAGTGCATACCCGCACCGTCATATTCTTTAAATACATTGTATGCATTTGAAATCTGTTCACCGTATGTAAGCTGGGGTTCACTGTTTACAATATGCAAAAATGAAACAAGTAAAACAAAGATTACAAAGCTTTCAGCAACCTTTTGCTTATATTTTCTTGAATCCTTGCCAATTGCAGAAACAATGGAAACAAAGAAAATAAAGAACGGTAATATAAATGCAGTTAAGCCGAACACTCCAAAGAAGAGATTGCGAAGCATACCCCAAAGGCTACCTGCATCAATAAACACAACTGCACCCATAAACAAAGCAAAGAAGCAACCGAAAAGAGAGGCAATCTGCTTATGTTGAGTGTTAAAAAGTGAGTTTTTAGCAGCAGTTTTCTTATTGGTGGTCTTTTTACTTGTATTGGTTTTCTTCTTGCTTGAAGAATTGGTTTTTTTACTTTGCGCCACAATAACCCCTCCTTAAAACCTTTCTATTGCACTTATTATGGTTGTAATAAAACCAAGTGCAAGGCAGTAATAACCGAAATATTTAAACAAATCTTTTTTCATTAATATTTGCAAGAGCTTAATAGCAAAAACGCCAACAACCGCAGATACAACAACTCCCACAATCAGAGGAAAAACAGGAATAACGGTATCAGTTTCCATTGCATCTTTAAATTCAACAAGTCCGCTTGCGAGAACAGCAGGTATGCACAAAATGAAAGAATATCTTATCATATTCTTTTTGGAAACACCGCAACAAAGCCCTGCGGAAATCGTTGAGCCTGAACGGGAAATACCGGGAAAACAAGCCGCAAATGTTTGAGCAATACCGATAATTAATGCCGTAACCGGTGTTATATTCTTCGGCTTTTTATAATTCTCGTTAAGCGTAGTTCCGAGAATAAGCAAAAATCCCGTAACCATAAAACAAATGCCTTCAGCCAGAATACTGTCATCAGTTGAGAAAATACCAACTGTATCCATTAAATTAGTATCCTTGCCTGTGGGAACAAGCAAAACAAGAAGCGGCACACACGAAATCACAAACATAAATAACATTCTTCTTGTTACTGACATTTTCTTTAAATTCAAAGTGAATTTACCTTTGAAAATATCTTTGATACATAAGATGAACTCTTCGAAAAGTTCATATATGGGTCTGTAAAACATCAAAAGAATCGCAACAAGTGTTCCTATATGTAGCATTGCAGAAAATAATCCTGCAGAGTTGGTTTCGATATTAAACAAATGACTGAACAAAGACAAATGTCCGCTGCTTGAAATTGGTAAAAATTCGGTTATTCCCTGAACGATACCAAGAAGCAATGCTTTTAAAATTTCCATAGTACCTCCGTTAATTGCATAACTTATCTATATATGCGAGAGCATCGGAAAGACCTCCGATTTCGTTAATTAAACCCTCATCAACAGCTTCCTTACCGCTTAAAACAGTACCAAAGTCAGTTACAAGCTGTTCGTTATTAAGCATTAATTCTTTAAATCTTTTTTCACTTATTTCAGAATTACGAGTAACAAACTCTAAAACCCGTTCTTCCATTTTTTTCAGATACAAAAGCGACTGAGGAACACCAATAATAAGTCCGTTCATTCTTACAGGATGCACCGTCATTGAAGCAGTGGGAACGATAAAAGAATGATTTGTGCTTACCGCTAAAGGTATTCCGATAGAATGGCTTCCTCCGAGCACTAATGAGACAGTAGGCTTACTCATACTTGCAACAAGCTCCGCAATAGCAAGACCAGCCTCAATATCACCGCCGACTGTGTTCAAAACAAGAAGCAAACCCGAAATATCGTCATTTTCTTCGACTGCTACAAGGCGCGGAATAATGTGCTCGTACTTTGTAACCTTAGTGTTTTGCGGTAAATTATAATGCCCCTCAATCTGACCGATAACAGTTAGACAATGAATGTATTTACCGTTATGACAGATTGTAACACTGCCGTCACTCTCTCCGTCCGTAGCGTCAGAAATGACCTCATTTTCACAAGAATCATCATTTTCATTTTCGCTTTGGTCAGGAGCTGTAAAAGCAAAATATTTGTAAAGCTCGTTATACATAAATCAATCACCGAATGTTAGTATAACCATAAATAGCCAGAATAAGCCTCTAAACGCACTATAACTTATATATAATAGCACAATCAACAAAAAAGTGCAAGATTTGTCGAGATATATTTATAGTATATAATATTAATATTTCTGTTAATTTATTGACAAAGACTTGAAAAGATATTAGAATAAGTTTGTTAAAAATATAAACAAGTTATTTGGAGGTTTAACTATGGGTCTCACTTTATGTGAAAAAATCATTAAAAACCACCTTGTTGACGGCGAATACGCTCCCGGTAACGAGGTTGGTATCAGAATTGACCAGACGCTCACTCAGGATGCAACAGGTACAATGGCATATCTCGAGCTTGAAGCAATGGATATTGACAGAGTAAAAACTGAGCTTTCTGTTGCTTATATTGACCACAATACATTGCAAACCGGTTTTGAAAATGCAGATGACCACAAGTTCATTCAGAGCGTTTGTAAAAAACGCGGCGTTCGTTTCTCCCGTCCCGGTAATGGTATCTGCCACCAGGTTCACCTTGAAAGATTCGGTATCCCCGGCAGAACTCTTATCGGTTCTGACAGCCACACTCCCACAGGCGGCGGTCTCGGTATGCTCGCTATGGGTGCAGGCGGTCTTGACGTTGCAGTTGCAATGGGCGGCGGTGCATATTACATAACAGTTCCCGAAGTTATTAAAGTTAACCTTACAGGTAAGCTCTCCCCTTATGTTGCTGCAAAAGATATTATTCTTGAAGTTTTAAGAATCCTGAGCGTTAAAGGCGGCGTTGGTAAAGTTATTGAATACGGCGGTGAAGGTGTAAAAACACTTTCTGTTCCCGAAAGAGCAACTATTACAAATATGGGTGCAGAGCTTGGCGCAACAACCTCTATATTCCCCTCTGACGAAATCACTTATGATTTTATGAAGGCTCAAAGCAGAGAGCAGGATTGGGTTGAGCTTCTTCCTGACAGCGATGCAGAGTATTCAAGAATCATTGACATTGACCTTTGCACCCTCAAGCCTCTTGCAGCTATGCCTCATATGCCCGATAACGTTAAATCGGTTGAAGAAATCGGCAACATTAAGGTTGACCAGGTACTTATCGGTTCCTGCACAAACTCTTCACTTCTTGATATGATGAAGGTTGCAAAAATCCTTAAAGGTAAAAAGGTTCATCCTTCAGTTTCTCTTGGTATTGCTCCCGGTTCAAAGCAGGTTCTCAATATGCTCGCTCTTAACGGTGCACTTGCTGATATGATTGATGCCGGCGCTCGTATTCTTGAAAGTGCTTGCGGTCCTTGTATCGGTATGGGTCAGTCTCCCTGCTCATCAGGTGTTTCTCTCCGTACATTTAACAGGAACTTTGAAGGCAGAAGCGGTACTGCAGACGGTAAGGTTTACCTTGTAAGCCCCGAAACTGCTGCAGCATCTGCGATTACAGGTGTATTCACAGATCCCACAACATTAACAGATGATATTTCCGTTACTCTTCCCAAATCATTTATTATTAATGACAATATGATTGAAATGCCTGCTGAAACAAAAGAAGAAGCAGCTGCAGTTGAAGTATACTACGGTCCCAATATCAAACCCTTCCCCAAGACAACTCCCCTTGCAGACTCAATTTCAGCAAAAGCTGTTCTTAAGGTTGAAGACAACATTACAACTGACCACATTATGCCTGCAGGTGCAAAAATTCTCCCCTACCGTTCAAACATTCCTTATCTTTCACAGTTCTGCTTCCGACAGTGTGACGAAAACTTTGCAGAGCATTGTAAAGAAGCAGGAGCAGGTATTATCATCGGTGGTAATAACTACGGTCAGGGTTCTTCAAGAGAGCATGCTGCTCTTGTTCCTCTTTATCTTGGCGTTAAAGCAGTTGTTACAAAGTCATTTGCAAGAATTCATAAAGCAAACCTTGTTAATGCAAGTATTCTTCCTCTTAACTTTGTAAATTCTGATGATTACGATAAGATTTCAGTTGGCGATGAACTCCAGCTTCCCGAAATCAAAGCAGAGCTTAAAGCTGGTAAAGAGATTACACTTAAAAACATTACTAAAAACGAAGAGTACAAGCTTATTTGCGATGTTTCCGAAAGACAGGTTGACATCCTTTGTGCAGGTGGCTTACTCGACTATACCAAGGAGGAAAATAAATAATGAACGACGTACAGATTGAAAAAGCTCTCGCTAAATTTAAAGAGCTTCTTATTGAGCAGGACGCAAGAAACCAGAAAATTAAAGCTACTAAGGATTTTAAGGATTTCAAATCACTTGATAAAATAGTTATCGGTGTTTGCGGCGGCGACGGTATCGGCCCGATTATCACAAAGGAATCTGCAGAAGTTCTTAAATTCATTCTTAAAGACGATGTTGACAGCGGTAAAATCGTTTTCAAATACATTGACGGTCTTACAATCGAAAACCGTGCAAAAGTTATGAAAGCAATTCCCGATGATGTTATGGAAGAGCTTAAGGCTTGTGACGTTATTCTTAAAGGACCTACAACAACTCCCCAGCAGGGTGACGGTTACCCCAACATTGAAAGTGCAAACGTTGCAATGAGAAAAGCTCTTGACCTTTTTGCAAACGTTCGTCCTGTTAAAATCCCCGAAGAAAACATTGACTGGACTTTCTTCCGTGAAAACACAGAGGGTGCTTATGCAGTTGGTTCAAAGGGTGTAGACGTTGACGGCGAGCTTGCATTCGATTTCGTTGTTACTACAACAGAAGGAACAGAACGTATTGCAAAGCTTGCTTATGAATATGCAAGAAACAACAAAAAAGAAAGAGTTTCTATCATTACAAAGGCTAACATTATCAAAACAACTGACGGTAAATTCCTTAACCTTTGTAAAGAAATTGCAAAAGACTACCCTGATATCATTACGGATGAGTGGTACGTTGATATCACAACTGCAAAGCT
>JAZSNR010000066.1:0-10942 GCA_045536495.1 Acutalibacteraceae bacterium
AAAAAATGATTGAGCTTCTTTATAATGTTACCTCCCTTGCTCTCTGGACTCCTATGAACGAGGGTTGGGGTCAGTTTGACAGTGCAAAAGCTTATGAGTTTTATAAAGAAAAAGACCCCACACGCCTTGTTGACCATGCAAGCGGTTGGGTTGACCAGGGCTCAGGTGATGTAAATAGCTTCCATATATATTTCACACCCTTCCTTTTCCCGAAATATAATAAAAACGATGAACGCCCCATTGCTCTTACGGAGTTCGGCGGTTATTCAATGCAGTTTAAGGACCACAGCTTTAATAAAGATAAATTCTTTGGTTACAGAAAGTATTTCAAGCAGGAAAGCTTTGATAATGCAATCAAAAATCTTTACGAGAACCGTATTTACAACTGTATGGTAAACAAAGGTCTTTCCGCAATTATTTATACAGAAGTCAGCGACGTTGAAGACGAATGCAACGGTCTTCTTACCTATGACCGCGAGGTAATTAAGGTTACCCCCGAGGTTATGAAAGCCGCTAATGAGAAATTAAAATATTGACGTATTACAAGACAAAAAATACAAAGGTAGTGTATACAAGTGGAAAAATTCAAAATAGGTGAATTTACTCAAAGAATAACGGAACATTTTGAACTTCAAGGGAAAATCTCTTCAATAGCAATAGCACCAAATGGTGAAATCTATGCTTGCTCGGAAAACGGTCTTTGCCGCTTTAAAGACGGCGAATGGAATAAGCTCTTTTCCGATGGTGTTTTCTCTAAGGTTTATTGCGATAAAAAGGGTAGAATTTTTGCTTCCCTTGATAAAATTCTTTATGAAATAACAGATAACGGAGCAAAAAAGGTTGTCGAGTTTGAGTTTCCTATTGTTGATTTGTGCGGTGAGAATGAAATTTATGTTCTCACAGAGCATTCTCTCCATGTTGAGCAGGGTGAAGGCTTTTTCACTCTTCAGAATATGGACCAGGATGAAATTTCCCTTGCAGTGCAGGGTGAAAAGGTTTGCGTTGCAAGCAAAACTTGTTTGCAGAGAATGGAAGGAAAGCGCAGAACCTGGCGCTGCATTTTCCCCGCATATTCCACAATGCCCGAAATACATATAAATGTTATTGCTTTTGATAAAATCGGCTATCTTCTTGTTGGTGCTGATGAAGGACTTTTCATTTACGATTATAAAAGCGGTTGGTACGGCAACGCTGAAATTTCCGTATTGCCTTGCGAAAGTGTTTATTCCATTTGCGTTTGTGATGACGGAAGCTTCCTTGCAGGCACAGATGCAGGTGCGGTACATATTAAAAACGGACTTGCAAAGTTTTTACCTGCAACCCGCTATGCTTTCAGCACTAATGTAACAGCACTTGCTTTTTCGGATGGTGCGATTTACACAGCTTCTGAGGGCGGTGTTGTAAAAACAAGCGAAAAGCTTATGACTCTGGAAGAAAAAGCCAGAATGCTCTTTGAAAATACAGAAAAATATTTCCCCCGTAAGCCCGGTTTTGTTACCTGGGTAAAATCCCTTGACGGAAAAGATTGTTCACATCCCACCGATAATGACGGACTCTGGACACAGTCCTACCTTGCAGGCCTTGCAATGTGGTATGCAGTAACAAAGGATGAAGAGGTGCTCAAAGCCGCAAGAAGAACAAAGGATGCAATGCTTTTCCTTACAAGAGCCCCCGAAATCAAAGGCTTCACCGCTCGTGCAGTTCGTTTCCCCGGTGAAGAAAATTGGGGAACAAACCTTGAATCTGACAACATCGGTAAGGAGTGGCACCGCTCCTCTGACGGCAGTTATGAATGGCTTGGTGAAACCTCAAGCGACGAAATGACAGGTCACTATGCAGGCTTCTATCTTTACTATGATTTGTGTGCCGATGAGGAAGAAAAGAAGGAAATCTGCGAAGCAGTTTGCAATATTACAGACCATATTTTAGATAACGACGGCTATCTTATTGATAAGGACGGCAAGCCAACTTCATGGGCTTGTTGGAATGAGCAGGCACTTAACCTTGATAATGCTTGGATGTGGGAAAAGGGTGTGAATTCTCTTGAAATGCTCAATTTCCTTAAAATTTCCTACCATATGTCAGGTAACGAAAGATATAATGAAAAATATAAGAGTCTTATAAAAGACCATCATTTCCTTATTAACGCTGCTTACCACAAAAGAGCAGACGGTCACTCCTGCCATATTGACGATAATCTGGCAATGCTCAACACTCTTTCATATTTGCTTGTTGAAAAAGACCCTGCAATCCGTCAGTATCTTCTTATGGGACTTGCTTCTCATTATGAATATGAAAAAATAGAGGGCAACCCCTATTATGCCTTTATTTACAAGGGCTTCACAGGTGCTCCCTGCGATGTTGATACTTGCGTTAAGGCACTCAAGGACTATCCTTGTGATATGAAAAACAGAAAAATGTACAACAGCAACCGCAGAAATATTGAAATGGACTATGAGCCTCTTCAGTGGTATGAGGAGCCTCATATAAAAGTGCCTTTCGCCTGGGATGAAAGACCCTTTGCAACCTTGGGCTTGAGAGCCTTCAAGGTTGATGGCGGAAACGGAATAACCTATGAAAACGGAATGTCCTTTATTTTCATATATTGGTTAGGCAGATTTTTAGGAATTATTGAATAAAGAGGGTATAATGTATGTCATTAAAAACTTTTTATATTAAATGGGAGGCGCAGTTGAAGGCGCTTAACCCCAAATACGATGTCGTTTACGAGGTTTCAAAGGATGAGCCTATCGTTTTCAAGGACAGCGAGAATGTTAAGCTTTCCTTTGCAACAATTGCGGATACTCATTTAATAGATAACGAAATTGCCGAGAAAAACCTTGCCAATGTTTTTGAAGATATAGGAAATTCAAAAGAAAAGTTTGATGCTTTTCTTATGGCGGGAGATATTGCCGAATACGGAAAGAAAAAGGAATATAACAGATTTTTCGGCGTAACGGACAAGCAAGATGTAATTTCTCACGTTTTTCTTACAATGGGTAATCACGATGTCCGCTTTACATACGGCAAAAATCAGAAAATCATAATGGACAAGGTAAACGAATACCTTAAAATCAATACGAAGGGCAAAAGCTTTTATTCTTATGATATAAAGGGTTATACATTCATTGTTATCGGTACTGAAAAACGTGTTCTTGAAAAAGCACATATTACCCAGGAACAAATGGATTTCCTCGACAGAGAGCTTAAAAGAGGAACAAAGGACGGCAAGCCTGTTTTTGTAATGTGCCACCAAGCGTTTGCGGAAACTCACGGTCTCCCTGAAGTATGGAAAACAGGTGATATGGGCGAACAGTCCGACCTTGTGAGAGCAGTTATGGAGAAATATAAAAATGTTATCTTCATTAACGGACATCTTCACGGCGGTATTTATGAAAAAACCTTTGAATATCTCAACAAAGAAAATAACGTTTGCTCATTAAGCGTTCCCGGCTACAGAAAAGAAAACAACTTCGGCATCAAGCCCTGTGGTATGGGTTACTATGCAGAGGTTTATGACAACAAAATCGTTTTCGTTGTTCGTAACTTTATGAAAGGCGAATACATAAAAGGCGATTGCGAATTTGTTGAGTTTGAAGTTGAATTAATATGATAAAAAGCAGTCTGTTTCGGCAGACTGCTTTTTTTAGTGACAAGTTGGAAGTGGCAAGTAGCAAATTTCGGGTCTGCGATTTTATCGGCGAGAGAAGTTCAAGTCTTCTCTTATTACTTAAAACAAAAAACAAGAAACCAACCAAAGTTGATTTCTTGTTTTGGTCTGAGTGAGAAGACTTGAACTTCCGGCCTCTTGACCCCCAGTCAAGCGCGCTACCAACTGCGCCACACCCAGATAGCGAAAGATATAATATCATATCATTTCACATTTTGCAAGTCTTTTTTTGTATTTTTTTAAAATAATTTGTATTTGTTTTATTTTACTATAAATTATTCAATAACAACACTGCATTCGGTGATGCCATAATATTTGAAACAGTCGAGAACCTCTTTTGTTATTCTTTCTCCGCAAACGAGAATCGGTACTGCGGGGGGGCATCCTACTGTAACTGCCGAAAGAATTCTGCCTTCACATTCCTCTATGGGCAATATCTCCGAGGGGGAGAGGGCGGCTTCTCTGATAGTTAAAATTTTTTCGGTTTTTGTAAATTGCGGTGGTGTTGTTTTTTCAGGTTTTTTTCTGGAAATTGAAGACAACACCTTTTCCAGTTTTTCAAGCTCTGCTTTTTCTGTTTCGGGTGTTGGCATCAGAACAAGATAATCGGGATCAGCGAACTCGCAAAAAACATTGTTTTCTTTAAGAATTTCTGCAAGCTCGGTTCCTGTGTAACCATAGTCTTTCGCAGAAAAAGTCAATTTCATTGGTTCATCACCGTAAAAACAGAAACCTTTTTCTTTAAGGCTTGCTTTCGTTTTTGCAAGTAAAGGCAGAAAGTCATTTAATTTCTGTTTGTACTTCTCAAGATAAGAATTGCAAGCATCCAAAGATTGCAAAATCAAGTATGACGGACTTGTTGAACCGAAGAGTGCCAAAGCGTTTTTTATCTCGCGGGAAGAAAAATCGAGAAGTTTTTCTGAAACGTGGAGATATGCTCCGCCTGTAATTACGGGTAGAGTTTTGTGGGCGGAATCGCAACATAAATCTGCGCCTAAATCTATGGGGTGACAGGACTTTTCAAGGAATTTTAGATATGCTCCGTGAGCATTATCTACTGCCAAAAGAACGCCGTGCTTACGGCATACTCGGGAAAGCCCCTCAATATCTGCGGTTTTTCCTAAATAATCGGGACTTGTAAGATACAAGGCAACAGGTTTTTCTTCGGTGCTTTGAAGAAATTCTTCAAGCTCATAGGGTGCTATGTTGCAGGAAAGATATGATTCTTCTTCGTTGGGGTAAAGCCACATTATATCAAAATCTAATAACGCCGCCGCGCTTATAAAAGTTTTGTGAGCGTTTCTGCCTGCGGCAATAATGGGCTTTCTTCCCTGCTTTTTGGCATAAAGAACAACAAGATGCATCATAGCGCGGATGCACTGGGATGAGCCTTCGGTGCAATAATAAGTAGGACACCCGAACAGCTGCGAAGCGTTTTCTTCGCTTTGTCGGATTATTCCGTTTGCATTATATAAATCATCTGCTCCGTCAAATTCCGTTATATCAAACTGTTCAAAACCTAAAAAGGATTCGCCTTTGTGACCGGGCATGTGCATACGCAAAGAGTTGTTTTCAATATATTTTTTTACAAAATCACAAATGGGAGTGTCCATATTTATTCACCCAAAGCTCTTGCAATTGCAACCATAATAGCGCATTCCATACGTTTGCGGAAAAGTTTGCAACCGCTTTCATAGACACCTGTAACAGAGCCTGTTGCATGGTAAGCATTTGCCGCACAGCCGCCCGAGCAATACAGTCTTGCCCAGCAATCCTTACATTCGGGGTGAGCATAAACATTACAAGCGGCAAACTCACTTTGAATTTCAAGGTTTGTAACACCGTCCCAGACATTACCTAACTTGAATTTTTCATCGCCAACAAACTGATGGCAGGGGTATAAATCACCCCAGGGGGTAACTGCCATATATTCTGTTCCGCTTCCGCAACCTGAAATGCGTTTATAGATGCAAGGACCACCTGTAAGGTCAATCATATAGTGGTAGAAAGTAAAGGGTTTTCCCTGTTTATCTCTTTGAAGCATTAAGTCTGCAAGGTCTTCATATTGCTTCATAACAACTTCTAAATCTTCTTCTGTAAGCTCAGCCGGGTCGCCGGGAGCGCAGACAACGGGCTCCATACTTAATTCGCTGAAGCCTAAGTCAAGCATTTGCTGAATGTCTTTAAGGAAATCGGGGTTTGCGTGGGTGAAAGTACCGCGCATATAATAGTTTTTGCCGTTTCTCGCTTCAACGAATTTTTGGAATTTGGGCACGATTTTGTCCCAGCTTCCGTTACCTGCGTAGTCCACACGGTAGCGGTCGTGGATTTCTTTTCGTCCGTCAAGACTGAGGACAACATTACTGCACTCTTTATTAGCAAATTCAATAACATCATCGTCAACAAGCACACCGTTTGTGGTAAGGGTAAAACGGAAATTTTTATTATGCTCTTTTTCAACGCTTCTGGCATAAGCCACAAGGTCTTTTACAACCTGGAAATTCATAAGAGGCTCACCGCCGAAGAAATCCACTTCCAGATTATGACGGCTTCCTGAATTTTCAATAAGGAAATCAAGGGCGCGTTTACCTACCTCAAAGCTCATTACATCTCGTTCGCCGTTGTATTTTCCCTGACTTGCGAAGCAATAAGCACAGTTAAGGTTGCAGGTGTGAGCAATATGAAGGCAAAGTGCTTTTACAACACCTGCGGTTTTTTGCTTGAGTGTTCCTGCCATAGACTCGAAAGTGTCGGGAGCGAAAAGCTTGCCGGAATCCTTTAAACCCTGTACCTGAGCATAACACTCGGTAATATCAGCTTCCGTAATGTCTTCACGGTCAGCATATTTTTTTGCCAAAACCTCTAATATTTCATCTTTGTTTTTATTCTCAAACATAGCAATAATGTCATAAGCTACTTCATCCACAACGTGAATAGCGCCCGAGCATACGTCAAGCACAATATTGTAGCCACCTTGCTTGTATTGATGAATCATAATAGTACTATCTCCTTCACGAAAAATGCCACCGTTAACGGTGGCATTTCGGTTTGTAAATTAATTACTTGCTTTCCTTAACGCTTTCGCATTCCTGGTTAGCAATACCGCAGCTTGTTTTGCAAGCAGACTGGCAGGATGTCTGGCATTCACCGCAACCGCCGTTTTTAGCACTTTCACACAAATTGCGTGTTTCAATTGTTTTGATATGTTCCATGAGTAAGGCCTCCATATATTTTTTTCGTATTTAGTTTACCACAGAGGTTTTTATATGTCAATTGGATTTTTAGGTTAATATATTTTAATTTTTTGAATATATCATAATAGACCTCGCTGGCGAAGGGAGGGGGACCACACCGAAACTTATTTTGGTGTGGTGGAGGGTTCTAGTGCCGTAAGGCACGTATAATAAAATCCTTTACCTTCTAAAGATGATTTTGCAAATTTTAGGAGATATAACAATGATTGAAATATTAAAGTTTCCCTCATTAACCATGACATCAATAATTCTGACACTTGCGGTAGTGTTTGTAAATGGCTTGACTGATGCGCCCAATGCCATTTCCACAGTAACTGTTACAAGGTGTATGAAGATGAAATCTGCTCTCATGATGTCCGCAATATTCAATTTTTTAGGCGTTGGGGTTATGAGCGCGGTTAATAATTCCGTTACGGTTACAGTTGCAAATATCGTAGATTTCGGGAGTGATACATATTCCGCTTCCGTTGCACTTTCAGCCGCACTTTTCAGTATTGTTTTCTGGGCGGTGCTTGCCTGGTATTTCGGAATTCCCACAAGCGAAAGTCACGCCCTTATTGCAGGGCTTTCAGGCAGTGCAATTGCAATTAACAATGGATTTTCGGGCATAAACGGGGGAGAGTGGATTAAGGCGGTAAAAGGACTTTTTACCTCTTGTTTATTCGGCTTTATTGTGGGTTTTGTTATATGTAAGCTGATAATTATTTTTTTCAGAAATATAAAAAGAAAAAATGCAGAAAGCTTTTTTAAATACTCTCAGATTCTTGCCGCCGCAGGAATGAGCTTTATGCACGGGGCACAGGACGGACAGAAATTTATTGCGGTTTTAATGCTTTGTACCAGTTTTTCGGGGAATAGTGAACAAGAAGGCTTTTCACCATCTTGGGAAATTATTCTCCTTTGCTCTGTTGTTATGGCTTTGGGTACAATGTGCGGTGGCAAAAAGATTATAAAATCTGTTGGAATGGATATGGTGAAATTGGAAAAATATCAGGGCTTTTCTGCAGACCTTTCCGCTTCACTATCTCTTTTAGTAAGTACGCTTTCAGGTTTCCCTGTATCCACTACCCACGCAAAAACTACTGCAATGATGGGCGCAGGTACGGCAAGAAATATAAAATCTCTCAACCCGTCAGTAATAAAAGAAATTGCGTTAACCTGGGTGCTGACATTTCCGGGGTGTGGGGTTATAGGGTTTGTTGTAACTAAAATTTTCTTGAAAATATTTTAGTGAATGCGGAATGCGGAGTTCGGAATGCGGAATGAAGCTTCGCGATGCTTTTATAAATTCTGGCATCTGGCATCTGGTAACTGGCGACTAAAAAAAGACGGCTTTTGCCGTCTTTTTTTAATAGTCTTTACCCCAATTTTTTCTGTTATAGAACTTCTTATCATGGAGATTTTTTAACTTTCTCTCTTTTTTATACTGCTTCTTCTCTTTGCGGGTCATTTTGAAGCTGAATTTTCTTTCAGTTACTTCCTCGCAAAGAGGTGTTGCAAGACTACCGAGATTGCCGTTAATTTCTGTTGCGGAAAGAACAACAACATCCTTGTCTTTGGGAAGAGTGATTTCTGTTTCACCGTTCAAATCAATTTCAACTGCGAAGAAATACATTGATTTTGCGGTAACATCTGCAAAATCCTTGTGGCAATGGGTGAATTCATAAGCTACCTTGCAATCTTTGATTCTTGCAGTTTCCTTGAAATCATACATATCCCAACGGGCAGGTCTCTGGAAAGCATCGGGAATAAATTTCACAACTGTTTCTTTGCCTACTTTGAATTTAGCTTTTTTATCTCCGTCAATGGAGTTGCAAAGAAGAACAAGCTTATTTGCATTGTTATTAACAGAAATTTTCTGTCCTTTGCAGACAATTGCATTTTTGCCGTCTTTTTTTATTTCAAAATCAACACCGCCAATGGTGATATTATCGGGTGTAATTTCGTAAGGAATTGTGTATTTGAAATCTCCAAGCTTATTCTGTTTTGAAATTAACTGCTTATCGGGTTTTAAATCAACGGGAGTAGAAATTGTTTTTTCTGCTTTTACTGAACTGTTTTTAAGTGTAAGGGCAAAGGTTTTGATTTCATAGGGTTTGAAATCTGTTATGAGCTTACCGTCAACAACCTTTGCTTCACCGAGATGTTCTTCACTTGCATATACTTCTCTTGCGCTTTCAATGCCGTTGCCCAATGTGAGAGTAAAGTTTTCAATGTTTTCCTTTGTGCCTTCGCCGAGACGGACAATAATTTCGTCACTTTCCTCTGCTTTTTTCATAGCACGAATAATAACATCATTTGTTGAAACATTACCGAAAGAATATTCTGTTCCGAGAACGCCGTCATGGCTTTCGCAAACAAAAGCGCACATAGGCTGAACGAACATTCTTGCCTGGAGCTGTGTGTCTGCACCAACGCTTCCTTCGTAGCTGAAAATGCCGAATGAATATCTGTTAAGACCTAAATCCATCATAGACTGCATAGAGTCAATACGATAGTTTCCTTTAGGTGTGTGAACAACTGTAAGGCGGAGAGTGTTATTGTCAAACTTGTCCCAACCATATTTACATTCACTTATAACAGAAACGCCGAATTCACCGCTCTTGTCTGTAATATCCGCCCATTTCTGCGCAGGTACTTCATAGAGCTGCTTTGTCATATTACCGCGTTCAATTGCACCTAAACCTAAATCATAAAGTGCTTTTTCGTTGTCTGCAGTAAAGGAGAAAACATTTTTCGCCATTGTCTGAAGTGACTGCCATTCAATTTCGGAATAAACTTCAACAGTTTCGCCACCGTCAGAAAGAGCAATTATATTTGTGAATGTGCTTCTGTCGTCCTTTTGAGTAACTTTAAATGCAACTCTTGCTTTGCCGTTTTCATAAGTTTCAATATTAACAAGTGCAGGAATTCTGTCGGGCTTTTTGTTTGCTTCGTCAAAATTCATTTCCCAAGCGGGCCAATCCCAAGAACCTGTGTAATTGAAAAGGCCGAGAGAAACAGGTGCTTTAAGAATTTCTTTGTTATTAAGTGTTTTGTCTATGATAGAGCAGATGTCACCATTGTCGTTAAGTGTAACAATGTATTTTCCGTTTTCGAGAACTTTGTCTTTAATAGAAACTGCACTTTCAACACCGCAGGGAGAGTTGCTTTCACGAATATCGTAAACCTTTAATCCAAGACTTTTTACGTCTGCAATAAAGGTGATTTCGGTTTTTCCGTTATCAAGCTTTTTACACTGTGACTTGATTTCAGTTTCGCCGTCAAAAGCTTTAACATATTCGCTTTTGATGTTGTCAAGGCGAACTGTAACCGCGCCGTGTCTGTCTGCTTCAATGGGGTTATAAACCATTATAGGTGTACCCTTGCAGAAGTCTGTTTTCATAAGCTTACCAACAGAAGAAACTGCTCCGTCAAGCTCACTTTGGAACTGATTCATTGAAACATAAAGGTCGTTCCAGGAGCGTTTGTAAACTCGCTGACAGGATGTGCCGGGCATATCATCGTGAAAATGGTGGGAAATAACTCGTTTCCAGGAACGAGTGAGACTTTCTCTGTTGTAGTCAAATGTTCCGAGCCAATCGCCGAGAACTGAACCACGCTCTGCCATATCAGCAAGCTCTTCTGCTCTTCTGTTCCAACGTTTGCTCATAACCCTTGAGGTATAACCGCCGATAGCGTGCTCGCTCATAACAAGCTCGTTGTCCCAAAGGGGAAGCTTTGTTTTTTGCTCGGGAGTGAGCTGTTCGTCAATATCTCTGTAATATTGATCTGCGGGTGCAGCAATAACCTCAATATCGCTTTCATCATTTTTCTTGATTTCCTGCTCAACATATTTAACGGATTTTTCTTTGGGTGCGCCGCCTCTGTCACCAATGCCGTGGAAAACAGTTGTCCACGGGAAATCATATTGTTCATTTTCCTTGAATTTCTCTTCAATGAAGTCCCAGTCACGCAATTTATCAAGAGATTTACTGTAAGAGCCTAATTTCAAGGTTGTGTAAATTTCGTTGCCGTC
>JAZSNR010000021.1:0-4322 GCA_045536495.1 Acutalibacteraceae bacterium
GAAAGAAGAAATAAAAGCATCGGCAGTAAACAATGAAAAGTGCTTTGTTATGGAGCTTCTTGACCACAGAAACGCTCTTGAAAGAGTAATGCTTCATTTTGCACATTTCAAAAAAGAAGCCGAAAAAATCGGTGACGAAAGATACCGTATCAAAGTGTTCTACGACGGCTCTGATGAAACAGAGCTTGTTATCAGAGTTTTATCCTTCGGACCTTTTGTTGAGGTGACAGAGCCGAAGAATTTCAGAAATCTTATCATAGAACGGCTGAAAAAACAAAAAAACATTCAAAACAAAGAGTTGTGAGCTTGATTTTTATCAAGTTCGCAACTTTTTTTCCGTGATTTTCCAATTGGCAAGGACTAAAATGGAGGCACAAAAGCACAGACAGCAAATCATTATGATGTCACATTCAGATGGCTTTACGTGTGCTTTGTTAAAGATGCTGACAGCATTTTTTTCTGAAAAGGCTCAGTTAATTCGGGGGCCACCAAGGGTGAAAGCCCTTAAACGCACAGCATCTTGTTAAAGGCGCGTACAGCAGTTTCCTTGCACCGAGGCGGATACCTCGTTAAAAATAGCACGGACGCAAACCGGCAAAAGCGCCTTGTGTATATGCAGACGGTAGTTCAGCGGTAGAATAAGAGCCTCTTAAAGCTCAGTGTCGTGGGTTCGATTCCCACCCGACTGCAAAAAAGGCACATACAGCAATTAAGTCAGCTTAAGTAATTATAACTTTTTGCTCAAAGATGTGCCTTGATGCTCTGTTAACAGTTGTCAACCACTCATACAGTTGATGATTAACTTGCAGAGCCTGAAAGACGCTGACAGCAATACCCGACTAAGAATGCCGATGTATATTTTGTACTCGGAGGTAAAGCACCGGAATGCGTCTTGACTAACAAGAAAGATGCAAGCAGCAATTTGTCCGAAATTCCTTGTCAGGCAAGCTCTGACCCGTTGCATCTTGTAAAGGTGACGACAGCAATTTTATTACTGAATGGGCTAATCCTTCAAAGATAAGCCCTATCAAAATCATGCACCTTGTTTTAAAGACACCTTCAGGTGTCTTTAATTCGGAAGCTATTTATCGTTCCTAACGGCAATTGTAGCCTATTAAGGTAAACGGTAAGTGTTTTATAAAGACGCTCACAGCAAAAGTACAACGGCATTTGTTTCAATGGGAGACAGCCGGTTCATAGCCGGTCAGTTTGCAAGGTTCGAATCCTTGTATGCAGTAAATGCGTCTTGTTAAAAAGATGCAATCAGCAAAACAACAGATGTCCCGTTTATGCGGCTCTGCATGATGCAGGGTGACAAAATGCATCTTGTAAAGGTGCCGACAGCAGTTTTCTGCTCCGAGGCGAAACTCCTCATATAATAAAACTATGTCCGGATGCAAACCGGCAGGCACCTTGTACACAAAAAGGCACTCACAGCAATCATTTTTGATAATTAGCTTTCTCGTAAAAAGCAGGGTACTGAAAATACCCGTCTCAGGATTTGTTCCTGAATTCCCGTGCCTTGGTTCTAATGATTATTTATGTGAAAAGGAGTGAGTTTCATGTTACAGTATCTGAAACAGGAATCAAACAAAAAATTAACCGAAAACGGTGCCGCAACACTCAAAACAACTCAGTCAGACTGTCTTGACCTGTTTGCAACAGTTGGTGCAATCCGCCGGGATAGTGACGAGGAAATCACAGCCCGTTTTATGCGTGCTTTTACAGAGGATAAGGATATTGCCATGAAGCTTCTGTTTTTTGCCCGTGATATACGAGGCGGTTTGGGTGAACGCAAGGTGTTCAGGGTTTGTCTTAAATGGCTCTCTTACAATGCACCTGAAACCGTTCGCAAGAATCTTTCATACATATCTGAATACGGTCGTTTTGACGATATGCTTGCACTGTTTGGCACTCCTGTAGAAAAGGATGCACTTGAGTTTATCCGCAAACAGCTTCAAAAGGATGTTGCTGCTATGAATAATAATGAAGAGGTATCCTTGCTCGGTAAATGGTTGCCATCTGTAAATGCCTCGAATGCCGAGACAATCAGAACAGCTAAAAAAATAGCCCGTTACCTTCTTATGGATGACAAAACCTACCGCAAGACCTTAAGTCAGCTTCGTGCCTATATACGCATCATAGAAAATAATCTTCGCGAGAAGGATTATACCTTCGATTACGAAAAACAGCCCTCCAAGGCAATGTTCAAATATCGTAATGCCTTTGTCCGTAACGACGGTGAACGCTACAGGGAGTTTTTGAATAAGGTTTCCGTAGGTGAAGCGAAGTTGAACACTGCAACAATAGCACCTTATGAGCTTGTGGAGCCTTATCTGAATACTGCTTGGTACAACGGTGGTAACAGCTCATTTATGAAAGTGCTTACAGAGAATGTGAAGAATAGTCTCAACGCCACATGGAAAGCACTGCCTGATTTCTGCTGCGAAGGCAATTCTCTCGCAATTATTGATACCTCCGGTTCTATGTATATGGATGCAAAGCCTATTCCCGCTGCAGTTGCTTTGTCACTCGGTATCTATTTTGCAGAACACAACACAGGCGCATTCAGAAATCACTTTGTTGAGTTCTCAACCAATCCGGAGCTTATTGAAATCAAGGGTGAAACTTTTGCAGAAAAACTACAATATATATGCTCCTTCAATGAAGTTGCAGACACAAATATTGAAGCGGTATTTGACCTCGTTCTTAATGCGGCGGTTAAAAACAACCTGCCTCAGTCGGAGCTTCCCGAAAGGTTAATTATTATTTCAGATATGGAGTTTAACGCTTGTGTTAAAAATGCTGAAGCAACTAATTTTGAAAACGCTAAAGCAAAATTTGAAGCCGCCGGTTATAAACTTCCTGAGATAGTGTTTTGGAATGTTGCCAGCCGAAACAGACAGCAGCCCATAACCAGAAACGAGCAGGGTGTAGCACTTGTTTCCGGCTGTACACCGCGGATTTTCTCAATGATAGCAGAAGGCATTCCCTCACCTTATGAATTTATGATGAGTGTGCTTGAGAGCGACAGATATAAAAATATAGCGGCATAAATTTGAGTTGCGAGTCTGATGAATTATCTCATTCTCGCAACTTTTTTTCCGTGAAAAAACTGAATCAAATTGGTAAAATATAGCTGTAAGATGAAAGAGGAGGTAAGTTCCATGACAATAGAGCAAGCGTTTTACTTTAAAATTATGCTTATATGCGGATACAGTGATGAACTGTTTGAATACATTGAAAATACTTTGAATGAACAGACTTCCTATGAAGAAGTGATTGTTGACCTTGCTTTCTGCGGCTATAATGAAAAACAAATGCTGTCAGTTTTAGAATCATACATACGGCAGAAGAATGAAAAAGTTGATTTTGATATTGTTGTTGACAACATATTCAGCTTTCTTCAGAATAAATATCTTGACAGTGAAACATCTGTTGAAGCTTTAGTGAAACTGATGTACAGAATAGGGCGGCTTTCAGTTTTAAATGAGGAACAGACAGAGCCTTGGTTTACAATGACAATTTTTGATGAATTTTACGAAGATGCAGAAAAAGGCTACATAAATAAAGATGAATACCTTAAGTATCTGAAATCATTTATATTTGAAAGAAAATACTATAATGAGTTTCAGTTTTATAAACCTGTAATACAACAATCAAGAATTAAAATATATTTACAAAATCTGATAAACAAACTAAAATTAAAATCATAGAAAGGAAGATTACTATGTTAGAAATCAGCGGAAAGTTTTGTACCGCAAAGGTTTTTATTGATACAATTGAAGATACTGCCAAGGAGCAGATTAAAACACTCTGTGATCAGAGCTTTGCCGGAGGATGTAAAATCCGCATTATGCCTGACGTTCATGCAGGTGCAGGATGCGTAATCGGCTTTACAGCTGACCTTGGCGCAAGGGTTATTCCTAACATTGTCGGTGTTGATATCGGGTGCGGTATGCTTACGGTTGATCTTGGTTTTAACGATGTGGATTTTGAAAAGCTCGACCGTATTATAAGAGAAAAAATTCCTTCCGGTAAGGATGTTCAACCCGGCAGACTTATCCGTTTACCTGAAATACAGAACCTTCATTGCTACAGAGAGCTTAAGGATGCCAAAAGACTTGAGAGAAGCGTAGGCTCACTTGGTGGCGGTAATCACTTTATTGAGATTGATGTTGACGACGAGGGAAGAAGATACCTTGTTATTCACTCTGGCAGCCGTAATTTAGGCAAGCAGGTTGCTGATATTTATCAGAAAATGGCTATTGAGATTCACCGCGGTATTGAGGAATACTGGGCAGAGCGTGACAGAGTAATAA
>JAZSNR010000061.1:0-2069 GCA_045536495.1 Acutalibacteraceae bacterium
ACAGAGTCCTCTTGAAATAGCAGAGGCAGCATATGAACTGTTTGTGTCGAATTACAGATGGCACAATCATGTGCGGTCTGTTACGGTATGTGCAATAAAATTAAAAGATAAAAATCTTGATGTTCAGCTTGATTTGTTTACCGACTATGAAAAAAGGATGAGAAGACAAACTATAGATAACACTATAGAGGAAATCCGTGGTCGGTTTGGAGAAAGAGCTGTTTTTTCAGCTTCGCTTATGGGCGACTTAAAAATGCCGAACCATAGCTCCCACGAAATAACCATGCCCGGTATGATGTATAGGTAGCCTTGCAAGGTCTTGCAAGCTATTGCAAGAAAATTTTAAGAAATTGCAAAATACCCCTTGACAATCTTGCAATTATGTGGTACACTTATTGCAAGATGGTGCAAGAGCGTTGCAAAATCGTGAAACGGAGGAAATGAAAATGATTACTGATACCCCTATAACTGTAGAGCAAATAAAAGAGTTTAAGCAGGTGCGTACACCTGATTATGCAAGACTTGCCCAACTGATAAATTATGCAAAGGGCAATGAACGCTCTATGGCTCAATTTGCGGATGATACAGGAATTGGTGCCTCTACACTTTCCCGTATTATTAACCTTAATATTAAAAAGCCGTTGTCTCTCGATAACATAATCAGCATTTATGAGAACAGAGCGGACAAATCTGACGAATACCTTCTTGAATCGCTTGCAAGAGCAAACGGGTATTTCCCAAAAGAATATGCTGAACGAGTAGAGGCACAAGACAGATTTACACACAGAAAAAACGAGGAAATGAACCGTAGGAACATGATGAAAAACAGCATTATAGCCAGAATCGTTGCTGCAGGGTTGCCCATTACTGAAGTATATAATACACCTATACTTCGTAACACTTCTGAAGTAAATCCCTTATACCCAACCAAACATGGCGATTTTGTTCTGAACATTCAGTCTGAAACAAATATCTCCATAATTCAATCGTGGTGTTTTTATCTGTTCTCACAAAGAATGGAAGAACTGAACGAAACTCGTAGAATGCCCATAAGGATGGAAATTCGCAGAATTCTTGAACGCCTAAGTTCTTGGTTTCTTGTTGATGCATGGGAGCCTGATAATTTAAGAGGCATGAAGCTCTCATTCGCATTCCTTGACGAAGAAATATTCTACGAGCTTATTGAAACTTTGCGTTGTGCTTCTGTGAAAAATGAAATGAGTCTTTTACTTATTAACCCGTCAAATTACTCAGTAGTAAAAGAAGTATGGCTTCCCGGTGAATATGCACAACTTTCAAATATAAGTGTGTTCGAAGCAGCAGTACCTAACGATGGTTTTATATACGATGACGATGACGAAAATAATGAAAATATGGAGGATTTTGAATGAGCGAAAACAAAGAGAAGAAAAGCAAGAAAATGGTTTACACAAGAGAACAACACATCCCCATCGGAGAAGCTGTTATAAACGAAAACGGCGAGATGGCTTTAAGGGTTAAAAAACCTAAAGGCTCCGAAATGGAAACTATAACAATAGGCACTTTGTTATCTGACATAGCAAAGGCTGTTGGATATACCTCATAACGCAGTAACCCCAAGCGAGGGTTACGCTTACATATATTTTCGCTCAATGCGAGCTGAACCGAGAGAGTTTAAGCCGACACGAGCATTCCTCATACAAATGTATGGAATGTTTTGTGTCGGCTATTTTTGTCTCTTTTTGAAATAAATACAATAATAATGAAAGGAGGAATGCCTATGGCTGAAATTCGTAATCTAAACGGCAAACGAATCTGTGACATAAGTGTTGACATGACAGTTGTAGAGATTATCAGCAGAGGTTGTATAACGAGAATTACGGCAAATAAAGATGGAACACTCAATGTTGAGAATGTTCCCACACCCCAGGCAGCATAATTGAATAATTGGTAATCCGCCAGAACGCGAGACGGCAGTGCGGACCTAACTTTCCTAAACGTAGGGAAAGTGGGTCTTCATGCCGTCTTTTTCTTTTTGGTGGATTTAGCGGCTCTGGACGGATTGCAAAATCTGAAAGGAGCTATTTTTT
>JAZSNR010000019.1:0-18936 GCA_045536495.1 Acutalibacteraceae bacterium
AAAACTATGTAAATAGGAAGAGCAACTGCAACGTTTGCGCCGGAGTTGAAAGTTTTTTCCTTGTTTACAAAGAAAGCAAGGATTTGAGCAACAATATTTGCAACGTTACTAACGATAAAGTAACCTAAACCGCCAACTGCAACGGGGTAAACAAAGAACATCCATTCAAAAGGTTGGGTTTAAAGTTCTTTGATTGCGGGGATGAGCTGAAGTGTGTTGAGAAGAACGAACTGAACAATCATTGCAAGAAGGCTTACAACGATGAATTTTACAAACTGCCAAATTGTAACAAGAACAGAACCCTTGGATTCAGCAGCTTTATCAATATCTTTTAATTTTGCCATAACATTATCTCCTTTTAATTAGGTTTGAAAAAATACTACCATATTTGAAAAAATAAGTCAACAAAATTAATGTTTTCTTTGTTGAAAAGAGTAAAAAAGAATTGGTGATTTTTTAACAAGTTGTTCATTGACAAAGTTTTTGTGTTGCTTTATAGTATAATTAATTCCCTTTGGGAAATATTACTAATAATATACTTTTTGAAAGGGTGGTTATAATGGAACTTAAGGGTTCAAAAACCGAAATGAATCTTCGCGCAGCATTTTCAGGCGAAAGCGAAGCAAGAAACAAATACACATATTTTGCATCTGTTGCAAAGAAAGAAGGTTTTCAGCAGATAGCTGCAATTTTTGAAGAAACTGCAAATAACGAAAAAGAACACGCAAAAATGTGGTTCAAAGAGCTTAAGGGTATCGGCACAACTGCAGAAAACCTTGAAGCAGCGGCAGCAGGCGAGAATTACGAATGGACAGATATGTACGCTACTTTTGCTGACGAAGCAGAGGCAGAGGGTTTCACAGAAATTGCCGCAAAATTCCGTGCAGTAGCAAAAATCGAGAAATCACATGAGGAAAGATACAGAAAGCTTCTTTCAAATGTTGAAATGCAACAGGTATTCGAAAAATCAGAGGAAACTATGTGGGAATGCCGTAACTGCGGACATCTCGTGATGGGTAAAAAAGCTCCTGAGGTTTGCCCCGTTTGCGCTCATCCTCAGAGCTATTTCGAAGTAAGAAAAGAGAATTATTAAGATCTAAAATCAAAGGCTGTTAAATTGAGCACTTTGCTTGATTTAACAGCCTTTTTTTGTGTTTTTATACAATTTATTGGCTATCTATTTAGTAAGTAATTTTGTTGACTTTATAATGTATTATTTGTTACAATATATATGTATACTTATATTCATAAATTCGATCCCAAAGGAGTGTTTTAAATGGGCGTTAATGAATTTGCAGCTAAGGCTGTTCGAGTTATTGGTAAAAGAGGTTCAAAAAAGCTTATAAGAAAAGGTGTTAAGGCAGAACCGCTTCCTCGTCCTATGCCAACGGTTATTAAAGGCGAAAGCTATGTTTGCGGATATTCTTCAAGGGTTGTTATGCCTAAAGACATACACGCAAAAAAATATTGGATTGCCGGTCACGGTATGGGTCACGTAATCGAAAAGGTTCACGATAATATTACAGTTAGCGCAATGTGGATTGGTGCGGACGATAACGGCGGTTATATTCATATCAGTGCTGATATTGTTGGTCTTACGAACTTTGAGCTTAATGTTGTACGTGACAGACTTAAAGATTTAATTGAAGAAAGCAAATGCGCTGGTGTATTCATTTCCTGCACTCATACTCACGCAGGCTTTGATACAGTAGGTTATTGGGGTCAGCTTTATAAGCTTCAAAGCGGTAAAGACCCTGAATATATGGATTTACTTTTAAAATCTCTTGAAGCAGTTGCAAGAGAAGCTTATCAGAAACGCAAAGCAGGTAAGCTTTATATCGGCACTGTTAAAGTTCCCGAAGCACAGTTCTGCAAGCGTGAACCCAATGCAATGCACGATATTCTCACAAGAATTCGTTTCGTTCCCGATAACGGTAGTACGGAAATGTGGTTCCTCAACTACGCCGCTCATCCCAATACTCTTGGTGGCGACAACAGAGAATGTAGCGCAGACTATCCCTATTGGCTCAGAAAAACAATTAAAGATGAAAAAAGAGTTCACGTTCTTTTCGGCGTTGGTGCTATCGGTGCGGTTGACCCCGGAGATTTCTGCGAAGATAAGCCCGAAAGAACTCGTATTCAGGGTGAAACTCTCGGTAAAGCAGCTCTCGGTATTGATAACGAAAAAGAAATGCCTGTTGAAATTACCGTTCTTCAGCATAAATATTACTCTCCTGTTGATAACGGGCTTCTTGCCCTTATGGCAACAATTAACGCTTGTTCTTCACAGCGTTACCCTTGTGATAAAGGTGACTTAGGTCTTGCTCTTCTGACCGAAATGGTTTACATAAAGCTTGGTACACAGCAAATTCTTATGCTCCCGGGTGAACCATTCCCTGAGGTTGTTTATGGCGGTGCCGCTCCTGCAGAGCTTTCTGCAACAGGCAAGGGAACTGATATCAACCCCACACCTCTTATTGATATTGTTGGAGACAAAGACCTTCTTGTTTTCTGCGTTACCAACGATATGACAGGTTATTGTGTAACACCTAATGACTATGTTCTTCACAAAACCCAACCCTACATCGAGCAGGGTAAGGACGTGTTTGATAGAAGACATTACCACGAAACAAACTCTCTTGGTTATTTAACAAACGAAACAATGGCAGAAAACGTTGCCGATATTATGAAGAGAGTAAAATAAAATAAGAAAGGGAAAGGGGGATTTTATATCTCCCTTTTCGGTGATTTTTATGGAAAAAGAAAAACAAGTTGAATTGCTTCATAAAACAATAGACGGCGTTTTAAAAGCCTTTGCAAATTCAATTAAAGACGGTAGCGATTTTATTCCGATTAACTCTTATGTTCCCGAGGATTTTTATAAAGGAACAGAGAAGTTTCTTAAAAACCCCTCTAAAAACGGCAAGTGGAGTTTAGGTTATGCAAATGTTAATTTAACTCCCGTTGACTATGCCAAACGCGCATATTATATGGGTGGATATATTGCCCCTGAAAATAAGTTCAAAAACCTTATTGAAGAGGTTGTTGACGATATGCAAGGCAGAGCAATTGCCCTTGATGACGGTTCGGGCAGAGGGGTTTCTGTTTTTTGCACTATCGACTGTATCGGTACAACCAACGGAGATATAAGAGTTATCAGAAAAAAGTTTAAAGAAAAATTCGAAAAGCTTTTCCCCGAAAAGAAAATTTCTTCAATAAACGTTTTTTCAACTCACGCTCACAGCTGTGTTGATACCGAAGGTATCTGGACAGATTTCCCCGGTAAGCTTTTAAGAAACCTTAAAAGAAAATATACAGGTAAGGGTGTTCTTGAACGTGGTGCGGATGAGCAGTATATGAGATTTTTGTGCGACGGTGTCAGCGATGCTCTTATAAGAGCTGTTGCAGATATGTGCGAGGGCGAGATAACTATTGCTCAAAAGGACATTACAGAGGACTATTTTACTAACAAAAACAGACCCTCTGCACCAAGCGTTGTTACAGATATTACAAGGCTTACCTTTACTCCCGATGATGTAGATAAAACTCCAACTATTATAGTGAATCTTCCTGCCCATCCCGATGTTGCAGGCTTGCCTATTAAAGGTGAAGAGGGTTCAGGTCGTCGCCTTTGCGGTGAATATGTTCACTATATGGGCGAAATAATAAATAAAGCAGGCTATAACTTTATGTTCTTTAACGGCGCAATCTGTGCTATTTATATGGCCTGCGGTGTTACAAATGACGGAGTTAAGCTTAACCACAGATATGAAATGTCTGTGCGCTTTGGCAGAGAAATCGGCAGAATTACTCTTGCTCTTACAAAAACTCTTGATGAAATCAAAAAAGACAAGCTCCTTTATGATGAAAAAGAAATTGCGGAGGAATCTGCAAATGCTGCTCAAAATGGCGGAGAATACACCCTTTGGTGCAATGATTGGGAGCCCGTAGAGGAGAAAAAGGTTAAACCTCTTCTTAACATAAGGCTTAAAGAGGTTAAAATCCCTATTAAAAATGCTCTTATGGCGGCGGCAGGTAAGCTTAAGCTTGCAAATTTCAAGGTGCTTGTTGAGGGCAAGCAGGAATATGCAGTTTACTCCGAAATCGGCTATCTTGAAATTGGTAAAGAGCTTAAAATCTGTATGGTACCCGGTGAATTTTGTTGCGATTTGTTAACGGGCGGTGCATCTCTTTATGCAGACGGCTCTGTTACTCACACGGATTTCGGCATTCCTTCTCTTCGTGAAATTTTTGGTGAAGATACAATGGTTTTCGGTCTTGCAAACGATGCAATCGGTTACATTGTTCCCGATAATGACTATACAATGGGCGACCCCATGAACCATTATCATGAGCTTGTTTCTCTCGGTTGCAAAACAGGTTCATCCGTTATGAAGGGCTTTGTTGAAATGGCAAAGGAACTTGGTATAACAGAATAAAATTATAAAAGGAGGTTTTCTTGTGAAATATTATCTTGGTATTGACGGTGGCGGTACGCGGACTACTGCGGCAGTTTCCGATGAAAACGGGAATGTGCTTTTTAAAGCCATTGGTAAAAGTATTAATTTCTATTCAGTAGGAATGGAAAAAGCACGGGAAAACCTTTCTGATGTTATTAAAGACATCAATAAAAATCTCGGCGAAATTGAATTCCACTCCGCTTTTATCGGTTGCTCTGCTTTAGATGATGAAGCACCAAATGAAACAATAACCGCCCTTTGTGACGGTATAATTAAAGCAAAAAAAATCGGTATGAACAGCGATGTTTTCGTTGCTCTCGCTTCTTCGGGAGAGGACAAATGCCGAATTGCTGCAATCTGCGGAACAGGTTCAATTGTTGCGGGAATTGACGAAAACGGCACAGTTAAAACCAAAGGCGGCTGGGGTCACATTTTCGGTGACGAAGGCTCTGCCTATTCAATTGCAGTTAATTCTTTAAAAGCCTGTGCAATGCTTTATGACGATGGACAAAAAATAACTCTTGCAAAATGTGCTGAAGAATATTTCGGAGTAGACGATTTAAGAAAAGCAATTGACAAAATCTATTCTCCTGAAACAACAAAGGATGTTTTGGCAGGCTTTTCCGCGAAAGTGGGCGAGGTGGCAAATGAAGACTTTGTTGCAAAAACTATAATTCTTAACGAAGCCCATTATTTTTCAAAAACAGTTCTTGCGCTTCTTAACGAAATGAAAAATTGCACCTTGCTTTCTCTTTACGGCGGAGTTTTCCAAAATAATGAGCTTTTCAGAAAGTGTTTTATTGACGATATTAAAGAATTTCATTCGGATTTGAAAATCCGGATGCTTACCTTACCACCCGAAGAGGGTGCTTTAAAAATTGCGAGGGAAATGCAATGAAAAAGTATCTTGAATATATAAAGAACAATCAGGAAATAATTGAGAAAATCGCAACTGACGGTGCAAAAAATATAGAAAAAACTGCTGAGCTTTTCAGCGATGCTCTTATAAATAACAGAAAAATATTTTTGTTCGGCACGGGTCATTCTCATATGCTTTCAGAAGAGCTTTTTTACAGAGCAGGCGGACTTGTTAAAATTCAACCCATTTTAAATCCCCCCTTAATGCTTCATATTTCCGCTTCTGAAAGCACAGTTGCAGAGCGCGTTGAGGGTGTTGCCCAAAATCTCTTTAATGAATATGGAATAAAAGAAAACGATGTTATTGTTATTATTTCCAATTCGGGCAGAAACGGCGTTATTGTTGATATGGCGCTTCTTTGCAAAGAAAAGGGCGTAAAGACAGTTGCTCTTACAAATCTTCAGCATACATATTCGGGTGATTCTCGCCACAAAAGCGGTAAAAGGCTTTGTGAAATTTCAGATGTTGTTTTAGATAACTTCGGTTGCGTGGGTGACGCGTGTGTGGAGATTGACGGAGTTGAGGGTAAAATATGCCCCACATCAACTGTAAGCGGAGCGCTTATTCTCAATGCAGTTGTTGCAGAAGCGGTTGATATTTGTGCAAAGAAAGGCTTTGTGCCCGAGCATTTTGCCAGCTCCAATATCGATGGCGGCGATGAAATTAACGACAAGCTTATTGAAAAATATAAAAGCGAGGTTAAGCATTTATGATTTACCCCATTCCTCAAAAAAACAATCTTAATGGTGAAAAAGTAAATATTAAATCAGTTTCTGTCAGCGGCGATTTTAAAGATTTGGCAGAAAAGATTTTTTCTTCATATAACATAGAAAACAGAAATGGCTTTAATGTTGAAATTAAAGTTACTGACAGTAAGAAAACTACATATATTGACTCTCTTTCCCGTCTTACAGACGAAAAATATTTTATAACAGTAACAGATGATAAAGTGGTTGTTGAAGCATCCTCCAAACGCGGTGTTTTCAGAGCTGTTCACACCCTTTGCAAGCTCATTGAAAATGACGAGCTAAAAACAGGCGAGCTTGAAGATTATCCGCTTTTTGAAGCTCGCGGCTATATTGAGGGATTTTACGGTAAAACATGGAGTAATAAAAAGCGCCTTTCTGTTATGAGCCTTATGGCAAAATACGGAATGAACACATTTTATTATGCTCCTAAAGACGACATTTACCACCGTGAAAAATGGCGTGACCTTTATCCCGAAAACGAACTTAATGCTTTGAAAAATCTTTTTGTTTTCGCAACAGAAAACGAACTTGATTTTGCATGGAATATCGGACCGGGTCTTACTTACAAATACACATCCGAAGAGGATTTTAATTACCTTATAGAAAAAATAAAAAGCATTTACAAAATCGGTGTCAGAACTTTCGGTCTTCTTCTTGATGATATTCCTTGGGAATTTCAGTATGAGGAAGATAAAGAAAGATTTGACGGCATAGTTGATGCTCATATCTATCTTATAAATAAAACTTATAAAGCACTTAAAGAGTTTGATAATACGATTTCTCTTACTGTTTGTCCCACACAATATAGCGGTGACGAAAAGGGTTACTATATTTCAAAGTTCGGTCAGGGTATTCCCTCAGACGTAAAAATGTTCTGGACAGGTGCGGAAATTTGCTCGAGAGTTTTAACGGTAAGGGAATCAGACGAGCTTTTTCGCTCCACAAACCACAAACCTCTTTTCTGGGATAATTTCCCTGTAAACGATTGCGAAATGTTCCAGGAAATGCACCTTGGTGCAATAATCGGCAGAGATAAAGAACTTTATAAACATTGCGAAGGTCTTATTTCCAATGTTATGGAATATGCAGAATGCTCAAAAATCCCGCTTATGACAATTGCAGATTATCTTTGGAATCCCGTTTGCTATAATCCCGAGAAATCACTCAAAAATGCACATAAAGAGCTTTTGGGCGAAAAAGCGGAATTGTTCGGTTATTTTGCCGACCATCTCGGCGTTTCCTGCCTTTCAAAATATAGCTCCGCTTTTATGAGCGACAAGCTTTCTCATATCAATTTCCTTTTATCAACAGGTGATAAAGAGGGCGCACTTAAAGAATTCAAAGAGTATAACACCAATATGAGAAAATGCCTTGAAATGCTCCAAGATACAAGTGTTTCACTTTTCGCAGAAATGCAGAAATGGGTAAATAAATTCTCAATGTGTTGTGATGTGCTCGATGCAATTTACAACCAATGGGAAAACCCGACAGAAGAAAATTTTGTAATACTTAAAGATTTAACAGAAAAATACAATTCCGACGGAACAAGCCTCACAGGCTTCTGCTTAAGAGAAGCGGCGGAGAAAACTTTGAATTTGTATTAAATAACACGGAGAAAAATTATGTATATAAACGAAAAAACATTTACATCCCACCCCGAAACAACTCAGACAGAAAAAGAAATGCAGAGCTATCTTTTTCTTGAAGATAACGGAGTGGAATATATAAGAGCCGAGCACGACGAGGCAGCAACAATTGAGCTTTGCGAGGGTGTTGAGAAGATTATTGATGCGAAAATCTGCAAAAATCTTCTTCTTTGCAACCGTCAGCAGACAAAATTCTATATGCTTCTTATTCCCGGTGATATGCCCTTTAAAACAAAATATCTTTCAGCTCAGATTAATTCTTCTCGTCTGTCCTTTGCAAGTGGTGAAAAAATGGAAGAGCTTCTCAATGTTTCTCCAGGTTCATTGACTGTACTTTCTTTAATGTTCGATAAAGAAGAAAATGTTGAGCTTCTCATTGAGAAGAATGTTTTCAAGGATACCTATTTTGCTTGTCATCCTTGTGTTAATACCGCAACTGTTAAATTCTCAACCGAGGACTTAAAAGAAAAGGTTTTACCTGCCCTTAACAGAACATATACAATTGTTGATTTGGAGTGTCCCGAGGATGAAGTTTAATTCAGTTGTTTTTGATCTTGACGGAACTCTTCTTGATACTTTAGGGGATTTACGCGACAGTGTGAATTTCGCTCTTGAAAAGAACAATTTACCCAAGCGCACAACAGAAGAGGTTCGCTCATTTGTGGGCAACGGAATACGCCTTTTAATTGAACGTTCCGTTCCCGAAAAAATACCTTTAGAAACAGTTGATAAATGCTTTTCGGATTTTAAGGAGTATTATAAAGACCATTCAGCAATTTTAACCAAAGCCTATGACGGAATTATTGATTTAATGAAAGAGTTAAAATCAAAAGGTGTCAAAATTGCAGTAGTTTCCAATAAAGCGGATTTTGCAGTAAAAACTTTGATGGAAGATTATTTCAGCGGCCTTTATGACTGTGCCTATGGCGAAAGGGAAGGGGTGGAAAGAAAACCTGCTCCCGACAGCGTTTTCGGTGCAATTTCCGAAATGGGCGCAGATTTAGAAAATACTGTATATATAGGTGATTCCGAGGTTGATATTGAAACCTCAAAAAATGCAAATCTTCCTTGTATAGCAGTAACCTGGGGTTTTCGTGATAAAGAGGTTTTAGAAAGCCTTAACCCTGAATATATTGTAGATAGTCCAAGTGATATATTAAGAATAATTGAAAGAGGTATGTAAATGAAAGTTTTACTTGTAAATGGTGGACCTCACGAAAAGGGTTGCACCTATACCGCTCTTTGTGAAATTCAGAAAGAACTCAATACACAAGGTATTGATGCAGAAATTTTCTGGCTCGGTAACAAGCCTGTAAGAGGCTGTATCGGTTGCGGCGGTTGTGCAAAAAACGACGGTCACTGTGTATTTGACGACGATATTGCCAATACTCTTATTGATAAAGCTTCTGAGGTGGACGGTATTATTTTCGGTTCTCCCGTTCACTATGCCGCACCATCGGGTACAATTTGTGCAGTACTTGACAGAGCTTTCTATGCAGGTGGCAGAAAGTTCAAATATAAACCTGCTGCCGCAATTTTAAGCTGTCGCCGTGCAGGTTCAACAGCAGCTTTTGACGTTCTCAATAAATATTTTACCATTAACAATATGCCTATTGTATCTTCGGGTTATTGGAATATGGTTCACGGCTCAAAGGCGGAGGATGTGCTTCAGGACCTTGAGGGCTTGCAGGTTATGAGAACTCTCGGTAAAAATATGGCGTGGCTTCTCAAATGTATTCAGCTCGGTAAAGAAAACGGTATCGAAAGACCTGCAGGGGAGCAGAAAATTCGTACCAATTTTATAAGATAATTGATTTTGTCAATTAATAATGCTATACTTGAAAAATAAAAGATTTTAATTAAGGAGAGATTCCGATGAATGATATAAATGCTCTTTACGCTCTTTGGAAAGAGAAAGCAGTTCTTGATAAGGATTTGCAGGAGGAACTCAAATCTATCGAGGGTGACGAAGAAGCAATACTTGACCGCTTCTATAAAAATCTTGAATTCGGCACAGGCGGTCTTCGCGGTGTTATCGGCGCAGGTACAAACAGAATGAATGTTTACACCGTTGCCCAGGCAACACAAGGTCTTGCAGACTATCTTAACGAAGAATTTGACGAGCCCAGCGTTGCTATTGCTTATGATTCCCGTATTAAATCCGATGTTTTTGCAGAGTGTGCCGCAGGGGTTCTTGCAGCAAACGGCATTAAGGTTTATATTTACCCCGAGCTTATGCCTACTCCCATGCTTTCTTTTGCAGTAAGAAGACTCGGTTGTTCTTCAGGTATTGTGCTTACGGCAAGTCATAATCCCTCTAAATACAACGGATTTAAATGCTATGACCCTCGCGGTTTCCAGATGACCGATGAAGGTGCGGCAAAAACTTATGAGTATATGAAAAAGGTTGATATGTTTGACGGTGTTAAACGTATGAGCTTCACCGATGCTCTTGCAGAAGATATGGTTGACTATATCGAGGGTTGGCTTAAGGATGAGTTTATTGAACAGGTTCTTGCTTGTTCGGTTAACTCTGATGTTGTGAAAAAATCAGGTCTTAAGGTTCTTTATACACCCCTTAACGGTACAGGTAACAAGCCCGTTCGCCGTGTTCTCAAAAAATTGGGTGTTGAAGATTTAAGAGTAGTTAAAGCACAGGAAAAGCCCGACGGCAATTTCCCCACTTGTCCTTACCCGAACCCTGAAATCCGTCAGGTATTCGAGGAAGGTCTTAAAATGACAGAGGAATTCCCTGCAGATCTTATGCTCGCAACTGACCCTGACTGTGACCGTGTTGGTATTGCAGTTCGTGACAATGGCGAATATAAGCTTATGACAGGTAACGAGGTTGGCGCAATGCTTTGCGAATACCTTCTTTCTCAGCTTAAAGAAAAGGGTAAGCTTCCCGAAAAACCCGTTATTGTTAAAACTATTGTTACAACACCTCTCATTTCTGCTATTTGTGAAGAATACGGCGCAGAAATGGCAGACCTTCTCACAGGCTTCAAGTATATCGGTGAGCTTGTTACTGAGCTTGATGAAAAAGGCGAAGCAGACCGCTATGTGCTTGGTCTTGAAGAAAGCTACGGCTACCTTACCGGTGCTCACGCTCGCGATAAAGACGGTGTTAATGCCGCAATGATTATTTGCGAAATGGCGGCTTTCTATAAAGCACAGGGTATTACTTTGTGGCAGTTTATGGACAGCGTTTACGAGAAATATGGTTATTTCTTCAATCAGCTTGATAACTACGCTTTCGAGGGTGCTGCAGGTATGCAGAAAATGGCAGATATGATGGAATCTCTCCGCAATGAGCCCCCGAAAGAAATCAACGGCAGTAAGGTTGTTTGGGTTGGTGACTATAAAACAGGCGTTACCTCTGACGGCGAAACAGGTCTTCCCAAATCAAACGTTCTTTCCTACAGAATGGAAAGTGGCGATACAGTAATTGTAAGACCCTCAGGTACGGAACCTAAAATCAAGATTTACATTACTGCAAAAGCATCTTCAAGAAAGGAAGCAGAGGATAAGCTTTCGATTATTTCCGACAGCGTAAAAGTTCTCCTTGGTATTGAATAATGTTTTCAGATAAAACCAAAAGAGCCATTTGCTTTGTTATGGCAGGCTTGATGCTTCTCGGTGTAGTATCAGTAATATTCAGTGTTATTTTATGAAAAATTGCAAGCCCTCACCCGATAATTCGAGTGAGGGTTTGCTTTTTTAAAATTTAGCAGCAACCGCAGTTGTTGTTGCAGCCGCAGTCGTTACCGTTGTTGTAAGAGCCGTAACCGTTACCGTTACCGCAGAACAAAACGAGGATTATAAGGATGATAATCCAAGAGCAGCTGTTGTTGTTATTGAAAAAGCAACCCATTCTCTTAACCCCCTTTCAATGCATAATATGTTATTAAGTTTTTTTTGTTACAAAAGGAATAAGTAAAAAATCCTTGAACAGAATAAAAGCGAAATATCATTGAAAGGTGGCGCAAAGATGGGTTACAGTTTTGATTTTGAAAAATATAAAAAACATAGTCCTGCTGATATTCGTGATTTGATTTCCGATGAATATGACTATGAATACGCTGACGAATTCGACTATGTATTCGATGATGATTTTAACGATTTCGATGACGATAATGAATTCGGCGTATAAAATAAGTTTATATACCCGTATTGAATTGTTCAAAAATTTGTCGTATAATACCAATATAATAAAGTGTAACAGAGGTGAGCGCTGTGCTTTGTCAACATTGTAATAAAAATGAAGCGAATATGCATATGAAGCGCATTATAAACGGTAGAGCGGCAGAGGTGCACCTTTGCTCAGACTGTGCCCGTTCTTTAGGCTATGGCGAAGCTTTTTCAGGCTTTGGTTTAGGCTTTTCCGATTTCTTGGGCGATTTCCTTTTAAAAGGTGAACATGCTTCAAATGCTTCCCGTTGCCCTTTCTGCAATAAAAGCTTTGAAGAAATTGCTAAAGACGGCAAAATGGGTTGCGCCGAGTGTTATACGGCATTTTATGACAAGCTTCTTCCGTCCTTACAGCGTATTCACGGCAAAGGTACTCATATGGGTAAAAAACCTGCCGATTCTGTTGATGCCTCAAACAGATTGGAGCTTTTAAAAGAACAGTTAGAAAATGCAGTTCGTGAGCAGGATTTTGAATCTGCTGTTAAAATTCGCGACGAAATAAATGCAATCTTAATGGCAGGAGGGGATAAGCAATGAGTGCAAAATGGTATTTGGGCACAGGTGCTCAGAATGATGTTGTTATCAGCACAAGCATTCACCTTGCCCGAAATATAAAGCAATTTCCCTTTCCTGCAAGTCTTTCAATGCAGGATAAATTAAGGGTGAATTCAGTTATAAGAGGTGCTGCTGAATCAATAAAGGACTATTCTTTTAATCATTATGAAATGAAAACTCTTTCTCAGTCAGAGGTTGTTTCTTTGGCGGAAAGGCATCTTGTCAGTCCTGAATTTGCTTCTTCCCGTGACGGCAGAGCACTTCTTCTTACAGAGGATGAAGCTGTCAGTATTATGCTCAATGAGGAAGACCATATAAGACTTCAGGTTATGTATGCAGGCTTTGCCCTTGATGAAGCATACAGAACTGCTGACAGAATAGACGGTCAGTTAAGCGAAAAACTTCAGTTTGCTTTTGATGACAGGTTAGGTTATCTTACCCAAGACCCAACCGCTTTAGGTACGGGGATGAAAGCATCTGTTGTTCTTCATCTTCCTGCTCTCGTTACATCCTCGCAGATTACAAAGCTTATAACAACTGTTTCAAAGCTGGGGCTTTCCCTTCGCGGTTCTTACGGCGAGGGTGCAGCGGCAAAGGGTGATTTGTTCCGTTTGAGTAATACCATTACTCTCGGAATTTCCGAGAAAGCAGCTATTGAAAATCTTAAATCAATTGCACTTCAGATTGCGGCGCAGGAGCGTGTAGCAAGAGAAGAAATTTTTAAAGCACCCGTAACGGAAGACAGAATTTTCAGAGCATACGGCGTTTTGAAATATGCAAGAATGATTGATACAAGTGAGTTTATGGAGCTTATTTCCCTTGTTCGTTTGGGTGCGGTTAAGGGTTTAATCAATATGGACTGTGCTCAGATTGAAGCTTTGATGATTCATATGCAACCTGCAACAATCTCTCTTTCTGTTGACAGACCTTTGGACAGAATTGAACGGGATAAATTACGTGCACAGCTTGTAAGACATAATTTGGGTTAATAAAATCAAGATAACTGCCGAAACTATTTTAGTAAGGCAGTTATTTTTTGTTGAATTATATAAACTTGTGTGATATTATACTTTTCGTTATTTTTTTATTTAAGAGGTATTTATGACGGAAAAAATTACTAAATCCAAAGCACTGCTTTCCTCACTGCTATTGACCATTGCAGCTTTTATCTGGGGTACTGCATTTGTTGCTCAAAGAGAAGGCTTGGAGCAAATCGGAAACTTTACCTTTTTATGCTTAAGGTCTTGTCTTGCGGTAGTTGTTTTAACACCGGTGTCTTTGGCGATATTTAAAAGAAATAAAAAGACTATAGGAAACGGTCCACATGACGAGAATAAAACCTTCTTTTCTAAAAGACTTATTATAGGCGGTCTTCTTTGCGGTACATCCGTTTGCTTGGCGTCTTTGGTGCAGCAGTACGGAATTATGCTTTCAAGTGTAGGTAAAGCAGGCTTTTTAACAACGCTTTATATTCTTATAGTTCCGCTTCTGGGACTGTTTTTTAAAAGAAAAGTGAAGCCTATATTATGGCTTTGTATTGTTATTGCCACTTGCGGAATGTATTTCCTTTGTGTAACGGATGTGGGCGGAATAAGTATCGGCGACGTTCTTCTTGTTCTTTGCGCATTTCTTTTCGCAGTGCAGATTATGATAGTCGACCATTTTGTTCAAACCGTTGACGGTGTACGCCTTTCTCTTGTTCAGTTTTTTATTTCTGCCGTTATTTCTGCAATAGGAATGTTCCTTTTTGAAAATCCCGACCCTCAAGCGATTTCAAATGCTTGGTTTTCGGTTTTCTATGCAGGTGTAATGTCTTCGGGTATAGCATTCACTCTTCAGATTGTGGCACAAAAGAATCTTAATCCCACGGTTGCAAGTCTTTTAATGAGCCTTGAATCTGTGTTTGCTGCTTTAGCCGGTGCTTTCTTCGGTGAAAGGCTTACGGGAAGTGAAATATTTGGTTGCGCCCTTGTGTTCCTTGCCATAATTCTTGCTCAGCTTCCTGTTGAAAAGTTAGTAAAATCTAAAGACACTTCAAAGAGCATATAATGATGTTCTTTGAAGTGTTTACTTTTTCTTAATTGATGTTCGCTTAATAAAATGTTAACATTGTTAGTGTAGGATTATTTCGGTTTTTAGGAGGTGTAAAAAATGGTTTGTATTTTACTCGTAGAGGATGACGTCCAGTTTAACAGAATTGTGTGTTCATATCTTACCGATAATGGTTACTGTGTTGTAGGATGTCACAGTGCTGAAGAAGCGCTTGAAAAAATGGAAGAGCTTTCTTTTGATATGATTGTTTCTGACATTATGATGAAAGATGTTGACGGATTTGAGTTTGCAGAGCAGGTGCGTGGGATAAACAAAGATGTTCCGATTTTGTTTCTAACTGCGCGAGATGATTTGCAGTCAAAAGAAAAAGGCTATAGAATCGGCATTGATGATTATATTGTCAAGCCTGTTGAAATGAAAGAGATGATCCTTCGAATTGAAGCAATTCTCAGAAGAGCAAATATTGCCAATAAAAAAAAGATTGTGGTGGGTGATTTGGTGTTAGATTCAACTGAAAGTGCTGCTTACCTTAACGGTAAGGATTTAGGACTTTCGGTTAAGGAGTTTAATATTCTTTTTAAATTTTTATCATATCCTAAGCATACTTTCACCAGAACACAGCTTATGAATGAATTTTGGGGATATGATAGTGAAAGCGCTCCTCGAACAGTTGATGTTTGCATAACAAAGCTCCGTGGAAAGATTTCTGAATGTAAAGATGTTGAAATTGTAACGGTTCATGGGCTTGGTTACAAGGCGGTGATTCTTGTATGAGAATAAAACATAAGGAAAAGACCTTTGCCAGCAGACTTCGTAATTTTATTGTTGAATTCATTTCCGTTTTTTCAATTGTTGCATTGAATAGTACCTTCCTAGTGTTTATTTTGGTGGATGTTATCAGCAAAGACTTTGATAAATCAACCATTGCTTTATACGGTGCATTGTATCTTTTGTTTAGTTGTACAATTTCTACGGGGCTTATATATTTTGTTAAAGGTAGAGTATACTATAATAAAATCCAAGTGTTTTGTGATACTGCAAGTAAAGTTGCAAAAGGGGATTTTAATGTCAGAGTTCCTATGTATTTTGATAAACCGAAAAGTGAAATGGACTACCTTGCAGTGAACTTTAACAAGATGCTTACGGAAATTTCCTCTTTAGAAAATATGAGAAACAACTTTGTTGCAGATGTTTCTCATGAAATAAAAACACCTTTAAGCGTTGTTCAAGGGTACGCCGATTTGTTGCAAAATAAAAATTTAAGTGATGAAAAAAGAGCAGAATATACATATCGACTTTCTCGGGCTATAGATTCTCTTACAAACCTTGTAACAAATATATTAAAGCTTAATAAAATCGAGAATCAAGGAATAATTCAAAATGAAAGTTTTTCTTTAGATGAGCAGTTACGGTATTGCATACTTTCTTTTGAAGATAAAATTGATGAGAAAAAATTGAAGCTCGATGTTGATTTGGATGAGGCTTTTGTTATAAGTGATAAATCGCTTCTGGAAATTGTTTGGAATAACGTGCTTTCAAATGCTATAAAATATACAGAATGCGGTGGTACAATTTCTGTAAAATTAAAAAAAGAAAATCATAAAACCATAGTATGTGTTTCTGATACCGGTTGCGGAATGTCCCCGGAAACTCTAAAGCATTGCTTTGAAAAATTCTACCAGGGTGATACTTCCCATTCCCAAGAGGGAAACGGTTTAGGACTTGCTTTGGTGAAACAGGTTGCTACAATGCTTGATGGTGAAATTAAAGTTGAAAGTGTTTTAGGAGAGGGTTCGGTTTTTACAGTTATTATATAAACTTTAACATAATCTTAACAACGGTAGTTTAAAATGCCGTTGTTAAGATTTTTTATTTTGGTGGTGAACAGAATTAAAAAGAGAAAAGACACTGAAATTAGTTTAAAGAAAAACGCTTTGATTATATTTGAAGTTGCTGTTCTGATTACTGTAGCAGTGATTGTGTGTTTCGTGGTGAAAGGTGATTTCTCGTTTAAGAACAAAAAAGCTGGTACTCAAATTTATACTGAAAACAGTATCGTTTATAAAGCGGGGCTGACTTTTGCACCAACCAAAGAAGATAAGAATAATCAAAAAGATGAAGAGACAGTACAGATTGTTACAGAAGCTCAAGGTGATAAGGGAAATATACCTGTAACCAATAAGCAAAATTCTTCCGAGAACATTCTTCCTGACTCATCAAAGTGGACAACCGCTCAAATTATTACAAAGGCAACTGAAGCAGTCAATAAAACCAAAGCTTACAGCGGTAATTTGACAGTAGCACATAATGAAACCTTTACTGCCGATGTTACTGAATGTACCGGCGGACCGGTGGTAGCATCTGTAGTAAATTTAATGATTGGTTGGGTTGTCAGTCCTGTTGATGAAACGTTGAATTACCAAAACGGCAAAGCGGTAAATTCTGAGGGTGAAACAGTACCGATCATTCTTCCCCAAAAAAGTAATTTTACATTGTCGGAAAACGGCGTGAAATCTGCATCGGTGCAACATTCAGATAATGAGTATATCATTAAAATTAATGTGGTAGAGGAAAGTGTGGGAATGTATGATGTTCCAAAGCACAATGCTTCGTCTATCGGTTATCTTGATGTCAGCGGTTTCGATTTGAGTTTTTTGCAAGTGGATTCGGCAGATATTATCTATAAAGGTTCATCTCTCGAGTTGCATATAAATGCCGATGGCTATGTTACATATGCAAAATACAACATTCCTATGAATATAACCGGTTCTGCCCATAGTGGCGGTATCAGTGGTTCAGCGGTGTTTGATGGTGAACAAACAGAAACGTGGGTATTAAATTATTGATTGAAAGGATGTACTAACTATGGGTTTTAAAAAAATGACACTTAATGCGGCAATAAAACAAGGAATTGAGTATGTAAAAAAAGATTATGACACAAATCTTTTTAAGCTTATTTCCTGGGGTAAGAAAATGGTTAAAGATGAGCTTCATCTTAAAATTCTCACAAGGTTAGAGGAGAGATTAAGTGACCCCACAAATGTTTATGCTGACTATGTGAAAAGAGTTATAATGAACACTGACACAAACATTATACTTAAACTTGTACCACCCTTTGTGAATGCAGTTGTAAAGAGCTATGATATAAGAAAAGCAGCAATGGAAGAGTATAACTGCAATATTCCGTGGGCAGTGCTTATTGATATTACTACCGCTTGTAATCTTAAGTGTAAAGGCTGTTGGGCTGCTGAATATGGCGACAAGCTCAATATGAGCTACGATGATTTGAATAAAATTATTCAAGAGGGTAAAGCTGTTGGTACTTATGTGTACCTTTACACAGGCGGTGAACCTCTTGTTCGTAAAAATGATATCATAAGACTTTGTAAAGAAAATCCTGATTGCCTTTTCCATGCCTTTACAAATGGTACTCTTTGCGATGATGCCTTTGTTGAAAAAATAAAAGAAGTCGGCAACCTTCTTGTAACAATTTCCATTGAGGGTAATGAAGAAACAACAGATTCACGTAGGGGTAAAGGTACATATAAAGCCACAATTGATGCAATGGCTCGTTTGAAGGCAAACGGTATTCCCTTTGGTACATCCTTGTGTTATACAAAGGAAAATGCAGACGTTATTTCAACTGATGAATATGTAGATTTCCTTATTGACCAAGGCGCAGTTTTTGCATGGTTGTTCTCATTTGTGCCTGTAGGCTGTGGTGCCACATCTGAACTTATGGCAACAGCAGAGCAGAGAAAGCATATGTATGACCAGGTTCGTAAATGGCGTTTCAAAGAGGTTAAACCTCTTGTTATGATTGATTTCTTTAACGATGGCGAATATGTTGGCGGTTGTGTTGCAGGCGGTAAACAGTATTTCCATATCAGCGCAAATGGCGATTGTGAGCCTTGCGTATTTGCTCACTACTCTAATGTCAACATCAAAGACCCTGACACACATTTTATAGATGCGCTTAAGAGCCCGATTTTTATGGCATACAAAGCTCGTCAGCCATTCTCAGATAATATGCTTCGTGCTTGTCCCATTGTTGATAATCCCGGTGCAATCAAAAAGATTGTTGAAGAATCAGGTGCCAAGTCTACAGATCTTCAGTCACCCGAAAAAATTGAAGAATTAATCGGCAAGACAATGGATGTTGCTCGCAAGTGGAAGGAAACTGCCGATAAAATGGCAGAAGAGCACGGCTTTGTTCAGTGGCATATTCGTAGCGTTGATATCTACAAAGATTATGAAGCAGAGCATATAAAGGACTATGAAGAATTTGTATAAGTCTATTGAAAGAGTAAAAACACCTGAAACAGTAGGTATAGACTCCTCGGTTATCTCAAAGATGACCGAGG
>JAZSNR010000030.1:0-30563 GCA_045536495.1 Acutalibacteraceae bacterium
GTCGAAGACATTCTTGACAGCGGAAATACGCTTTTTTATCTGAAAGAAATCCTCTCAGCAAGGAAACCCAAAAGTATAAAAATCTGTACGCTTGTTGATAAACCCGAAAGACGCGAAGCTGATATAGTTGCTGATTATATCGGTGGTTCGGTTCCAAATGAGTTCATAGTAGGCTACGGTTTGGATTATAATGAATATTACAGAAACTTGCCTTTTATCGGCATTTTAAAAGAATCTGTATACAAAGACTAAAGAGGTGAATTGTTATAAAACAGGGTGACAAAATTAAGGCTATTTTGCCTTATATTATTATTCCGCTAATTCCGTTGTTTTTCCTTTACTTTATGAATGCGGGTGGACCGAAAAAAACGGATTTAGAGTATTATCAGGTTATTGAGCTTTTTGATAAAGGCGAAGTAGCAAAATATAGCTTGAATATCGGTTCAGGTGCTTTAACATACGAATTGAAGGACGGAACATCTGCAAAATATTCCGTTCCCAATGTATCATTATTTATTGATGATGTTCACGATACAGTTGTTGAATATAACAGAGCGAACCCCGATAAACCGATTAAGTATGACTATAGCTCGGGTGCATCCGGTTCTATTCTTATACAGTTATTGCCGGTGATTTTTTGCGGAATTCTCGTAATCGGCGGCGGCTATTTGTTTATGAAGAAAATGAATAATTCCATTACTTCAGAAAATAATCGTGCAATGGGATTTGGCAAAGCCCGCGTTAAATTCGGCAAGGACGAAAAAAGAAAAACAACCTTTAAGCAGGTTGCAGGTGCAGATGAAGAAAAAGAAGAGCTTCAAGAAATTGTTGAGTTCTTGAGAGACCCTCAAAAGTTTACGGAGCTTGGTGCAAGAATTCCTAAAGGTGTTCTTCTTGTTGGCCCTCCCGGTACAGGTAAAACCTTGCTTGCACGTGCGGTAGCAGGTGAGGCAGATGTGCCCTTTTTCTCAATTTCAGGTTCTGATTTCGTTGAAATGTATGTTGGTGTTGGTGCTTCACGTGTTCGTGACCTTTTTGACCAAGCAAAAAAGAGTGCGCCTTCAATTATATTTATTGACGAAATTGATGCTGTAGGTCGTCACCGTGGCGCAGGTATGGGTGGCGGTCACGATGAACGTGAGCAGACACTTAACCAGTTGCTTGTTGAAATGGACGGCTTCGGTAATAATGAAGGTATCATTATTATCGCCGCAACAAACCGCCCTGATATTCTTGACCCTGCTCTTTTAAGACCCGGTCGTTTTGACCGTCAGGTAACAGTTGGCAGACCCGATTTAAAGGGTAGAGAAGAAATTCTCAGAGTTCACGCGAAGAACAAACCTCTCGCTCCTGATGTTGATTTGAAAACAATTGCACACGGAACAGTTGGTTTCGTGGGTGCTGACCTGGAAAACCTTATGAATGAAGCAGCTCTTTTGGCTGCAAAGCGAAATAAAAAAGCTATTACGATGGTTGAAATTGATGAGGCTATAATTAAAGTTTCTTTGGGAACAGAAAAGAAATCTCATAAATTTACCGAAAGAGATCAAAAAATTACGGCGTTCCACGAAGCAGGTCATGCAGTTGTTTCATATTTCTTGGAATATGCTCATCCCGTTTATGAAATTTCAATGATTCCTCGCGGTATGGCAGGCGGCTACACACTCTACAGGCAAGAAGAAGATAATGCATATATGAGCAAGAATGAGCTTCTTGATGAAATTGTTAGTTTAATGGGTGGTAGAATTGCCGAGAAAATAAAAATAGGCGGTGTTTGGTCTGGTCCGTCTTCTGATATTTCGAGAGCTTCTGATATGGCGCGCGCAATGGTAACTCGTTATGGTATGAGTGATAAACTTGGTCCTATTGTTTACGGTAAGGATAATGATCAAGTATTTTTAGGTATGGACTATAATCATACTAAAAATTATTCTGATACCTATGCAACGCTTATTGATGAAGAAATTAAGAAGATTGTTACAGAGTGTGAGGCTCGTTGTCTTGCTATTCTTACAGAACATGAAGATAAGCTTACACTTGTTGGAGAAAAACTTCTTGAAATTCAAAAAATTGATAAAGAATTATTCTTAAAACTTATGGACGAAAACTACAATCCTGATGAAGAGGTAGTTGAAGAAGCTGTTGAGGAAACGAATGTTGTTGCTGAAGAACCCGAAGCAATTGAAGTTGAAGAAACAGCAGTTGAAGCAGAAGAAAATACAGAAGAATAAATTTAAAGCCTCGGTAACTTTTAAAGTTTACCGAGGCTTTAGTGTTTACTCAAAAAAATTATAAATTTCAGAATAATTATTTATATAGTAATTGCAAAGATTTTTAACTGTTTCAGGGTCAGCTTTTTCGGAAACATCGCTTATACCGACAATGTTGTAACCTGCTTTATTTGCAGTTTCAATGGCGTATAAGGCATCTTCAAATATGAATGTGTTATCTTTCGGTGTGCCTAAATGCTCTAAAGAAACATCATAAATTACAGGTGTATCTTTTCCTGCACCAACACTGGAACAAGTGAAAATCTCGGAGAAATATTCCCTAATACCGTTTCTTTCAAGTGCTTTTTCAACAAGATGCTTGTCAGTAGCGGTAGCAATGCACATTTTTACATCTCTTGATTTAAGGAAATCCAAAAATTCTTTGCTTTTGTCTTTTTTAATTACTTCATTAAAATAAAAGCCCTGAACTAATGAGTTGACTTCATTTACGATATCCATTACAGTTGCAGTCGGGTCAATGTTTTTTATGTAGTATTCTGCCGCTTGTACCATACTCATTTTAACAAATTCGTCTTCAACTCCGGGTGGTGGTTCAATACCTTTGTTTTTGAGGAATAATAAGCCTATTTCGCTCCAGATATGCATTGAGTCAAGAATTGTGCCGTCTAAATCAAAAATTGCACCTTGAATATTTTTAATATCATTATTCATTGTTTTTACCTTGCCTTTCCCAAATTATTAATAATTTTCCTTGTTCAACAGTGATGGTTGCATCTTTATTATTGAATTTATTGCTTGTTCCTAAGGGGAAGTTTATTGAAAGGCAGCCGTTTTCTAATTCGTAGTATAAGCCATTTACAGATACATTTTTACTTTCTTCAAGAGCAAAAATTGAAACATTACCTTTGTTTTCGTTGTTAAAACTGAATTTATTATTTTTTATTACTGTCAAATTTTCTTTATTGCCATAAAATATTGCGTTACCACCATTTTCAGCAATATAAGAAGCAGCTTGAATATTTGCAAATGTGTGGTCTAATCTGCCACCGATTCCACCAAAAATACGGAAGCTTTTATAACCTTTTTCAAAGCCCAATTTTATGGCTAACATTGTGTCGGTATCATCTTTTTCAATCGGATGAATTATAGTATTGCAATTGTTAGGTGTATAGCCTAAAGAATCAAAATCACCAATGATATAATCAGGTTCGATATTGAATTTTTGAGCATTGATTATACCCGAATCTGCTGCAATAACAATATCATTCTCAGCAATATTAAAATCAAATGAATCAACCGTCATTGCGCCGAAAATATAACAATACAACAAATTCACCACCATTGTTAAAATATGATTATTCTAAAAAACACCGTCTCTTGACGGTGCTTTTAAATTAAAATATTCCGTAAGTAATCAATGACATAATAAGCCCCGCAATAAAAACACCTAACGTAATTATTGGTAAGCATTTTTTAAATCTTAAATCCATAAGCGCAGCAACAAGAGCGCCTGTCCAACCGCCTGTGCCGGGAAAGGGAATAGCAACAAACGCCAGCAAGCCCCATTCTTTATATTTTAAAACGGTATCTTTTTTCTTTTCCGAGCGGGCTTCAAGCTTATCCACTATTTTAGCAAAGGATTTATATTTTCTCATCCATTTGAAAATTCTTCTAATGAATAAAAGAATAAAAGGAATAGGAAGCATATTACCTATGAAGCATATAAAAAAAGCTTGAATGAAAGGGATTTCAAGAAGCTTTGCAGCAATCATACCGCCACGAAGTTCAAGAATAGGGCAAAGGGAAATAAAAAATGCTACAAGCTGCGGAGGGAAGTCGTTTTGGAAAAAATCAACAATTGCTGTTACAATATTTTCGACCATTTTATACCTCGCTGATATAGTTATTATTTAATAAAAATTCCCGCGCATCTGTAAGAATTGTTTTATCGTTTTCAAATTTAAGATTTTTTAAAGCGTTTTCATAAGTTAACCAAACATAATCTTCAATTTCTTCAATTTGAATTTTAGTTTGCGTATCTTTAGTGGATGCAACATAAATTTGAACGGTTTTTTGTATTCTGTTTTGAATGGAATATTGGGATTTGCTGACAAACCCGGGAAGAATATCAATTCGCAGCCCCGTTTCTTCCAATACTTCTCGTTTTGCGGTTTCTTCCAATGTTTCACCGGCTTCAACGTGACCCTTGGGGAAGCTCCAGTTTGAACTGCGTCTGTTACGAATGAGAAGATATCTGTAATCATCATTAATTTTTCTGAAAACTACAGCACCGCAGGAGCGCTCATAGTAACATTCCAGTGAATAGGGTCGACCTTCAGTATAAAATTTTACTTTTTCATCAATTTCCCAATTGATGTAGCGTTTTGATTTTGGCGATGCGATTAATTTTTGTTCACCGTTGTCTCTGAATTTGAGAATTGCAACAACTCTGCCGTCAAAATGCTTAACCGGATTATCAATCCCCAGAATTAAAACGCCACTGACAGGGGAAGATGCTTTGAATTTGCCTATTGGCTTGCCGTGATTAAGTTTATAAGTGTTTCCGCTTGGCAGAGGTGAACCGACAGGGTCGGTTATGCAAACTCTAACTAATTTGCCTAACATATAGTTAACCTCGCGAATTATAGAAAAATCTACTCTACATTATAAGCCTTCTTTAAAATAGTTTCAATATAATTTCTTATAAATTTAAGGATATTTTTCCGTTTTTTTCATATAAAGTATTTAAATACCTATATATTTTCAAATTTTATTGATAAAAAAATGGTTTTATGATATACTGCAGGTATAAAGAAAGAAGGAATTTTATGAGAAGGTTTTTGGCAATAGAGTTGTCTATTATATTTATTTGTGCTATACTTACTCCTGTTGCGTACGCTGTCTCTTATAAAGAGTATTACTCTGCAGGTGCTTTTACTGATATGATGGAGGTTGACAATCCTCTTAATAATGTTGGTTTATCCGGGTTTCAAGAACTTGATAAATATCCTTATTCTTATGGCAACCCCGACTTTAGTGCATATTCTTTGCTTGATGACCAACAAAAGAAAATTTATGACTATGTAAAAAATGCTGAAATTGGCGCATTGGCTGTAGAGGTTCCGTTTGCTATAGGTGAATTTCCAAAAGCGAATTTGACTAACCCTTACTTTAGTGAAATAATGAACGCCATTTGTTACGATTTGCCTGAATTGTTTTACCATGCCGGTTACAGTATTGACTATACTTACACCCACACAGGTTATGTTGTAAAAATTGTTTATAACATTTTGATGTATGATAATACAACTTATTCTGAAGCATCCCTTGCTTATTGCTATCAAGAGATGATGAAACAGGTTGATTCAATACCTGTTGATACCTCTAACAGATATAATTTTGTTAAATCTCTTCACGATTATCTTTGTGACACAATTATATACCCTGACCTAGATAGCGCTTATTATGTCCTTGATTGTCACGATGCTTACGGTGCTCTTGTAAATGGTTATGCCGTATGCCAGGGGTATGCTGAGTCCTTTAAGTTGATTTGTGATATGTTTAAAATCCCGTGCGTGTATATATCCGGTACATCTGATGGTGTTGAACACGGCTGGAATGCGGTTCAAATGGATGATGGATTGTGGTATTTAATTGATGCAACTTTCGATGACCAAACAGAAAATCCTGCCGGACAGATTTTTTACGACTTCTTTTTAAGCGGAACTAAAACAGTCAGTTCGCCCGGCTTTGGTAGCACTGCATTTGATACCAGCCATGTTAAAGATGTCGATATGTTCCTCCCCAGTTTAAAATATGCAACGGATAAATATTCTCAGACAAATCACTTCACTGCTTTCCAAGCTACATATAATTCAAAGGTAAACGATGTAGACAATTATCTTATACGTTCGTTTTTCGATGCAAAAAACAGTAATGTATATTATGACGGAATGTATATTGATATTGAAAATCCCGTGACAAATGTGCAGTTTGAAGCGCCGAGCGGTGTTAATGGTAGTGATGAGTTGTGGAGTTTAGTTGTTTTAGGTGACTGTAACGCAGACGGTTCATTAGATGCTTTGGATTATTCAGAAGCAGTTAACAAAGTCTTAAATGATACAAATATTTCAACGCCCTTTGATGCCGCTTGCGATGTTTCTTATGATGGCTATCTTGATGTTATTGATTTAGCGGTTTTAGAACTGTTAATCAGCGGTAAAACCACTGATATTATCTTAGAATAAAAATTGATTAAAATAAGCAACAAGCCACTTCGTTTGAAGTGGCTTGTTGTTTATGGTTATTATAATTTACTGAAAAATTCTTTGATTTCAGCAGCTTTTCCGCAGGTCATAGGACCTTCGGGGCATTTAAGAACATAGCAGCTGGGACCATAGAATTTGAATATTGTTTCGTCTGCTTCGCGGAGCTTTTTGAGCATTTCAACCGCGAAATCACGAATTTCCCATTGTGCTCTGTTGCAAGAACGAAGCTTCATAAATAAAAGCAATTCACGAGCATTAATTGTTGTAACGATATCAAGGGTGTTACCGCTGAGCTGAACATAAGCGAGTGTTTCTTCGTCAACACCAAGTGCTTTTAATTCTTCGTAAACTGCCGCAGTTTTTATAAATGCCTGGCAGTATCTTTCTTTAAGCTCGCTGTTAACAGCAATTGTTTCGGGAAGAATGTGACGGGTTCTGTCGGTTAAAGAAAGTGAAGGAATACCGATAGAATGCATCCTGTGACGAGCAAAGTGAGTTAAGCAGGAAAGGGAAACATTATTAATTCTGAAAGTGAAAGTTGCCGCTTCCAATGGTCTTTGACGCTTGGAGTTTATCACTTTTTCTATAATTGAACTGCATTCGTCTTTGTTGCTGATAATTTCTTCAATCTGTGCTGTAGGAAGATTACAACCTTCAATGAGTGCCGCTCTTGCAACTGCTTTTGAAGCATCGGGGGTGTAGCTTAAAAGTTCTACTGCAGGTTCGCTTTTTATAAGCTCTTTGTTGGGTTTATATGAATAAGTGGGAATATCTTGAACAGCAGGACGTCTTGTCTCAAAGTCTGTAAAAATACCGGGAGTCATTGCGCGAGCCTGCTCCAAAAGGGATTCACCTAAGGTTTTTAATTCATTATATTGTGAACCTCTGCCGTAAATCATTGCATAAAGCATATTGATTAATTCACGAGCGTTTAATGTACAGTAAAAATTGCTGTAAAGGGAATAGGGGAGAAGAAAACGAGCATCTTCTTTAGGTATTCCTGCATCAATAAATGCCTGATATTCAGAATAAAGATAATCCATATGCTCTATGTATTTATCTTGAATATTTTTAGATTCAAAGTGAGGTGTGTAATAACCCAACTTTGCAAAATCAACATATCTTCTTGATTTCACGGTGAAAGAAGCAAGTCTGAATTCGATTACAAACTGCTCAACAAGAACAGAAACGTTCTGGAAAGCAATATTAAACACCGTGTGCTCAACGGTTGAGGTATGACCTGAACGTGTAACTTTTGATATTAATGATGCGTTCTTTTGAGTGTCTTTGGAAAGCTCCAAAATTTCAAGTGCTGTACCGGGTTGGGTAGAGATTCTTCCCGATGCGGCGGGCACTCTTTCGCCTGTGTCGGTCATTCCTATAATTATAGCTTTTGAATTAGTGTTGAATTCGGTGTTCATATTTGACCCTCCACTATATTTCGCATAAGTTAATTCATTTTAACACAATATGTTCTTAATTTCAATATTTTGTTAAAAAAACAAGTTTACTAAAAAAATAAAGAAAATTTCTCGTTTTTCTGCTACATTTATCTCTCTTTTATCTTGAAAAAATATACCTATTATGGTATTATTAATGTAATTATGGGTGTATATTGCCTTTTGGCATTTTTTCACTTTTGAAAAGGAGGAAAAATTATGGCAATTATTAAAAAAGAAGCTTATTTTAACTCATCAACAGGTGTTAATAAAATCCGTTCATTAATCTGGCAGGATGATGAAATTGCGCCTGTTGCAGTTTTCCAAATTGCACACGGTGTTGCTGAGCACATCGGCAGATATGACGACTTCGCTCGTTTTCTTGCCTCTAACGGTTTTGTTGTTTGCGGAAACGACCACATCGGTCACGGTTTGTCTGTAAATGACGAGAACGATTTAGGTTTTACTGCAGAAAAAGATGGCTATCGCCGCTTTGTTGATGATATGCACATTCTTTATTCTATTATGCACAAGCGCTTCCCCGAACTTCCTTATATTCTCTTTGGTCACAGTATGGGCTCCCTCTGTGCAAGAGTTTATGCAAGCTCTTTCGGTGCAGAGCTTTCGGGACTTATTCTTTGCGGTACTGCCCAGCTTCCCTCTGGTCTTGATTTTGCAATTAACACTCTTAATCAACTTGTTGAGAAATTCGGGCCGAAAACTGTTAACCATACCGCTGCAGGTCTTCTTAATAAATTCTCCTCAATTCAAATTAAGGACAGAAGCTCTGACCTTGATTGGTTGAGTGTTAACAGAGAAAATGTTAAGAATTATGCTGAAGACCCACTTTGCGGATTTGAGCTTACTCTTGCAGGTGTGAGAGACCTTGCAGCTATCGGTATTCTCGCTTGCGACAAGATGTGGCCTGCAACAGTTCCCACCGAGCTTCCTATTATGATTATTTCCGGCGCGAAAGACCCTGTTGGTTCAAATGGCAAAGGTCCTATCGCATGTTCTGATTCTTTAATTGAGGCTGGACACGAACCAACTGTTATTATCTATCCCGGAGTAAGACACGAAATTCTCAATGAGGATTGTAAAGAAACAGTTTATAACGATATTCTTGGTTGGACACAGTCTATTCTTTAATTTAGGTGAAAATTTTGCAAAAAAATGTTTTTGTATCTCAGGAAGAATTGAATATACAAAAAGACTTTTCCGAAAAGGTTCGTTTAATTTTAAACGCCCGTTTTCCTGCGAACAGTCCTAAAGCCTTTGTTCATACTTACGGTTGTCAGGGCAATGTTGCAGATAGTGAGCATATTAAAGGGATGCTCGTTGAAATGGGTTATGAGCTTTGTGAAAAAGTTGAAGATGCAGATTTGATTCTTTACAATACTTGCGCCATTCGTGAACACGCAGAAGACAGAGTTTTCGGTAATGTGGGTGCTTTGAAAAAATTAAAATCAGAGAAGCCTCACTTAATTATAGCTCTTTGCGGTTGTATGATGCAGCAAGAACATATTGCTGAAAAAATCAAAAAAAGTTATCCCTTTGTCAGTCTTGTTTTCGGAACTCATGTTGTTCACAGGCTTCCCGAGCTGCTTTCGAAAACTCTTAGTAGTAAAAAAAGAGTTTTTTGTACAGACAATAGTGAGGGCGTTATAGCCGAGGGTCTTCCGTTCTCCCGTGACAGTGGTGAGAATGCGTGGATTTCCATTATGTACGGTTGTAATAACTTTTGTTCCTATTGCATTGTGCCCCATGTAAGAGGCAGAGAAAGAAGCAGAAATCCCGAAGTTATTTTAGAAGAGGCAAAGCAGCTTATCGGCGAGGGTTATAAAAAAATCACATTGCTCGGTCAGAATGTAAACTCTTACGGTAAGGGTTGTGACTTTGACGTTAATTTTGCGGAGCTTATAAGAAGAATTGATGCTATTGACGGTGATTTCACATTTGACTTTATGACCTCTCATCCCAGAGATTGCAGTTTCGAGTTAATCGATGTATTAGCTGAGAGTAAGCATTTCTGCGGACATCTTCATTTGCCTGTTCAGTCGGGTAACAACAGAATTCTTAAAGAAATGAATCGTCATTATACCCGTGAACGTTATCTTGAGCTTGTTAATTACGCAAAAGAAAAAATTTCGAATGTTGATTTGACAACTGACATAATTGTAGGTTTCCCAGGTGAAACCTATGAAGAGTTTTTAGATACCGTTTCTCTTGTGAGGGAAGTAAAATACGGTTCAATGTTCACATTTATTTATTCAGCTAGAAAAGGCACACCTGCCGCCGAAATGCCTGACCCGTTTTCTAAAGAAGTAAAAACCAAGTGGTTTATGGAGCTTTTAAAGGTTCAGGAAGAAATTGCAGGTAAAAAACAGTAAAAAATTCAGGTAGAAGAGGGGAAACCCTTTAATATAATTTTATTTTTAAGGAGTACACACAAAATGACAGTAATTGAACTTACAAGACAGCTCGGAGCTGCAATTCAGCAGGACGACCGCTACAAAGCTTATGAGGAAGCAAGAAAAGCAAATGAAGCAGATGACGCTCTCAACAGCCTTATCGGTAAAATTAACCTTGTTCAGATGAACTATCAGAATGAAGCTGCAAAAGGCGAAGAAGCAAATGCAGAAACAATGGAAGGCTTTGCAAAAGAATTTGAACAGCTTTACCGTGAAATTATGCTTAACGGCAATATGGTTAAATTCGAAGCAGCAAAAACTGCAGTTGACGATATGATGAACGAAATTATGGGTATTCTCGCTTGCTGTGTTGACGGACAAGACCCCGAAACCTGCACACCCCACCAGGAGCACAATTGCGGCGGTAGCTGCGACTCTTGCGGTGGTTGCCACTAATTTTGTAATTAAATCTTTATTCGCTGAGGTAGGAAATGGCTAAATTATCTCCCATGATGGAGCAGTATTTTGAAATAAAAAAGAATTATGCGGACACGTTGTTGTTCTTCAGATTAGGTGACTTTTATGAAATGTTTTTCGATGATGCAAAAGTCGCCTCAAAAGAGCTTGAACTTGTTCTCACGGGAAGAGATTGCGGCCAGGAGGAACGTGCGCCGATGTGCGGCGTTCCCTTCCACAGCGCTGATTCTTACATAGCAAAGCTTGTAAGTCGCGGTTATAAGGTTGCTATTTGCGAACAGGTAGAAGACCCTGCTACCGCAAAAGGCATTGTTAAACGCGATGTTGTTCGTATTGTTACTCCCGGTACGGTTATTGAGAGTAATATGCTTGACGAAAGCAAGAACAATTATCTTGCATCTGTTTTTGTTTCGGACAAGGAATGCGGGCTCGCATTTATTGATGTTTCAACGGGTGAGGTTCACCTTGATTCATTTTCGGATGCAGATACGGCTGCCAGAATTATTAACCAACTCGGTTGTTATTCACCCAGTGAGGTTATTATCAACAAATATGCATCTTCTGTAAAATCTATCGTGTCTTTTATTAAAGACAGATTATCTGTTGATTACCAGATTGTTTCAGAGTCACAGTATAACGAAGCTGAGCTTGTTGAAATTATCGGTTCTCACATTTCCGATGAAAACGGATTATCACAATTTAATTCTAACAAGAGTCTGTTATATGCTTTCGGTTCAGCTCTTGTATATCTTAAAGGCGTTCAAAAGAACGAGCTCCAGAATATCAACAATGTTGATTTTTATAATGAAGACAGCTTCTTAACTCTTGATATTACCGCAAGGCGCAACCTTGAGCTCACAGAGACTCAAATAAGAAGAGAGAAAAAAGGCAGTCTTCTCTGGGTGCTTGACCATACCAAAACTGCTATGGGCAAGCGACTTATAAGAAATTGGGTCGAACAACCCTTAATCAACTATTCTTCAATCATTTTAAGACAAAATGCGGTTGAAGAATTAACTGCAGACACTATTTTACTTGATTCATTGATGTCGTACCTTTCCGATATGTTTGATATTGAAAGAATTATGACAAGAGTTGTTTACGGTACGGCAAATGCAAAAGAATTAAAAACATTAAGCCAGACTATTGACCAACTCTATAACATTAAATCTTCCTTAAACAATGTGAAATCAAAAATGCTGTCCGGTATTTTTGAAGACATAGACTTACTTGAGGATGTTAATTCATTGATTAAAAACGCTATAACCGACGAACCGCCACTTTCTGTTCGTGAGGGCGGAATGATAAGAAGCGGTTATAACGCAGAGCTTGATACTTTACACGATATCGTTGAAAACGGCAAAGGATATCTTACCGCTGTTGAACAGCAGGAGCAGGAAAAAACAGGTATCAAGAAGCTTAAAATCGGCTATAACCGAGTATTCGGATATTATATAGAGGTAACAAACTCCTTTAAAGAGCTTGTTCCCGAGCATTACATCAGAAAACAAACCCTTTCCAATTGCGAAAGATATATAACTCAAGAGCTTAAAGAGCTGGAATCTAAAGTTCTCGGAGCGCAGGAGAGAATTGTCCGTCTTGAATATGAGCTTTTCTCAGCTATTCGTCAAAATGTTGCCGATCAGCTTGAAAGAGTGAGAAAAACAGCAAGAGCAGTTGCAAACCTTGACGGACTTTGTTCACTTGCTTTCACAGCTGTAAACAATAACTACACAAGACCTATTGTTGATAATTCCGATGAGATTATCATTAAAGACGGAAGACACCCTGTTGTTGAGCTTATGCTTGGCGGCGCACCCTTTGTTCCTAATGATACTCATTTAGACTGCCGTGATAACAGAACTGCTATTATAACAGGTCCTAATATGGCAGGTAAATCTACATATATGCGTCAGGTTGCTATTATCACTCTAATGGCGCAAATCGGTAGCTTTGTTCCTGCTTCCAGCGCTAAAATCGGCATTGTTGACCGCATTTTCACTCGTGTTGGTGCTTCTGATGACCTTTCTGCAGGTCAGTCTACTTTCATGCTTGAAATGACGGAGGTTGCAGATATTTTAAAATACGCAACTTCAAAGAGTTTGATTGTTTTTGACGAAATCGGAAGAGGTACTTCAACCTATGACGGAATGAGTATTGCAAGAGCAGTTCTCGAATATACCGCAGATAAAAAGAAAATCGGTGCAAAAACCTTGTTTGCAACTCATTATCACGAATTAACAGAGCTTGAAAGCACTGTTGACGGAGTGAAAAATTACAATACATCCGTAAAAAAACGCGGTGATGATATTACATTTTTGCGTCGTATTGTTAAAGGTGCTGCTGATGGCAGTTACGGTGTTGAGGTTGCAAAGCTTGCTGGTGTTCCCAAAGCGGTAGTAGAAAACGCTAAGAAGATACTTGCAACTCTCGAAACCCAGGAAAGAGTAAGTGTTGTTTCGGAAATTAAGAAAACAGAAGAACCTGAAGATATGCTTCAGCTTTCATTCTCTTCCGGTGAAAAAGAGCAAATAATTGAAAAACTAAAAAATGTTGATGTTAACACTCTTACACCTATTGAGGCTATGACAGTTCTTTTCGAGCTTCAAAAGAGTGCAGAAAATTTATAATATTTATTGATTTTGAAAGGAGGGCGAACTAATGCCGCGTATTAATGTTTTACCGAAAAATATTGCAGATTTAATTGCGGCAGGTGAGGTTGTTGAACGCCCTTCTTCTGTTATTAAAGAATTTGTTGAAAATTCAATAGATGCCGGTGCAACGAATATTACCGTTGAAATCAAAAACGGTGGTAAAACATATATTCGTGTTACCGATAACGGTTGCGGAATTGATAGGGAAGATGTTAAAAAAGCCTTTATCAGCCACGCAACAAGTAAAATTACTAACATTGAAGATCTTGATGCTATTTCAACACTTGGTTTCAGAGGGGAAGCTCTTGCTTCTGTTTGTGCAGTTTCAAGAGTTGAGCTTTTAACTGCAACCCAAGATTCAGCTTTCGGTACACGCTATGTTATTGAGGGCGGAGAAGAAATGCTTCTTGATGATGCAGGTTGCCCTGTGGGAACAACTATTGTAGTAAGAGATTTGTTTTATAACATTCCCGCTCGAATGAAATTTTTGAAAAAAGATGTTCAGGAAGGTAACTATATTGCAACTTTAATGGAAAGAATTGCAGTATCAAATCCGAACATTTCCTTTAAATTTATAAGAGATGGTAAATTACAGTTTTCTACCCCAGGTGACAGTGATTTAAAATCTGCAATTTATGCAGTTTTCGGAAAAGAGTTTACCGAAAATCTTATTCCTGTTCATAGCGAGCAAAACGGTATTTCAGTTAAGGGATATACGGTTAAACCCACCGCAGGACGAAGCAGTCGCTCAATGCAAATCTTCTTTGTAAATAAAAGATTTGTTAAAAGTGTAGTGTTTTTAAGTGCTTTGGAAGCGGCTTATAAAAATTCAATAATGGTCGGAAAATATCCCGCCTGTGTTTTATTTGTTGATATGCCCTATGAATCAGTTGATGTAAACGTTCATCCGGCAAAAACAGAGGTAAGATTTTTCGAAGAAAAGAAAGTTTTCGACTGTGTGTATTACGGAACTTTGTCTGCCCTTCAAGACGATAAAACTCGAGTTCAGGCAAAGTTTTCCGAAGCAAAGATTTTTTCAAAGCCTGCCGAAAAGGGCGAACAACTTAAAATCACAGAAATTGAAAAGCCTAAAACCATTGAAATCAAAGAATACGGTAAAGCCATTACCGGTGTTGAAAATGTTGTTCATTCTCCGGAAAAAGAAGAGCCTAAACAACTGGATTTTTTAAAGGACGAATATGTAAAACCTACTGTTACTAATTTTGTAATTGATACAAAAAAAGAAGAGGCTTTTGTTGAGAAAAAGCCAGAAAAAATTGAAATTAAAATTGATTTAAATAACAGTACAAAAGTATTTGAGCAACCCGACAATATTAAAATTATTGAAGATATTCACGAAGAAAAGGCAGAAGTTGTTACAGAAGAACCTGTTCAAGAAGCTCAAAAGGAGCTTTCGCTAAATTTCAAGTATGTTGGCGAAGCATTTAATACTTATTTAATTGCTGAAATTGAAAACAAATTAATTTTGATTGACAAACACGCCGCTCACGAAAGAATTTTATTTGAAAAATTCAAAGCTGAAGGTTGCGGTCAGTCCCAAATTATGTTGCAGCCTATAACGGTAACCTTATCACCGGATGAATATAATGCAGTTCTTGAAAATCTTGAGCTGTTAGAAAATGCAGGTTATGACGTTTCAGATTTCGGTGATAGGTGCGTTAAAATAAGCGCCTGTCCGCCTGAACTAGTTGATTGCAATATTTCTGATATTGTTTCGGAGATTGCAGGATATCTTGCTAATAACATTAAGAGCCTTATGCCCGAGAAGCTTGATTGGATATATCATTCTATGGCGTGCAGAGCGGCAGTTAAAGCAGGCAATTTTACCTCTTCCTATGAAGCGGAAAAGTTTGTGGAAACTCTTTTGAAACGCGATGATATCAGATACTGTCCTCACGGCAGACCTGTTATGATAGAAATGACAAAAAAAGAACTTGAAAAACAGTTTAGAAGAATTGTTTAAGGTGATACATTGAAGAAAAAAGCAATTGTTGTTGTAGGTGCAACCGCTTCCGGTAAGACTGCCCTTGGCGTTCACATAGCGAAGAAATTTAACGGCGAGGTCATTTCTGCCGATTCAATGCAAATCTATAAGGGTATGGATATTGCAACTGCTAAGCCCACCGTTGAAGAAATGGACGATGTTAAGCATCATTTAATTGATTTTGTTGATGTTCACGAGCAGTACAGCGTATCTGCTTACTGTAATGACGCAAAAAGAGTTTTTGACGAAATTCTTGAAAATGGTAAAATCCCTGTTATTGTTGGCGGTACGGGACTTTATGTTGATTCATTTTTATCCAATACCAAGTTTTTAGAATCTGCATCTTCCGAAAGTGTGAGACAAGAATTACTTCTTGAAGCAGAAAAAAACGGAACAGAAAGTCTTTATGAGCAGTTAAAAGAAATTGACCCTATTGCCACAGAAAATATTCATCCCAACAATCTTGTAAGAGTTGTCAGAGCGTTGGAAATTTATAAAACGACAGGTAAAACATTAACCGAGCAAAACCGGCTCTCCCATACAACTGAATCTGACATCGAACCGTTATATATCGGTATAAATTATTCTGATAGAGAAAAGCTGTATGAAAGAATAAATCTGCGCGTTGATTTGATGCTTGAAAACGGGCTTCTTGAAGAGGCAAAAGCATTCTTTGCATCCAATCCATCTAAAACAGCTTTTAATGCAATCGGTTATAAAGAATTGAAGCCTTTTATTGATGGTAACGTGTCTTTTGATGTTTGTGTTGAAAATCTGAAGAGAGAAACACGAAGATATGCAAAAAGGCAGATTACCTGGTTTAAAAGAAATAAAAATATTAATTGGATTTACGCTGATTTATTATCTAAAGAAGAATTGAATGCTTCTGTTGACGATTTAATTATAAAATATTTGGAAGGTGATATGAGTGAAGAATAAAACAGTAAAACGGCTTGCATCTGTTCTTGCAATTGTTTTAGTTATCGGTTTTTTCTCATCGTATATTATCTACCATTTAGTCAATCAGTCTAATACGGAAATCAAAACCGAATTTGCATTGAAAGAAACTGTTTATAAAACTATTGATACAAAATGCTTTGTAATTCGTGACGAAGAATTTATAAAAAATGATGCAGTCGGTACTACTGTTTCTTTTGCGACAAACGGTGAACGGGTTGCAAGAGGTGATACGGTTTCAATTATATTTGATTCTTCCGAAGATGCTGCCACTTATTTAAAATCTCAAGAGTTAAAGAAAAATATTGAGCATTACGAGGAATTGTCAGGTCAAGCAAATTTTCAGACTCTCAATATAGATTCTTTAACCAGAAAAATTAATAGTGAGTTGAAAGCTTATCTTGAATCTGTTGAAAAACGTGATTTTAAAAATGCAACCGCAGAAGTTGAACTTTTCAGAGATTCTGTAACAGGAAAGCAAATAGCTACAGGAAAATCTCTTGATTTTTCCGATACGTTGGTTCAATTAAATGAAGAGCTTTCCTCCCTTAACAGCAGTGGGTTAGATTATACGGAAATAAAAACCGAAAATGCCGGCTATTTTATAAGCGGTGCAGATGGTTATGAAAACACATTAAAATTTTCTGAAATTGATAATTTAACTGCAGCGGATGTTAAGAAAGCAATAAAATCTAAACCCAAAGAAACCTCTTCCGATATTGTCGGACGTACTGTTTCATCATTTAAATGGTATATTGCTTGTGTAATTGATTCCGAGAAAACTGTTGATATTTCTAATGATAAAGAGATTTTTATTAACTTCCCCGAATCAGGTGTCGAAAAATTACCGGTAACTCTTTATAAAATCGGTGAAAAAAATGAAAAAGAAGCAATAGTAATTTTCTCTTGTGATGAGATGAATGAAAATCTCTCGGATTTCAGAATTGAAGATATCGAAATTATAACTGATGAATATACAGGCTTTAAAATTTCAAATTCTTCTATAAGAACCCTTGAAGGCGAGCAGGGTGTGTATATTGTTCGCGGTAACTTAATGGGTTTCAGAAAAATTCGTATTGTATACACCAACAAAGATTATTCAATTGTCGATAATCCCGAAAACAGTTCGGATTACATAAAATTATATGATAAGGTTGTAACGGAAGGAGTTGATTTGTATGATAACAAGCTCATTTGACGAATCACATTTTTCGGTTATTTCCGAGAATATAAAACGCATAAAAAATGAAATTAATGAAGCTGCAGTCAAGTCTAATCGTTCTCCTGACAAGGTTCGACTTATGGCAGTTACTAAAACTGTTTGTGTCGAGTATATCAATTATGCAATTGATAATTGCGGTATTGACTTGATTGGTGAGAATAAAGTTCAGGAATTTCTTTCAAAAAAGGATTTGTTGCATTTAGAGAATGTTGAGAAACACTTAATCGGCCATCTTCAAACCAATAAAGTGAAGAAAATCGTCGGCGAGGTTGATATGATTCAATCTGTTGACAGTTTAAGAGTTGCTCAAAGCATTTCTAATGAAGCTGTGAAATCAGGTATTGCAAGTCAGATTCTTTTGGAAATTAATATAGGCGATGAAGACAGTAAAACGGGATTTGATAAGGTCGAATTTGAAGAGTCTTTAAGTCAAATATCGCAGTTGCCTAACTTAACCGTAAAAGGTCTTATGACAATTCCGCCCATATGTGAAAATACATTAGAATTGGAAAAGTATTTTGACAGAATGAGCAGCTATTATAATGAAATCAAAGAAGGGAATTATCCGAATTTTGATTTTACTATATTATCAATGGGTATGTCCGGTGACTATAAAGAAGCAATTCTTCATGGTTCAAATTTGGTAAGAGTCGGCTCCGCAATTTTCGGGGCACGTAATTATAAATAATAATTTAAATAACGGAGGTATTTTGGTTATGTCATTTATGGATTATTGGAAAAAGTTTACAAACACAGAGGACGAAGAAGAATTTGAAGAGGTTGTTCAAGAGGATGCCCCCGAAGCTTTTGAAGCACGTCCTTTCTCAAATGTTTCTTCTTATGATGAATATGAGCGTGAAACACCTCGTGTTGCGCCCAGAGCAAGAAGAAGCTCTTCAAATGACCCCAGCAGAGTTGTTGATGTAAGAACAACTGCTATGTTGCAGGTTGTTCTTGTAAAGCCCGATAAATTTGAAGATGCTCGCGCAATCGCAGACCATCTTAATGACAAGAGAACTGTTGTTCTCAACCTTGAAGCAGCAAGTAAGGATGTTTCAAGAAGACTTGTTGACCTTCTCAACGGTGTTGCTTATGCAAACGGCGGTCAGCTTAAAAAGGTTTCAACAAACACATATATCATTACACCCTATAATGTTAACGTATCAGGTGACCTTATAGATGAGTTGGAAAATACAGGTGTATTTTTCTAAAGATAACAGGGAAGTGGGGAATAAATTATGATGACACCATCAGAACTCAGAGAATATGAATTTAAAGGCGCGGGCAGAAATGCTTATAAATCCGATGATGTTGATAATTTTTTCGGTGAAGTAGCAGTTGCTTACGAAAAGATTTTCAGAGAAAATGCTGAGCTTGTTAAGAGAGTTGGTTTGCTCGCAGACAGACTTGAACAGTTTAAGCAAGATGAGGCTCAGATTAAGCAAGCGGTTATCGGCGCACAAAAAGCAGCGGATATCATTGTTAAAGAAGCTGAAACTGCTGTTGAAGATTCCAAAGCAGAAGCAGAAGCAATTCTTGCCGCAGCTAAAGGCGAAGCTGATATAATTAAATCTGATGCAGAGAAGCAAGCAATCGCTGATTCTGATTTGCTTCTCTCAATTGCAAGAGATAAAGCGGAGGAAATAATTAATAAAGCAAAGGAAGAAGCACACGGTATTCTTATTGCGGCGAATGACTCCGCGAAAGACACTGTTGGCGCAGCAACAAGAACAATTACAAGTGAATCACTTCATTATGAAATGCTTAAAAAAGAAGTTTCTGAATTCAGAGCATCAATTCTTGCACAGTACAAATCACATATTGAATTGATTTCAAAGCTTCCTGAGCTTGCTGTTGAACAAGCAGAAAAAGATGCAGAAAAAGTAGAAAACGATAATATAAATGATGATATTGTTGAAGAAATTTCTGCAGTTGATCCCGAAAATGAGATAATTGAATTTATTGAAGATTCCGAAGAAGCTTCTGAAGATATAAATTTTGTTGAGGAGTTTGATGAAGACGAAGATGTTGTTAAAACAACACTTCCTTTCGATTTCTTTGAAGAGAATCCTCCTTTAGAATTTGTTAATGACGAAGTAGAAGAGGAAGAAGAAAATAGGGAAGAAATTCAGTCTGTTGAAGAATTTACAGAGGAAACCGAAGATGCAGATGCTCCTTCTGACGATGAAGCGGATACAAAAGACGAAGTTTCAGACGATGATGAAATTGAAGAAAATGATGAAACTATCGAAGAACCTGAAGATATTCCGATTTCTAAAGGCTTTTCTGTTAATACTTTAAATGTTGCTGAGGATTTAGATGTATTTTCTAACTCTGAGGAAAATTATCAGAATCCTATGTTCTCTTCTTTTGAAACTATTGACGATGACGATGAAGAAGTCGATGAAGAACCCAAAAAGAAACGTGGCTTTTTCCGCAGAAAAAAATAATGTAAGGTGTATAAGCAGATGTCAGTAATTGCAGCCGTTGTTTTGTGTTGTGCTTTAATCGGTGCAGACCAAATTATAAAATTATTAGTTATTAACTATTTAAAACCAATACAGTACATTGATGTTATTGAGGGTGTATTGCGTTTTCGTTACGTAGAAAATACGGGTGCAATTTTTGGCTCTTTTTCTGCTCACACAGCTTTACTGACTGTTTTTTCTATAATTCTTTTAGGTGTAACAATCTTTTTTCTTGTAACTAATAAGAATAAAAATAAACTTGTTAATCTCTGTCTTTTATTTATGATTTCCGGTGGTATCGGTAACATAATCGACAGAATGCGTTTGCATTATGTAGTTGATTTTATTGAACCGTTGTTCGTTGATTTTGCGGTTTTTAATTTCGCAGATTGTCTGATAACTATTGGTGCATTTACCTTAATAATCTATTTGATTTTTGATTTAGTTAAAGACACAAGGAATAACAAAAAATCGGTTTCGGAAGGGTTGCAGAAGGATGCAGGAGAATGAATATACCGTTACCGATGAGGTTGTAGGTTTAAGATTGGATAAAGCTGTAACGGTTTTATGTGAGAATTTGTCACGTAACGCAGTACAGCAATTGATTGACGAAGAAAACGTCTTTGTTAACGGTAAAACAGTAAACAAAAAGTATACTGTTAAGATTAATGATGTAATAACGGTTGTTTTGCCCGAGCCTAAAGAGCTTTCTGTTGATGCAGAAAACATTCCTCTTGATATTGTTTATGAGGATGAACATTTACTTGTTGTAAATAAACCAAAAGGAATGGTTGTTCATCCTGCTGCAGGCAATTATAACGGTACTCTTGTAAATGCGCTGCTTTATCATTGTGGCAGTTCACTTTCGGGTATTAACGGTATTATAAGACCGGGCATTGTTCACAGAATAGATAAAGATACAAGCGGTCTTCTTATTGTTGCAAAAAACGATGCCGCTCATAAAGGTCTTGCAGAACAGATTAAGGACCATAGTTTTACAAGAGAGTATAAAACTGTTGTTGTGGGCAATGTTAAAGATAACAGCGGAACAATTGATGCTCCCATCGGCAGACACCCTAAAGACAGAAAGAAACAAGCCGTAACAGATAAAAATTCAAGAAATGCCGTTTCTCATTTTAAGGTATTGGAAAGGTTTAACGGCTTTACTTATCTTAAGGTTCGTCTTGAAACAGGTCGAACCCATCAGATAAGAGTTCATATGGCTTACAGAGGAACACCTGTTGCGGGAGATGTTGTTTACGGAAACCCCAAGAAAACCTACGGACTACAAGGTCAATGTCTTCACGCCGCAACAATTGGGTTTATTCATCCCATTACCAAAGAATATCTTGAATTTACTTCTGATTTACCTGATTATTTCACTGATTTTCTTAGGAGAATTTCATAATGCAAGAAGCTTATAAAAAATGGTTGCTTGTTTCTGATATTGACGGAACATTAAATACAAAAGGCTTTAAATTGCCTGAAAACAATAGAACCGCCATTCGGGATTTTGTTGATAAAGGCGGCAATTTTACCTTGTGCTCAGGTAGAAATTTACAGTCCCTTTCTACTCATTATAATAAACTGAATATTACCACTCCGGCAATTTATTTGAACGGCGCGGGAATATATGATTTTGAGCAAAAGAAAATTATATACGAAAATCCTATAACAGCCGAGGGTGAAGATATTATTCTCAAAATTCTTTCAAAACATAAATTTGCTCAATTTACTGTTTATACTGCTGATAAGCTATATTTAGCAACAAGAAAATGTATTTACGGCTTTGTTGTTTCGAAGGCTAACAAAATTGATTACGAGCTTTGTAAAAAAATCGAAGATTTACCGAGAGGTGTTTGGGGTAAGGTTACATTTTTCGGCACAAAATCATTGATACGAAAATTGCAGAGCGAGTTTAAAAACGATACTAATTCAAAGCTGTTTGAATGCTTTAAAACCTCGCCCTTTGCTTTGGAAGTTGTTAATAAAGGCGTAAATAAAGGTACAGCTGTACTAAAGCTTGCAGAGCTTTTAAATGTAAATAAATCAAATACTGCGGCTATCGGCGATTATTATAATGATGTCGATATGCTCAAAAGGGTGGAGCATCCCGTTTGTTGCGGTCAGGCTCCTGATGATATTAAAGCGATATCAGAGTATGTTACCTGTCATTGTAACGATGGCGCAGTTGCTGATTTTATAGATTACATACAAACAAATTATATTAAATAATTGGAGGCAATATTATGGATGTAAATTCTAAAAAAGAATTAGCCAAAATCGCTTGTAATGTTCGCATGGGCATTATCGAGGGAACATTCAATGCAAAATCGGGACATCCCGGCGGTTCACTTTCTATTGCAGAGATTTTAACATATCTCTATTTTAAAGAAATGAATATTGATGCCACTGCACCTTTAAAAGAGGACAGAGATAGATTTGTTCTTTCAAAAGGTCACGCTGCACCTGCACTTTATTCAGTTATGGCGCAGAAGGGTTATTTCCCTGTTGAAGAGTTAAAAACACTTCGTAAGGTTAACTCTCGTCTTCAAGGTCACCCCAGTATGAATTATCTTCCCGGTGTTGATATCAGCACAGGCTCACTTGGTCAGGGTATTTCTGCTGCTTGCGGTATGGCTCTCGGTGCAAAGCTTAAAGGTGATGCCTTTAGAGTATATACAATCCTTGGTGATGGTGAAATTGGTGAAGGTCAGGTTTGGGAAGCCGCTATGTATGCGGCTGCAAAGAAGCTTGATAACCTTGTAGCATTTGTTGACAACAACAACCTTCAGATTGATGGTACTGTTGAAGAGGTTAACTCACCTTATCCCATTCCTGAAAAATTTGATTCGTTTGGTTGGAACGTTATTGAAATTGATGCTCACAACTTTGATGAAATTGAAAATGCACTTAACAATGCAAAAGAATGTAAGGGTAAACCCACTGCAATTATTGCAAAATCCGTAAAGGGTAAGGGCGTTTCATTTATGGAAAATCAGGTTAGCTGGCACGGTTCTGCTCCCAATGCGGAACAGTACGAAGCTGCAATGGCAGAACTTAAAGCAGTTCTTAAAGATTTGGAGGGTTAAGTTATGGCAGATGTAATTAAAACTGCAACTCGTGATGCTTACGGTAAGGCGCTCGTAGAGCTTGGTGAAAAAAATCCTGATGTTCTTGTTCTTGATGCAGACCTTGCTGCTGCTACAAAAACAGGTGCATTTAAAAAGGCTTTTCCCGAAAGATTTTTTGATACAGGTATTGCAGAAGGCAATATGATGGGCGTTGCAGCAGGTCTTGCAACAACAGGTTATACAGTTTTCGCTTCTTCATTTGCAATGTTTTCTGCAGGAAGAGCATTTGAGCAGGTGAGAAACACAATTGCATACCCTCATCTTAATGTAAAAATCGGTGCTACTCACGCAGGTATCTCTGTTGGTGAGGATGGAGCAAGCCACCAATGCTGCGAAGATATCGCTCTTATGCGCTCAATTCCCGGTATGGTTATTCTTAACCCTGCAGATGACATCGAAGCAAGAGCAGCTGTTCTTGCTGCTGCAGAGCAGGAAGGTCCTGTATATATGCGTGTCGGCAGACTCGCAGTTCCGAGAATTTTTGATGAAGATTATAAATTCGAAATCGGTAAGGCAGTAACACTTAAAGAGGGTACAGATGTTACAATTATTGCAACAGGTCTTATGGTAAATGAAGCTATTGAAGCAGCAAAAGTTCTTGAGGCAGAGGGTATCTCTGTTGAACTTATCAATATGCACACAATTAAGCCTTTAGACAAAGAAGCTGTTATTAAAGCCGCAAAGAAAACAGGTTGTATTGTAACTGCTGAAGAGCATAATGTTATCGGTGGTCTCGGCGATGCAGTTTGTGATGCGGTTTGCGAAGAGTATCCCGTTCCTGTTGTAAAACTCGGCGTTGAAGATACATTCGGTAAATCTGGTCCTGCAGTTGAGCTTCTTCATATCTTCGGTCTTGATGCAGATAATATCGTGAAAAAAGCAAAAATTGCTGTTTCAAAAAAATAATCCAACCATTTTTACTATTTATTTATTTAATTTCTTTGAAATTTTATTGAAAATATTAAAATGTTGTGTTATAATTAGTGAAATATTAAAATACGATAGGTAGGAGATTGTATGGCTAATTGTCCTAAATGTGGTTATAAACTGAGAATGATTGATATTAAGGCAGAATGTCCCAAGTGTGGCGTTAACCTTATGTATTATAACCATCAAGAAAGACTTGCGGAGGATGCCGATAAAGCTGAAGAAGAGCATATCAAGTTCCAGCCCAAGATTGACAGAGTTAAATTTGCTTTCATTGGTACAAAACTTTCAATTGTTCGTCTTATTTCTTTATTCATCCCTATTGGTATGATGTTTTTGCCCTTGGCGCATATAACTGTTAATGCACCCTATAAGAGTATCGATACAAATATTTCCGTGCTTAATGTTGTAATGGATGTTATTATGGAAATGGATTTTGGTGTTGTTTTTGATATGATTGGCGGTTCTGATTTAACAAGAGTTGCATTTATAACATATATTCTTTCAATGTTGTTCCTTCTTGTTGCCGCTATTTTCGCAATTTTGAATATTCCCTTTGATGCAGTTTCTTGCTCACCAAAAGGCTTCAAGAGAAATATTACTCTTTCTTCTTGCGGAATAGGCTTTACTGTATTGAGCATCATTTCTTTCTTGGTATTTAACAGTCAGCTTACTTCAACCTTCGGCGCAATGTATTCCGGAAACATTAGCTTCGGTGCGTTCCTTGTTATTTTAGGATTTGTTGCTATTATTGTTGTTAACATTCTTATTAAGAAGCAGAACGTTCCCGTAAAATATAAAGATCTTTCCGAATATGTTGAAAGAATGGAAAGAAGAAGAGCAGAAATTGCTGCAATGGAAGAAAAAGCTGCTCTTGCCAGAGAACAGTTCCAAACAGAAACAGCAAATTCTTAATAATCATTGAAATATAAAAAGTAGTAGCAAATTAACTTAACTTGCTACTACTTCTTTTTTATTTAAATAAAGTACCCGCAATGCCGGATGCGATAATAGTAACCTGCTCTTAGCAGGTGGGTGTCCTCTCCGCGTTTTCACGCTCCCTTCGTCCGACAAAAGTCGGGAGGTCTGCAATCCGCCGCAGAAGCCCGGACTCCCTTTTATTTGACATAGGGTTAGTATTAGTCGCATTTCTCGTACACCGCAGGCATAGTTAGTATATTAAATTCGAAAGGAATTATTCTTCGTCAAATTCAAAATAATCAGCAAGGCGCTCTTCAAAAATTTGACCGATAGAATTAAATAATTCTTCATCTTCAATGGGTTCAAGATATGTTTCGCCGTCTTCATCCTCAATAACAGAAAGAATAATTAATTCGCCGTCACCGTCAAGAATTTCTTCTGCTTCATTGTAAATGGGGAGAAGGGCAATAAATCTGCCTTCATCGGTTTCTATTCTGTCAAGCTCTTCAAAAGTGTGTTCAACGCCTTCTTCATCAACTACTGATACGATATCGTTACCGAAGTTTTCTTCAAATTTATCTGTCATAATAATCACCGTGTTCCTTTTAAATTACATATTAATTTTAATATTATTTACAATATAAGTCAACTGTAAATTATTCACATATTGAAACTTCCCAAGTGAAGTCTTTGTTCTCTGCCGGAGTTAATGACATAATTCCCCGCTTTTGTGAGAAATCGGGCTTCTTATGGTAGTTGTCATTAACGCCCCACCAAGGTTCAATGCAAACATAAGGTGCATTCGGTTTTGCCCAGATGCCCAAGAAGGGTGAGTCAAAATCAAAGCTGATAACTCTGTTATGGCTATTACTTTTTATTTTAACATTTTTTGACTTAAAATTACTTAAAATAAGTGCATCGTTATCAAACAATGTTTTGGTGAGTTCGATTTTATTATCTTTCATTTCAACAGGGAATTTTTCATCAATCAAAATAGATTCGTGGTCAATTCTCTCTGTTGTAAGACTGCTATCATCGGAAAATTCAAGATAATCTCCGATTTCGCAATTGAAAGCAGGATGTGCGCCAAATGAATAATACATTGTTTCATTACTGTTGTTAGTTACATTGTGTGTAACCTTTAAGCCTTTTTCGGTTAACAGGAAAGTAACTTTAAGTTCAAATCGGTATGGGTAAGAAGCAATAGATTCAGCATCATCGGTTTGTACAAATGTTAAAGAATCCTCGGTGCTTTCAACGAGCTTGAACGGTTTCTTTCTTACAATACCGTGCTTTGCCATTGTATATTCTTTTCCATTCAAGGTGTATTTGTCGTCAAGCAATCTGCCGATTATGGGGAAAAGAATGGGGGATTGTCCGTACCAAATATTATCATCACCGCACCATATATATTCAATTCCTGTTTTTTTAGATTTAAGAGAATTGAGCTCAGCACCCATTTCCTTAACTGCCAAAGTAAAGTTACTGTTTTCTGCTTTATAAATCATAATATCATCCTTTATAAGAAAGGCATCACACGTAAAAGTGTAATGCCTTTTTAGTTTATTTAATTATATAACAAGTGTGTTTAACTGTCAATCTTATTCAGCAGTATCCGCGGATTTTTTCTTTGAAAGAACAATGTTAACAATAATACCAAGAATAAGTGCGCATGCAATTGAAGTAAGGGTAACTTTACCAATCGCAAGAGCCATACCGCCGATACCTGCAATAAGAATAACTGATACAGTAAAGAGGTTGGTGTTATCTTCAAGATTAACTTTTTGAATCATTTTAAGACCGCTGACAGCAATAAAACCGTAAAGAGTGATACAAACACCGCCCATTACACAACCGGGAATAGAATCAAGAAAAGCTACAAAGGGAGAGATAAAAGATATAAGAAGCGCAATAATCGCTGTGCAGGTTATTGTAGCAACAGAAGCGTTTCTTGTAATAGCAACGCAACCAACAGATTCACCATATGTTGTATTGGGGCAGCCGCCGAAGATTGCACCGAACATTGAACCAACGCCGTCACCGAGAAGAGTTCTGGAAAGACCGGGTTCTTCAAGCAGATCTTTTTCGATGATTGATGAAAGGTTTTTGTGGTCTGCAATATGTTCTGCAAAAACAACGAATGCAACAGGAACATAAGCTACAGCAACTGTTGCGATATAAGAAGCGTCCAGATCTTTAATAGCAGAAATACCGTTAAGGAAAGTAAATTGAGGAACTTGTAAGAATGTGCGGATATTCACACCATTTGCAATAAGTGCCTGGAAGGGTGCAAGGTCAAGTATAATTAGAGCATCATTGCCAGTTTTAACACCAATTATGGTGAAAATACCTGCAACCGAATATCCTGCCAGAATACCGATAATGAAAGGAATGAGCTTAGCCATTTTCTTTCCGTATGTTGAGCAAATGATAACAACAAACAATGTAACTAAAGCACAAACGAGTGAAGCCCAGGCATTTGTTGTCATAATAAACGAACCGTTACTGTCTTGTGCTCCGTAACTAAAAACATCCTTAACAGCAGAACCTGCAAGAGAAAGACCTATAATTGCAACGGTAGGTCCGATAACAACCGGTGGCATTAATTTATTAATCCAATTAACACCGGCAAACTTAACTACAATAGCAATAAGAACATAAACAAGACCTGCGAAGATAGCGCCGAGAATAATTCCGAGAAAGCCTAAAGCCGCACTTGCCGCACCGGCAAAAGCTGCAAGCATTGATCCGATAAAAGCAAATGATGAGCCTAAGAAAGCCGGACTTTTAAATTTTGTAAAAAGCTGATAAACAATTGTACCGGCACCTGCACCGAAAAGCGCTGCGGAGGCAGTCATTCCGTTTCCTACAATAGCAGGAACGGCAATTGTTGCAGCCATAATTGCAAGTAATTGCTGGAATGCAAAAACTAAAAGTTGTCCGAACTTCGGTTTATCGTGTACATTGTAAATAAGTTTCATATTCACACCCACTTTTAATAAATTTTATTACAGCCTTTTGGCTAATAACCCATTACAATTGATAAAGCTTAACACATGCGCAACCATCAAACTCCGGTACTTCAACGGAAATTAATTCAGAGGTAGAGGTAGGCACATTTTTGCCTACAAAATCTGCTCTGAACGGGAGTTCGCGGTGACCTCTGTCAACAAGTATAGCTAATTGAATGCTTGACGGTCTGCCAATACTGAAAATTGCTTCAATAGCTGCTCTGACAGTTCTGCCCGTAAAAAGAACATCATCAACAAGAACAATATCTTTACCTGTAACATTAAATGGTATATTAAGCGGTGATGCTTCAGGGAGCTCTTGCACCTCCGTTAAATCGTCACGGTAATGCTTGATGTCAAGCTCACCAACCAATATGCTTTTATTTTCTATTTTTTCAATGTTCTCAGAAATCATTTTTGCCAAAGGGACACCACGACTCTTAATTCCCACAAGAACTAAGTTATCTGTACCTTTGTTTTTTTCTATAATTTCATGAGCAATGCGGATTAAAGAACGCTTAATCGCGGCTTCATCCATTATCTCTGCTTTAAATTCCATAACAACCTCAAAAAAACGCCTCGCCGCAAGGTGCGACAAGGCGTTGTGATTTCATAAAAACCTTATAGACCTCTCGGATCAACTTAAAAGTTTATTTAAGTTAATTTTAATACTATCAAGGTCGTTTGTAAAGTAGTTAAAAGTGAAAAATGTCGAAAGAAAATTTGGTAATTATAACATATTATAACGTATTATAACATATATACACCGGATTCTAACTCAACGATTTCTCTGTCGTTGGTTTTTATATATCTGTAAACAGGTTCATCGAATGTTTTATAATCTGCAACAGAAAAATCTTTTAAATTAACGGTTCTGATTTTGCAGGATTGATAGTTGCAAATATATAATTTATTTTCATAAACGCTTAAAGAAACCGGATTTAAAAATGCAGTAGAAGAATCACCGCCGATTCTTAAAACGATTTTTTCGGTTGTGGGGGAGTATCTTATTATGCAGTTATTTTCAGGAACAACACACCAGATGTATTTTCCCTCTGGAACAACTCCGCTTACGGGGCAACCTTTATATTGCAAATCTCCCGTCCAATAAAGCTCACCTTTATCGTTAAAAAGACCGATTTCGCCGCTTGTGTAAGCTATTGCAACGTGTTTGTTGGGTAAAACCGCCGCATCGCAATAAATAAAATCGCTGAGTTGACCGGAAATAGCCTCGTATTTTTCACCGAATTTGTTAAGGAGATAAGCTCCGCGGGTACTTGCGGTAGGTCTTTCAAGCTTAACATCATAAGTGAAAAATGAAATCTTGGTTTTTCCGCTTTTTAAAGTGTCTTTTCTTGCTACTATAATGCCCTTGGAAAAGGGGACAATATCAGCAATATCAATGTCCATTATCTTTTTCATGGTCAATCCTCGCAAGAATTATTGATTTCTTGAACCTGATAACACAAGGTCATGAGAGAGTCGCCTAAATGCACATTTTCAACTGCAACATTTTCATATCTGTGAACAAGGTCGTATTGAGTGAAATTCCAAAAACCTTTAATTCCCAATGATACAAGCTTGTCTGCATTTTCTGCGGCATATTCGGCAGGTATGCAAAGAATAGCAACAACAGGTTTTTCACTTAAGCAAAACTCTTCTAAATCATCAGAACTCATAACGACTTTTCCGCCAATCTTTGTTCCGATAACCGCAGGGTTGTTGTCGAAAATTCCAACTAAATCAAATCCGCGATTTTCAAAGTGAATGTGAGTTGCAATAGCGTGTCCAAGATTACCAGCACCAATCATAATTGCCTTTGATTTGTTGTTTAAACCCAAAATTGCACCAATTTCGTTATAGAGCTGTTCGATATTGTAACCGTAGCCCTGCTGACCGAAACCGCCGAAGCAATTCAGGTCTTGTCTGATTTGAGAAGCGGTAAGACCCATTCTCGCAGAAAGCTCTTTTGAAGAAATTCTTACAACACCTAAATTTTTCAACTCTTCAAGATATCTGTGGTAGCGGGGGAGACGCTTTATGACAGGAATTGAAACTTGATGGTTATTATCTTTCATAATAATCGTCCTTTAAGATTAAAGTGTTTTTAATGTTTCCATAACATAGTTACCGAATTCTTCACAAGTGCAACCTGTGTCACGACCTGTAATAGTCATTTTCTTTTCGGTAATCATACAAATATCAAGCGCTTTTTCAAGCTTGTCTGCTTCTTCCTGGTAACCGATATGAGAAAGAAGAAGAACAGATGCACGAAGCATTGAGCAGGGATCAGCATACTGACCGCGGCCTTCTTTTACCATACGGGGTGCAGAACCGTGAATAGCTTCAAACATAGCATACTGTTTACCGATGTTTGCGCTACCAGCAGTACCAAGTCGGATCGTAGCCATGTCGTTCTGTGAGCCAAGGAGTTGCAA
>JAZSNR010000004.1:0-76758 GCA_045536495.1 Acutalibacteraceae bacterium
CAAAAATCCTCCTGCAAATGCAGTTGAGTGGAAAGGCAACCACTGGAACGGTCAGGAAAGCGAAGAAAAAGGTGCACATCCCAACAGCCGTATCACAGCTCCCGCTGTTAACTGTCCTTGCCTCAGCCCCGAATTTGAGAACCCCAACGGTGTTCCGATTTCTGCAATCGTATTCGGCGGCAGACGTGCAAAGCTCGCTCCCCTCGTTTATCAGTCACGTGACTGGAACCACGGTGTATTTGTTGGTTCAATTATGGCTTCTGAAACAACTGCTGCAGCTGCAGGCGCAGTTGGCGTTGTTCGCCGTGACCCCATGGCTATGCTTCCCTTCTGCGGCTACAATATGGCAGATTACTGGCAGCATTGGATTGACATCGGTGCAGGTCTTGACCCCGAAAAAGCTCCCAAAATCTTCAATGTTAACTGGTTCCGTAAGGATGATGAAGGCAACTTCATGTGGCCCGGTTTCGGTGATAACCTTCGTGTACTTGAATGGATTATTAACCGTTGCGAAGGCAAGGTAGATGCTAAGGATACAGAAATCGGTTACATCCCCTACGCAAAAGACATCAATATCGAAGGTCTTGAGGGTGAAGTTTCTCTTGAATCTCTCGAAAGCATCCTTGAAGTTGAAAAAGAGCTCTGGCAGGAAGATGCAAAGGGTATTGAAGAATTCTACGCTAAATTCGGCGATAAAATTCCTCCCGTACTTGCAGAAGAACTTGCAACTCTTAAGAAAAACGTTCAGTAATCTAATAAACTATAAGGGTTATGCTACGGCATAGCCCTTAAAAACTTTATACAACTTGTAAAAAATACTTATAAAGAAAGAAGTCGTTTTAAATGGCAAAGCTTACAAGAGATAATAAAGACGGTATTTATTCACTTATGCTCACTCCCTTTTTTGAGGACAGAAGCATTGACTATGATACATACGAAGAATATGCAGATTGGCAGGTTTCACAAGGTGTTGACCATCTTTTCGCTGTTTGCGGTAGCTCCGAAATGAAAGAGCTCACTCTCGAAGAAAGACTTAAACTTGCAACTCTCACAGTTAAGCACAAAGGCGAAACAACAGTTGTTGCAACAGCAAATATTGAACCTACCAAGGAAGAAAATCTTGAAGAAATCAAGAAAATGGAACAGACAGGTGTTGACGGACTTGTTCTCACCACAAAGGGTCTTGGCGATGACGATGACAAGCTTGTTGAATATATCAGAGAGCTTGCCCAAAGCACAACTCTCCCCGTTTTCCTTTACGAGTTCCCCGGCTTCCAGCCCCACCGTATGAGCGGTAAAGCTTACGGTGAGCTTACAAAAGACGGTCTTATCTGGGGCATTAAGGACACAACCTGCTCCCTTGAAAAAATCAAAGACAAAATCGCAAACAAGAATGATTCAACAATCATTCAGGCAAATATGCCATACCTTTTTGATTCCTATGTTGCAGGTGCAAGAGGCGTTATGGCAACCCCCACTTCCTGCGGTGGCGCATTCTTCCAGAGATTCCACGAAGCATTCGTAAGCGGTGATATGGCTCTTGCTGAGCAACGCTACAATGAAATCATTCTCCTTGACAACGCTATTGACAGTGGCTTCTGCGCAAGTGCAAAAGAGCTTATCAGACTTCAGGGTATCAAGAATTTCAACTGGTACACAAGAGGCTCACATAACCTCTCTCCCGCAAGACTTCGCTCCATTAAATCCTTCCACGATTGGTGCGTAGCTAACGGTCTTATGAAATAAGATACATTAACAAAACCCTTGATGCATTTACTGCACCAAGGGTTTTTCCTTTTATTAAAACATCGACTCTTCTTTTGTTCCCTTTTGCCAGAGTAAATTCCAATCTTTGTCAAAAGCTGTATAAACACATTCTCTGTCATCAACACTTCCAGTTTCACTATAGGTAAGAGCGTTCCAGCAACAGAAAATTCTTTCATTTTTTGTTTCAATCATATTATGTATTCCGTAACCAGGGAGTTCAAGTTCACCAAGATTTCTGAAACCTTTTGAATATCGAACATATCTTGATTCGTTCGTTGATAAAACATCGGGATTACTGGATCCGTATTCAACAATATATTCACCATTATCTAAAAACTGAATATTTCCTACATACTCATTTTCATTTTTAGTTTTAAAAGTTCCTTTTGACAAAATGTTTTTATCAAAATCAAGGCGTATAACAGTATTCTCTTTTGTTTGATACAATGGCGTGTCTTCGCTTTTTTTCTCTATGAACGGAAAACCGTTTTCTAAAACATCACCGCCATCCCAAGTATAGATACTACCGTTAATTTCATATTTCCAAAGTATATTGAAATCATAATCAAAAGCACATAAATATGTTTTGTCATCATCATAATTTTCAGCAAAATCTTTTCCGACAGCAAAAAAGCCCTTGTTTTCTACACATACAATATCAGAAAACCACATAATCCCATCCTCAAATTTTTTACTGTAAAGTTTTTCACCATTAGAATCCAACATAATTAATGATGAGGTATTTCTACTTCTATCAAGTTCACCAAAAAATTTTCTGAAAGTAGTACTGGAAACAATAACATTTCCGTCCGGTGCTTCTGCAACTGTGGAAATCATATCTTCGTCTTTTCTTTTTAATTTATATTGCCACGAAATCTCGCCGTCTGCATCGACTTTTGTTAATACACTTTTACTTGACAGATTTATATTTAATAAAATTAAACTTCTCAATGTATGTGAAGAAAAATAAGAATCTCCATCATCACTTACATGTCTTAAAAAATTAGAATTGTAACGATAATTAAAACCAAAACTATCTTTACCTGCATACTTGTAATCATATTCTGTTGTATATTGTTTTTTGCCATAAATATTATATTTTTCTATCTCAACTTTGCCGTCTTCGGCGTTGAAATGATAATAGCCGTCTTCTGAAAATTCTCCGCTGGCAATCGCCCAATTACTGTTTACCATTCTTTGAAACTGTTTGGGAACTCTGCCTATCGTTTCGGCAGCATAATCTTTCTTTGTTTCTTTATCTAAAGCAAAAGCACATTGAAAAAATATTAAAGATAAAAGTAAAAATGATATTAAACGAACTATATTTTTCTTCATAAAGCTTCACTCCTTAATATTTTGTGGTTTAATTATATCATAAGTTTTTAATGTATTCAACAAATTTGTCAATTCCGTTTTTGTCAATACTTTTAACTATCAACTTTTAACTTGAAAGTAAAGAAATTTTATAGTATAATTTATGTTATTGTGAGAAATCGGATAAGCAATGATTTCCCATACCAATTAATCCCACTTTGGACGTGATGTTTTGAATATTGAAGCATTGTTAAAAAAGCAAAAGGAATATTTTCAGAGCGGTGCTACCCTGCCTGTTAAATTCCGTATTCAAATGTTATTAAAGCTTTATAAATGCATAAAAAAACATGAAAATGAAATCAATGAAGCCCTAAAAATAGATTTAGGGAAATGCGAGTTTGACGGATTTATGTGCGAAACAGGCCTTGTTCTTATGGAGCTAAACTATATGATTCGCCACACATTTTCTTACGCTAAAAAGCATCGTATTTATACCCCTATTGGTCAATGTATCGGCAGTGGCTATAAAAAGGCTTCACCCTATGGAAATGTGCTAATAATGAGCCCTTGGAACTATCCTTTTCTATTAACAATGGAGCCTATTTCAGATGCTATTGCAGCGGGTAACACTATCATTGTTAAGCCGAGTGCTTATTCACCTGCTACAAGCGAGATTATTAAAAAGATTATAACCGAATGCTTCCCGGAAGAATATATAGCCGTTGTAACAGGTGGCAGAGAAGAAAACAAAGAGCTTTTAAATCAGAAATTCGATATGATTTTCTTCACCGGCAGTCAGGCTGTGGGTAAGGAAATTCTCCATAAAGCTGCAGATAATCTTACTCCTGTTGTGCTTGAACTTGGTGGTAAGAATCCTTGCATTGTTGACTCAAGTGCAAAAATAAAATTAGCCGCAAAAAGAATTGTTTTCGGCAAGTTCCTTAACTGCGGACAAACCTGCGTTGCTCCCGACTATGTAATATGCCACAGCAGTGTTAAAGAGGCTTTCCTTAAAGAAATCAGAAAACAAATAAAATTGCAATATGGTGACAACATTCTTGAAAACGATGAATACGGCAAAATAGTCAATGAAAAACATTTTAACAGAATTTGTGATTTGATTGATGAAAGCAAAGTCGTTTTCGGTAGCGAAAAATCTTTGGAAAAGCTAAAAATTGCTCCAACAGTTATGGACAATGTAACTTGGGACGATGCAGTTATGCAGAAAGAAATTTTCGGACCTGTTCTCCCAATACTTACATTTGACACATACGAAGAACTTTACACTTTATTCTCTAATAAGCCAAAACCACTTGCTTTATACATCTTCTCCGAAGATAAAAAGAGCATTGACAGAACACTTGAAAAATGCTCCTTTGGTGGCGGTTGCATTAATGATACTATTATGCAGATTGCCATTAACAGCTTCGGATTTGGTGGAGTTGGCGAAAGCGGTATGGGTTCTTACCACGGACAAGCAGGTTTCAATGCCTTTTCTCACGAAAAGAGCATTCACAAAAAAGTTACCTGGTTCGATTTCCCCGTTAGATACAATCCCCATAACAATAAAGTGTTTAATTTCCTTGCTCATTTATATATGAGATAAATTTAAACTCTGTAAATTCAAGTGATATTCTGCCTAAAGGCAGAGTGATATTATTACCTTTGGCAATAGTGTTATTGAAACTTTTAGTTTCAGTGTTATTTTATTCGCCAATAAACTTGCGAAGCAAATAACACTATGCAAAGCATAATATCACTGCGAAGCAATACAACTCGCCGAAAGGCGAATAAAACTGCGGAGTGTTCTTATGAACACTTCGCCATTGAGGTGTTTTTATGTTAGATAAATTCCTTTCCGGCTGGGGCGGTTTCGTTGGTATATGTGAACATATTAAGATTTACATATATTCAAAAAGAGCTAATAAAATGCAGGAAACCTGCGTTAAAAGGCTTATGAGAAAAAATAAAACAACGGAGTATGGTAAGCTTCATAATTTTAAGGATGTTAAATCCATTGAAGATTATCAGAAAATTGTTCCCCTTTCCGTATATGCAGATTATGACGATTATGTATGGAGAATGGCGAACGGCGAAAAAGGTCTTATTACAAATATGTATGTTCGCCGTTTCACAGAAAGCTCCGGCAGCACCGGTAAACAGAAGCTTGTTCCCCTTTCATACTGGGCAGAATGGGTTTGCCAATGCTTCAGCTTCAGTGCGCCCGTTGGTTGTGCAGTTAAATGGTTTGCAAAGCATGGTAAAACTTTACCCGCTCAGAAAGGACTTTTAACTGCTGAAATCGGTTGCAGAAAGGTTAAAGGCGGCACAATAAGCTGTCTTTCATCAATCCCGCTTCTTAATGTTAGTCCTATTGTTGAAGCCTTTACAACATCACCCAGAGAAGTTCTTTTCCCTGAACCCGGTGTTGATATGGACATGCACTATATGAAGCTGCGTTTCTCTCTTCCCAGTAAAAAAGTAAGCTACTTAGGTACAATTTTCATCACAACTCTTGAATCAATGTTCTTCTATATGGAAGAAAACTGGGAAATGCTCTGTGATGATATTGAAAAAGGTATTATTAACGATAAAGTTAATGTTCCCGACCACATAAGAGAAAAATACAATAAAAAACTCAAACCCAATCCCAAGAGAGCAGAAGAATTAAGAAGAGAATTCAGAAAAGGCTTTGATGAATCCCCAATTATTCCTCGTATATGGCCCAATGTTGGCTGGATGTACGGTATGGGAACAGGTTCATTGAGCTTTTATCAAAAGAAACTGAGAAGATATCTTGGTGAAGATATTCCCATGCACTATCTTGGTTACACCGCAACAGAAGCATTTATGGCAGTTCCTCTTGAATTCAATTCCTATGAATATGTTATTCTTCCTCAAAACGGTTTTTATGAATTCCGCCCCATCGACCAGGAGGGCTACGACAACCTTCTTACAATAAAAGACCTTGAGGTTGGCAAGGAATATGAGATTATTCTAACTAATATGAGCGGTTTTTACCGTTACAGAATTGAAGATGTCGTTAAGGTTACAGGTTATTATAACCAGTCTCCTAAAATCACCTTCTGCTATCGCCTTAACCAGATAGCTAATATCAGCGGTGAAAAAGTAAGCTCAATGGCATTTGACGAAATTGTTGCAAATATGTCCGAAGAATCAGGTGACTTATACATCGGTTACAGCATTTATGCCGATAGAAGCACATCCCCCGGTCACTACAAGCTTTTCATTGAGCTTGCTGAAGATATCAGCGATGAAAAGAAAGCAACATATAATGCTCTTTTTGAAGAAAAACTTTGCAAGGGTAATGTTTCTGTTGAGCCTCTTATCAAAAGCGGTGCTTTAGGTCACCCCGAAGTTCTTTTCCTTAAAAAAGGTACTTATGATGACTACCGCGAGGTATTAAGAAAACGCGGTGCAAATCTTAATCAGGTGAAACCCATTAAAGTTATTGATACTGATGAGAAGAGAGATTTCTTCTTCGCTCATATTGAGGAATAAATATGAAATTAGACTATAACGCAGAAGCCCTTTCTCTTAAAAGAAAAGGGCTAACTGACGAAAAGGTTATCAGGGATTTAATCGCTTTCAAGGAGCAGAATCCCCATTTATTAAATAAGACTTTACCCTGTGAAATGTATGATAAGATTAATCTTATGTGCCGAAAGTATATGGATAGAATGGCACGTTTTGAGGTCGACTATGACTTTTTAGTTGACGAAGAGGCTTTAAAAAATGTTGCTGTCTGCGCTCTGGAAAGTGCACCTTGTTTACATTCACAAGTTATTAAAAATCCCATAACACCTTATTGGAAAGTTGTGGATTATAACGTTAATGAATTTGTCTTTGCTAAAGAGGTTGAGAATTTAGAAAAAGCTAAAAAGGAATTCTTTTCCCGGGAAATCCCACTTTCAAGTAACATTCAAATGAACATCGGTTTATTCTACAATTCAGGGAAAACATACATCTGCTTCATTTGGAATCATATGTGTATGGATGGCGGCGGTTTTAAGGCGTTCTGGAGCGACTTTTGCAAAGCCTATTCCGATTACACTTTAAACGGTAACTCCCCTCTTTGCTTCTCTGTTGGCTCAAGAAAACACACAGAAGTTTATAAAGATATGGACCCCGCTTTCAGAAAGAAAGCAAAGAAGCAAATTGCCAATATTTCCTCTCGAGACAAGCACCGCTTCCCCTTTGAAAATGACAATAAGGAAAAAGATGTTGTAATCGTTTCAAGAAAAATCGAAAAAGAATATTTTGACAGAGCAGCAGCTTTTACGAAAGCTCAAGGCGGTACAGTTAACGATTTGCTTGTTGCTTCATACATTGATGCACTCAAAAAGGTTGCAGGCTTTAATAGTGAAGAAAGCATAAGCGTTTCTTGTGCAACAGATTTGAGACGGCATATTAAAGACACATCAACAATCGGCTACACAAACCACGTTTCCTTCAGTCATTGCGCTATCGAGAAAATGGGTAATAATTTAAAAGAAACCCTTACACTTGTAAGCAAAAAAACAAAAGAACTCAAAACCGACGAGTTTATGGGTCTTCACGGTATTCCGCTTCTTAATTTTGCTTATAAATCAATGATTTATTTACAAGCAGAGCCGATAGTTAACCTTTTTTACCGCAACCCAACTTTATCTGTAAGTAATGTTGGTAAAATTGATACACTTGCTTTCTCTCTTGCAAATAATAAACCCTTCTCTGCGTTCGTTGCAGGAGCGGCAAAAAACAAACCCTGCGCGGTTATGACTGCTTTAAGCATAAACGGAGATTTAAGCGTTTCAATCTGTTTACGAGGAAACGAAAATGACAGAGAAATTCTTGAAAAATTCTTTACGGAATACGAAAAAAACATAAAATCGTTCTAACAAGTAATCCCCACGGAAAAAACTCAAAAATTTTCCGTGGGGATATGATTTTAATAATTATTCTTTTTCAGGAATTCGTATATTCGCTTACTGTTATTATTATCACGGTATTCGAAATACTTTGCAGCATCAATTCTGTCCTTTTCGTTCTCAACAAATCCGTTGTTAACAAAATGCTCTATATCTTTTATAAGATCCGCCTCTTCTACTGAACGGTTTCCAAAAAGGCTGGTTTCCATATTAATATATGAGCCGTGTGCAACGGAATATTTATCGTAGTCAAACTGATAGAAAAGAACAGGCTTGTCCAGATAATAAACATCCCAGCAAACGCTTGAATAGTCAGTTATCAGCATTGAGCATTTCATCATAAGCTCGTTAAGCGGTTCCTGACCGAAAGGAATATAGGTAATATTCTCGCTTACCAAATCCTTGAAATTATCAATATAACCTGCGAACTTAGGGTGAATATAGAAAACGACTCTCGTATTTCCCTTTTTAAGAATTTCAGCAAGTTTCGGACTTTTAAGAAGAGATGTATAGCGGTTATAATAGTCGCTCTGCATAAACTCCTCGTCCGAAACATCTTCAAGCCACGAACGCCACGTTGGCATAACAAGAATAAACCTGTCGTTCTTGTCCTCTTTATTAACCAACGCGTCCCAACGGGCAAAGCCTGTTATTGGCGCGGTTTCTTCAGTATACAAAAGCTCATTAACGGCAATTTCCTGCTCAACCTTACCTGTTGTTACGAAATAGGTCATGGGCGAAGAACCTTTTTTACCGAAAAGCGTATGAACTTTTTTCAAAGCAGTAACACCGTGCTGTAAAAAAAGCTCTCTTTTTCGGTTCAAACCGTTAACAATAAAGCTTGGGGTTGAACGCCATTTATAAAGATGTGGTTTAGAATCGGAAGCAATACAAATTTTCATTGCAAGGCAATACATCATATGCTTCATACTCATAAACTGGATTACGTGTTTACCGTATTTTTTCACATTTTTATAATCAGGTGAACGCTTGTCTATAACATAAAAAATATTTTTCTTTTGTTCTTCTGTAAGGTTCTCCATACAGTATTTAAAGAAGAAATACCCGTTATCCTGAGCATAATTAGAAAATTTCTCGTATACCAGCCAAATATTTTTTCTTCTCCAGATAGAGCCGAAGAAATAATAAACGGTATAAACAAGAACTTCTTTAAGTTTTACCAAAGCAGTATCGTATCCGCTGTTTTCCTTGTAACAGAAGCACAAAACTCCGGTTTTACTGATATATGGGAAAATAATGTTATCATTGTTAATCTTACAAATACAGTTCAATATAAGGAACTTTAATTTAAGAAGCATCTTATCGTTGTAATCAAGCCTTATAAGCTGCTTGGTACCGTATTTTTCAATAACAACTCTAAGATCCCAATAAATTGGCTTTAAAGGCATATCAGCATTAAAATTAATATCTGCTTCTAAAACCACTTTGTTTTTCTTGACTTTGGTTGTAAAATTCACAGGAATTGTAACATCTTCAACCTTTGAGCGATATTTTAAAATAACACCTGAAATTTTTGCTGATGAGTCTATCGGGAATGTTGCAATCACCTTGCATTTATTACCATGTGTTTTTACAGACTTAACAACTCCGCTTTCATAAGCAAACTCCAGATAATCTGCTTCCGAAGAAAAGCAAAGAGTGAGAGCATCTTCAAAATAATACGGCAAAACCGCAACCTTAACATCTGTCAAAGTTAAATCATATAACTCTGAAACTTCTTTTGCTCTTTGTGTGTCCGCACTGAAAAGCTTCTTGAAATTTTCCTTATAATAATCAGCAACAAGCTTATATTCCTCAAGAACAGGAGTTTCATATTTTTCTGCAACATCCTTACTTTTCATTTGTTTGGAAAGTAAAATAACGCATTTTTCCCCTGTTGACTTACAAAGTGCAACAATTCCGATTTTTCGTTTTTCTTTATAATACACCTCGTACTTTTCAATAAGTTCTTGTAAAGGTACAATAACAAAATCGGAATTTTTGTTTTCTTCGGGAATATCAGCTATATTAGTAATGGTTTGCTTATTAATTAAAGCTAGATTTAAAAGCTCAAAATCAGAATTATTGAACGAAACTTTTAAATCTTTACCGTATTTTTCAACAGCTTTGACATCAACAAATTTAAAATTATTGATAGCAACATTACAGTCTTTTTCATAAGCAGAGTATTCTGTTATAAATTCAGGGTCAATGTTCAAATTCGGAAATGTTCTTTTTATTTCACGCAAATGAACAGCATTTAAAGCACTTTTTACACCTAATTTACAAAGAACTTCCTCTAAATATGTTCGCGGTGTTGTGCGAGTTATAACAACATACTTAAAATCGTTATTAAAATTATCGTGTAAGGTTGGACCTACGGCTTTTTTAAACCAACGCTTCTCAAGGCAAACGACTGTATTTTCATCTGCGACTTTTGAAATCGTGTTAAGGTCTGCAAAATTTGCAACTTTTTCAGGATAAAGAATTTTGAGTCTTTGTTCTTTATTGTAAGAAAAATCGGTAATCTCTAAATCGCCGTGATTACCAGTGAACAGAAGCTCGAGAAGCTTTTTGCTGATATCAGGTGAATCGTATTTGAAAAATGTTTTAAAATACTCTGTGTCTTCGTAGGAATCCGCCATAAAATTCTCTGAAGAAAGAACATCTGCAAATTCATCTGTATCGTAAATTTTCTTAAACGGTAATGAAGCAACATCCATATACATACCGCGATCATGCATATATTCTTCGTAATCATACATAAACAGAACGATTGGTTTCTTTGTAAGTGAAAAATCAAAGAAAACAGAAGAATAGTCTGTAACTAGCGCATCACAGCAGTTGAGGAAAGAGTAGTTATCAACACCTTGAGGAAAGGGTTTAATGTGTTTGTAGTTGTCCAAAGAAATTGCATCTTTTAAAATCGGATGGAAATTAACAAAGAAAACCTGGTCGTCTTTTAACTTCTTGTCAAGTTTTTTGAAAATTTCTGCAACAGTCTTTTCATAGACATCTGTACTGATGCTATGATTACTTGTACCTCTCCAGGTAGGCATATAGCCGTAAACTGTCTTATTTTCAAGACCGAGTTTTTTCTTTAAATTTTTACCACTTTCGCTGTCAAAAAAAATTTCATTTCTCGGATATCCCGCCATTACAACCCTACCTGTATACAAGGGATTAAGGTTATAACATTCCATCATAACTTCTCTTGTAAACTCATTAGGGAAAGTAATATAATCCGCTTGTAAAAAGTTGTGTTGAACATTATACATTGATTCAATCCCCAGGCGCATATCTTTACCTAAGGTTTTTAAAGGTGTACCGTGCCAGGTCTGAATATATTTCTGTTCATCTCTTTTTACAAAATAAACAGGGAAAGAACTGTTGTTTATAAGATATTCACTTGTTGCAAGAATTTTAGTGTAACGGAACGTGTTTACATCAATAAGTTCAACGTCTAAACCTATACTTTCAATAAACTCTTGATGTTTTTTCTTATCGATTGTTCCGTAGTATATTTTATATTTATTCGGATAGGATTTTAGTATTTCCCTAACAAGAGCAAGACTGGAGTCGGAAATATTTGAACCGTGGAAAGACTCAACTAATATAGTATTTGGTTTAACCTTAAAGAATTTATAAAAATATGCATAGAAGAACTTACGTTTAGGCGCTTTTGTGAAAAACATTCTTTTAAACTTAGAGATATTCTTCTTTATTAATTTTAGGAGCTTTAAAATATCCATACGAATCTCCTTTTAAACATATTTATAATTTTACCAATATTTAAGAAATTAGTCCTTGGTAAGCGCTCTTATATATTTCTTAAAGAATACAACGCCGTCTTCAAGTGAAGAAACAGGGATTCTTTCGTTTGTACCGTGAGTTGTAAGAAGAAGTGCTGTATCCATAAGGAATGGTGAATAACGGTAAATGTTATCGCAAACGTCTTCATACTGACGGGCATCTGTTCCGCCCATAACGAGATAAGGCGCAACAATAGCTTTGGGGTCCATTTCTTTACAGATTTCTCTTATAACATTGAAAGCTCTTGAATCTATTGGAGAAATTTTTGAAGGATTTTTACCACTGATAAGCTTAATCTCCGCTTTAGGACCTGCGTATTTTCTGATATGGTTTTCAACATCATCAATAGTCTGACCGGGCATAATACGGAAATTGACATTAACAGTTGCCTTTTGTGGAAGCACATTGGGTGCAGGACTACCGCTTGCCATTGTAACCGCAGTTGTTGTTCTCATCATAGAAGCAACGGGAGGTATTTCAGAGCAAATCTTTGTTACAAGAGGTTTAAGAACAGGGAGATTTGACATAACACATCTTATGGGGTAAGTTGTATTTTTACCGATTTCATTGAAAAGTGAATAAAGCTGAGGTGTAAGCTCTGCTTTAAACTGATTGTTTTCCAGCTTACAAACAATTCTTGAAAGCTCACCTAAAGCGCTGTGCTTGGGAGGTTGAGAAGAATGACCGCCCTTTGCATTAACGGAAATTTCAAAATCAACGTGACCTTTTTCTGCAATACCAACACCTGCAAGGTGACCGTCTATAACCTTATCAACCTTTGCTTCAAGGATTGCGCCGCCTTCATCAAGAACGCTGTCAAGTCGGATTCCCCTTTCCTTGAACCAACGCATCATACAGTCTGCACCGCAGATTTCACCCTCTGCCATAACCTCTTCATTATGACCAAAGCAAAGATAAACATCTCTTTCGGGAACATAGTCTTCCTCTAAAAGAGTTTCAACTGCTTCGCAAACGGCAATAAGGTGATTTTTCATATCAATTGCGCCTCTGCCCCAAAGGAAGCCTTCTGCAACCTCACCGCTGAAAGCGGGATACTTCCAATCATCTTCTGTACCGGGAGTAATAGGCACAACATCCTGATGAGAAAGAAGAGCAATAGGCTCTTTTTCAGGATGCTCACTCTTCCAATGATATAAAAGGCTACGAGTTGAAATTATCTGCTTTTCGAGTTTTTCGTGCATAAGAGGATATGCTTTTTCAAGAAGAGCGTGGAACTCATCAAAGGGTGTCCAATCCACGAGGCTTTCATCTCTATTAGCAATAGTGGGAATTTTGATTGCATCGGAAAGATTTTTTATAAATCTATCGACGTCCACCTTTTCTTCCTCACCTATATTTGCATTTTCAATGGGCTTTGCTTTATAGGTTGTTGCAGCGCGAACCATACTAACGCCAACGCCTGCCAAAGCAGCAACACCTAAACCTGTTTTAATGATTTTTGATTTTTTCATAACATTATCTCCTAAAACTCAAATAATGATATCTGGTCGCTGTCGGGCAAATCGCCGAAAGCACCGCAGGCTTTTAAAACCGCAACAGTTGATTTACCTGCACCTGAACGGACTTCAAAATCTTCAACCGAAGAAAATGCCGCACCGCCATCGTTTTTAGCTTTTGCCAACTGCTCTGCCGCAGCATCACCAACACCTGCAAGAGCAGAGAATGGCATTCTTATTTTGCCGTCTTCGGGCTCGTAGGAATGAGCAGTTGATTTATAAATATCAATAGGTAAGAATTCTATTCCGCGAACCATTGCTTCGTAGACAATCATCATAATTGTTTCTTTGTCTTTTTCCGCGTTGGAGGCTTCCTTACCTTTATTTCTAATCATTTGAAGCAAGGTTTTTACCGCTTCTTTGCCCTTTGACATTGATTCTGCATCAACATCACCGCCACGAACGGTAAGGTATGCACAATAATATTCAAGAGGCTTATAAACCTTGAACCAAGCAAGACGAAGAGAGGCGATAATATATGCCGCCGCGTGAGCCTTCGGGAACATATACTGAATTTTTTTACAAGAATCAATATACCACTCGGGAACATCGTGGTCTCTCATCATCTGCTCCTGCTCGGGCTTAAGCTGTTTATTTTTCTTACGGACATCTTCCATAATATCGAAAGCTTGTTTGGGCTCAAGACCTTTATGGAGAAGATAAACCATAATACTGTCACGAGTACCGATAACCTCGGAAATGGTGCATATTCCGTCACGGATTAAATCCTGCGCATTACCGAGCCACACGGCAGTACCGTGGGAAAGACCAGCAATCTGAATAAGGTCGGCAAAGGTCTGGGGTTTAGCTTCAAGAAGCATTCCCTTTGTGAAATCTGTTCCCATTTCGGGAATAGAAAGAGTACCTGTGGGCCAACCTAACTCCTCTGCAGTAACACCAAGAGGTTCGGGAGAAGTACAAAGCTCATAAAGCTTTCTGTCACTTATATCAATATCCAGAACATCAATGCCGGTTAAGTCTGTTAAATGCTTATAAATTGTGGGAACATCATGACCCAGCTCATCAAGCTTTAACAATGTATCGTGCATTGAGTTAAAGTCAAAGTGAGTTGTAATAATATCTTTTGTTGCATCGTCGGCAGGTCTTTGTACGGGAGTGAAATCCTCTACCTCATAGGTATTTGGAACAACAACCATACCACCCGGATGCTGACCTGTTGTTCTCTTAACACCGGTGCAACCTAATGTAAGGCGGTCGATTTCAGCTTTTGTTATATTAAGACCGCGTTCTTCAACATATTTTTTAACAAAGCCATAAGCAGTTTTTTCAGCAACACCTGAAATTGTACCTGCTTTGAAAACGTATGCTTTACCGAAAAGCTCTTCTGTGTATCTGTGGGATTGGCTCTGATACTCACCTGCGAAGTTAAGGTCAATATCTGGAGATTTATCGCCAAAGAACCCGAGGAATGTTTCGAATGGAATTTCGTGACCGTCACGGAATAAAGGTGTTCCACATTCAGGGCAGTTCTTTTCAGGCAAGTCAAAGCCTGAACCTACCTCATTGTGTAAGAAGAATTCAGAATATTTACAATTAGTGCAACGGTAGTGAGGCTGCAACGGGTTAACCTCGGAAATACCAGCCATTATGGCAACAAAGGAAGAACCAACAGAACCTCTCGAACCTACATAATAACCGCATTCTTCCGAATGCTTAACAAGAAGACGGGCAATCATATAAAGACCTGCAAAGCCGTTTTCGATAATGGATTTAAGCTCTTTTTCAAGTCTGTCTGCAACAACCTTGGGAACAGGGTCGCCGTACCATTCCTTTGCTCTGTCCCAGCAATGCTTTGTTAAATCCTCTTCCGCACCGGGAATAACAGGGTTAAATGTACCGTCGGGAATGGGTAAAATTCCCGGCTCAATCATATCTGCAATATAGTTTGTGTTGGTAACAACAACTTCTTTAGCGGTTTCTTCACCGAGGTATGCAAAATCTTCAAGCATTTCAGTTGTGGTTTTAAAATACAAAGGTGCCTGATTATCTGCATCAGTGAAGCCCTGCCCTGCCTGAAGAATTGCTCTGTACTTAGCATCATTCTTATCAAGGAAATGAACGTCACCTGTAGCAACAGTCTTTTTCCCTAATTCATCGCCCAAATTTATTATCATTCGGTTGATGTTTTCAATATCGGCGTAAGAATTAATTTTATCATAATCTGCGTCATTTTTCATTATCATAAATTCGTTGTTACCCGTAGGTTGAATTTCAAGATAATCGTAGAATGAAGCAATTTCAAGTAACTTTTCTTTGCTTTCCCCTGCTAAAACCGCGCGGTAAAGCTCACCTGCCTCACAAGCGCTACCGATAATAAGACCCTCTCGTCTTTCTTCAATAAGACTTTTGGGCATTCTCGGTCTCTTGTGGAAATATTTAATGTTTGAATCAGATATAAGCTTGTACAGATTTTTAAGACCAACCTTGTTTTTAACAAGAAGAATACAGTGGTAGCTCTTATCTGCTTTGATTTCCTCGTCAGTTTTCTTTGAGCCATCAGAGTTATAGTCGTTAACAAGGTAGCATTCGCAACCATAAATAATTTTAAAATCGCTTCCTCTTGCAGTGTTACAAGCTTCAGGGAATGCCTGAACACAACCGTGGTCGGTAATGGCAACGGCTTTATGTCCCCATTTCATAGCGCGCTTTACAATAGACTTTGCGCTACTCATAGCATCCATTGCAGACATATTGGTATGAAGATGGAGTTCAACGCGCTTTTCTTCAGCCTCGTCAACAAAATCGAGTTTTTCGATAGTTGCAACGCAGTTGGGACGGATTACAAAATCCTTTTTATAATCATCATAACCGAGAACACCGCGAACAAGAACGGTTACACCGTCTTTAATTTTTGAATCAAGGTATTCGAGCTGTTCCTTTGTATCAAAGAATTTACAACCGAACGAGCCTGTGTTATCGGTAATATTAAACTCAATAATATAACGCTTCCCGTCTTTTGTTTCGCGTTTTTCATATTTAAAAACATCGCCCCAAACGAAAACTTGTCCGTCTTCGTAGGTAACCTCTTCCATAGCCTTTGGCTTCTGATATTTAAAATTACCGATGATAGTCTTAACAGTATTGAAATCAAGAGGAACATCAGGAAAATTTTCATATTGAGCCTGTGGGCGCAATGTTTTATTTGAAGAGTCTATTTCTTGTTGTTTTCTTAAAAAATCTTCCTCATTACAGTCTTTTCCGATAAACTCAACAGTAATATTTCTGTTAAAGTGAGCTTTTATGTACTCTTCTAAATACTTATCTGCACCTGCATTTATACAAATATCTCTACCGCTTCTAAGGAAATTAACAGTAAAGACGTTTTCCGTAAAAGATGTTTCAATTTCGTCAAGGAATCCGTTAGTTTGGGGTACATTAACTTTTACCACCTTTAAAAGCATAGGAAAACAGTTTTCGGTTAAAGCTTCCGGGGGTAAAATATATTCAAACTCAACTGATTTGAATTTAAGTGCAGTTTTTATTTCATTTGCAACTGCCTTAAGGCACATTATATTTCCGAAAGCATCAACGTGCAAAAGCGCACTCATTGTCATTGCTTCTTTATTTATCTCTAAATCGGTGAAGCTTGTGTTTTTAAGCATATCTCGATACTTTTGGGTTGCGATATATTCACCGAAAATATCTAAAAAATTATACATCATATTTTATCAATTTCCTCAAGAAGCTCTTTGAGGACATTTTCTTCTGAAACCTTTCGTAAAATTTCGCCTTTTTTGAAGAGAACGGCGCAACCGTCGCCCCCTGCTATGCCGATATCGGCTTCTTTTGCCTCACCGGGTCCGTTAACAACGCAACCCATAACGGCAATTTTAATAGGCTTTTTAATATCTCTGACCGCGTTTTCAACTTGATTTGCAAGAGAAACAAGATCAATTTTTGTTCGTCCGCAAGTGGGACAGGAAACTATTTGAGGTGTTTCAACCCTTACATTAACCGCTTTAAGAATATCTTTTGCGGCATAAATTTCTTTTACCGGGTCATCTGTAATAGATACTCTTACAGTATCGCCGATGCCCCTAAGAAGAAGTGAGCCTATACCGATTGATGATTTAATAAGAGAGCTTCTTTCCGTTCCTGCCTCGGTTACACCTAAATGCAAGGGGTAATCGCACTTTTGTGCAACAAGGGAATAAGCCTCAACCATATTGCCAACATCGGAAGATTTGATTGAAATAACGGTATCATAAAATCCGCAATCCTCAAGAAGCTTAACGTGACGGAAGGCACTCTCAACCATAGCTTCGGGAGTTGCACCGCCGAATTTCTCTAACAAATCCTTTTCAACAGAACCTGAATTTACACCAATTCTTATAGGTACATTTTTAAGCTGACAAGCATCTGCAACAGCGGCAACGCGCTCTGCAGAGCCGATATTACCGGGGTTAATTCGAATTTTATCAACCCCTGCTTCAAGGCTTTCAAGAGCAAGCTTATAGTCAAAGTGAATATCTGCAACAAGAGGAATATTACTGTGCTCTTTAAGCTTGCCGAGAACTTTAACTGCCTCCATATCGGGCACAGCCATACGGACAATCTCGCAACCTGCTTCTTCAAGAGCTTTGAGTTGCTTAAAATTGCCCTCGAAGTCACTTGCAAGAGCGTTGAGCATAGACTGAATTGCAATAGGTGCATCTCCGCCTATTTTTACATTTCCCACTTTAACTTGTCTTGAAACTCTTCTAATCATTTTAATTCACCTAAAATTGCTTAATCACGTCATTTATTGAAATTACGACCATTAATAACAGTAACAGTACAAGACCTACTGTGTGAACTATCCCCTCTTTTTTAGCTGGTATGGGTTTTCTTCTTATCATCTCTAAAAGAATAAAGAACAATCTGCCACCATCAAGAGCAGGAACGGGAAGAAGATTGAACATACCAACGTTAATTGTAATCATTGATAAGAAATTAAGAGCGGTAAGAAGCTTATCGGAAAGCTCCTCGGGCTCGGAAGTAGATTCAGCGATAGCTGAAATTGTACCGATAGGACCTGAAACATCCTTCATACCGTATTTACCCGTAACCATATCAACAAGGCTAAGCCTTACCATTTGTACTATTGATGCAGAATCAAGCACGGCATTTTTCAGAACATTAAGAACTCCGGGCTCTTCACCAACAATATAGAAGTCCTGCTGAACATAGAGTCTGCCCTCAAATTCAAACTGTTTGAATTCAACACCCTCTAAAACAACCTTTTCGCCGTCACGAATAACAGTGATATCAAGCTTGTTATCCGTATCGCGCACCATATTAAAAGCAACGCCCTGTGAGGAATAAACGTGAGTATTATTGATTTTTATAATCTCGTCCCCTGCTTTAAGGCCGCTTTTGTCACTTACGGATTCTTCCATAAAGCTGTGAATCTGGCGAGAGCCTACAAGGTCACCGCAAGAAAGACAAATACCAACAACCACAACACCTAAAATAAGGTTGAGTATCGCACCTGCGGCAACAATTATAAATCTCTGCCAAGCAGGTTTGTTATTAAAAGCGCGAGGATTATCGCTATCCTCATCCTCACCCTCCATGCTTACAAAGCCACCAACGGGGAAAAGGCGCAAAGCATAAGTTGTTTCACCTTTTTGCTTCTTTAAAAGTTTCGGTCCCATACCTAGTGAAAATTCATTTACTTTAACGTCAAAAAGCTTAGCAAATGAAAAGTGACCGAATTCGTGTATGGCAATAATTATACCGAAAAGAAAAATTGCAAGTAAAAAGGGCCAAACACTGCTCCAGAGTGCGCCGATATCAAGATTTTCTATGGTTAACACCTCTTTGATTATTTAAAGAATTAATTAGACTTTTGCTAACTCACGAACTTTTTCGCGCATTAAAGCATCTGTATCAAGAACATCCTGCAAAGTAAAGTCCTGCTTTTTAGCAGTAAGCTCCGATGCAAGAGAAATAAGCTCGGGAATAGCGTTAAATGATATTTTACCCTGTCTGAAAAGAAGGTTAGCTTCTTCGTTTGCACAGTTAACTGCGGCGGGGTAAAGACCACCTTTGGTGATAGCATCACGGCAAATATTCATACAGGGGAAATTTTCGTAGTCGGGTTTATAGAACGTTAAGTTGCCCACTTCCCACAAATCAAGTTGCTTTTCGGGTGACTCGAAACGCTCAGGATAAGTTATTGCAAACTGAATGGGTAATCTCATATCAGGATGACCTAATTGAGCAATGACGGAATTATCTGTGTATTCGACAAGAGAATGAACAATGCTTTCTCTGTGAACAACAATATCAATCATATCCGGGCTCACATCAAACAACCAAACAGCCTCAATAAGCTCAAGTCCTTTGTTGAACATAGTGGCGCTGTCAATGGTAATTTTTTGACCCATACTCCAGCTCGGATGCTTCAAAGCATCAGCTAATGTAACGTTCTGTAACTCTTCCTTGGTTTTGCCGAAGAAAGGACCGCCCGAAGCGGTGAGAATAATTCTTTTGAGTGCTTTATTTGATGGCGCACCTAAAAGACATTGAAAAATTGCGGAATGCTCGCTGTCAACAGGCAAAATCGAAACCTTATTCTTTTTAGCAGCTTCCGTTACAAGATGACCACCTGCAACAAGAGTTTCTTTATTGGCAAGGGCGATTGTTTTACCTGCATTAACTGCATCGAGAGTGGGTTTTAGACCTGCCATACCCACAACGGAGTTAAGAGTAATTTCACCCTTTGCCTCTGCACCGCAGAAGCAAACGCCATCCATACCGCTTAAAACAGTAACATCCAAATCTCTGACTCTTGTTTTAAGGTCTTTAGCCGCATCTTCATTTACAAGCGCGGCATATTTAGGCTTAAACTCGCGGATTTGCGCTTCAATACCTTTTACGTCGGAAAATGCGGCAAGAGCCTCGATTTTATAACCGTGGGCCCTTGCTACATCTAATGTTTGAACACCTATTGAACCTGTTGAACCTAATAAATTTATCGTCTTCATAATAGTTTAAAAAGCATTAATAAAATATATTGCGGAATAAAGAACGGGCATTACGAACAATGCACTGTCAAAGCGGTCCATAATACCGCCGTGACCGGGAAGGAGCTTACCGAAATCTTTTATTCCGAAATTACGTTTAATTGTGGATGCGGCAAGGTCGCCGAACATACTTACAACAGAGAGCACAACGCTCAGAATTGCAACAGTTATGTAGGAAAGAATTGACTCGCCCTCAAAGAAAAATTTCTTGAATACGAGAAGAAGAAGCACGTTGAGAATAACCGCACCTGCAACACCGCCTATTGCACCCTCAACAGACTTTTTAGGACTGATTTTGGGACAAAGCTTATGTTTACCAAGCTTGCTTCCTACAAAATAAGCAAAGATATCAGTCATCCAGCTTGAGAACAAAGCAAATAAAAGAAGATAAATACCGTCAATCTTTGTATAACCGTCAAAATGCTTGTGAATATCGCGGAAAACAAGCATCAAAGAAAACGAATACGGAACACAAACGGAAGAAAATATTGCAGTAACCGCTTGCTCAAATTTTGTTGTTTCAAATTTCAAAAGCATAAAAATGAAAATAAGAACAACATAAACTCCGCCGAATGCCGCAACAGGCATTTTAAGTTCAAAATGAACTATAAAGGGAATTGCTACCGACAGAACAAGACTGAAAACCATTATCATTTTGTTTTTAAGTCCAACTGCCTTTTCAATTTCCCAAACTGCCATACCGCTTAGCAAAGCTAAAAAAATCGGGAACACAATTGTATTCATTAAAAAAAGTGCACCAATAAATATTATACCGGACAAAACTCCGGTTATTACTCTCTGTTTCACAATTTTCTCCTCAAACACTGAAAATCATACACCGCCGAAACGACGGTTGCGTTTTTGATAATCAAAAAGTATTTTATTAACATCTTCCTCGGTAAAATCGGGCCAAAGAATATCTGAATACCAGAATTCAGAATAAGCTGATTGCCAGGTCATAAAATTAGAAAGACGGTACTCACCGCTGGGTCTTACAATAATATCCGGGTCGGGTTGACCTGCGGTATAGATATTGTTGTTTACAACATCTTCCGTAATCTCGTCAACAGACATCTCCCCTGCCTTGACCTTTGCGGCAATCTCCTTTACGGCGTGGGTTATCTCTGCCCTGCCGCCGTAATTGAGAGCTATATTAACAGTAACCTTATCGTATTTTGCCGATTCTCGCTCTGCTTTATCAATAAGCTTTAAAAGGTCTTTAGGAAGACCCTCACGCTCACCAATAAATTTTAGTCGCATCTGGCGGATATCATTTTCGGCGATACGCTCGTCACCCTCGTTAAGATACTCTTTGAAAAGCTTCATAAGAGCCAGAACTTCGGATTTTGGCCTGTTCCAGTTTTCAGTTGAAAAGGCATAAAAGGTCATATATTTTATGCCAACATCAGCACAGTATTCACCGATTCTGCGAAAGGTTTTTGCTCCCTCGCGGTGACCTGCACTACGTTCAAGACCTCTCATTTTTGCCCATCTGCCGTTACCGTCCATAATAAAGCCGATATGCTGTGGCAAAACGTCAAATTTAGGAATATTATCGTACATAATCAGATTTCCATTATTTCTTTAGTTTTTGCTTCTGCGATTTCGTCGATTTTCTTAACGAATTCATCTGTAATTTTCTGAAGCTTTTCTTCGCCGTATTTCTGGTCATCTTCAGTGATTTCGGAATTTTTCTTCATTGTTTTGATTTTTTCGATGCAATCACGTCTGATTTGACGAACTGCAACTTTAGTGTCTTCACCGTATTTGGAAACATCTTTAGAAAGCTGTTTTCTTCTTTCCTCTGTAAGTGCAGGGAAAACAAGGCGAATAATTCTGCCGTCATTTGAAGGATTGATACCGATATCGGAAGCAAGGATTGCTTTTTCGATAAGGCTCAATGCAGACATATCCCAGGGTTGAATTGCAAGAATACGAGCTTCAGGAACGGAAATGGCAGCCATCTGGTTGATGGGTGTGGGAGTTCCGTAGTAGTCAACTGTAATTCTGTCAAGAATAGCGGCATTTGCTCTGCCTGCTCTGATTGAGTTGTACTCATATTTAAGTGAGTTGATTGATTTTTCCATTTTTTCTTTTGCTAAATTGAATACTGATTCCATAAAGAATACCTCCGAAAATTTTATGTAAATTTAATTATTAACTGATTATTCGTTTGTAACAACAGTGCCTGCATTCTCGCCGCAAACTGCTTTGAGAATATTGCTTGTGTCGTTAAGATTGAAAACAAGAATGGGAATATTGTTTTCCTGACAGATAGCAGCAGCCGCTGTATCCATAACTGCAAGATGTCTTTCAAGAAGCTCGTTATGAGTGATTTTATCAAACTTAACTGCATCGCTGAACTTGTTGGGGTCTTTATCATAAATGCCGTCAACATTTGTAGCTTTCAGAAGAACATCTGCATTAATCTGTGCTGCTCTGAGAGCCGCGCCGGAATCTGTTGAGAAGAAGGGATTGCCCGTTCCCCCTGCAAAAATAACAACTCTTCCTTTTTCGAGATGTCTTACTGCCTCATCGCGAATAAAAGTTTCAACAACACCGGTAATCTGAACCGCTGACTGAACACGGGCTTCAACACCGATATCAAGAAAGCCTTGCTGAAGAGCGAGAGAGTTCATAACAGTTGCAAGCATACCGATTGAGTCTGCTCTAGTTCTGTCCATAGCACCGCTTGAACGACCGCGCCAGAAATTACCGCCGCCAACAACAATACCAACCTGAACACCTTTATCAGTAACCTCTTTGATTGCAGAGCAAACATCCTCGATAACATTAAAATCGAAACCGTGACCTGCTTCGCCTGCAAGAACCTCGCCGCTTAATTTAAGTAACAATCTTTTGTAAACAGGTTTCATATTAATCCCCTTTCACATAAATGTGCCTTTTTATACCATTTTATTTTACAACAAAGAAGACTTATTGTAAAGTGTTTAATTGCTCAAATTTAAAGTATATTTTTATTTATATTATATAATATATTTTAATATAAAAATAAAGCTGTTACTTTACGCAACAGCTTTTGTAAAATTATGAAACTCTTCTTTTTAATCTTATATCATCGGCAATCATAGCAATAAATTCGGAGTTGGTAGGTTTGCCCCGTTCATTTTGAATAGTGTAGCCGAAATAGGAGTTGAGTACGTCAACATCTCCCCTGTTCCAAGCAGTTTCAATACCGTGACGAATTGCTCTTTCAACACGTGAAGAGGTGCTCTTGAAATTCTTTGCAACCGTCGGATAAAGAATTTTTGTAACCGAATTGAGCATTTCGGGATTTTCCACAGTTAATTTAATTGCTTCACGAACATATCTGTAGCCCTTAATATGAGCAGGAACACCGATTTGGTGGAGAATTTCCGTTATTGTTACGGTCAAATCCTGCGGCTCCTCGAAACGCGCGGTAACGCCAACATCTTTCCAGCTTGTAAGCTGAATAATCCTCTGGGAAACCATACCTGCATCAATGGGTTTAAGGAAATAATAATCCACACCGCTTCTCAACATTTCACGCTCAAAATTCGCGTTATCTATACCGGACATCACAATTATAAGCGGTCTTTTTGCAGGGTCCTTCATATTAATTCTTGCAACAACACCCGCCGCATCAATATGCTGCAAAAAAGCATCCATCACCACTACATCCGGATTGATTTCTTCAATCAAATTTAAAAGTTCTGCTCCGTTTTTAGGACAGAGCTTAACATCCATTCTGTTGGAACGAAGCGCCGCTGCAAGCTGCAGCGTTGAATCGTCCTTTTCGTCAGTTAACACAATTGATATATTGCCAACCATTTGAACACCTCCTAAAGTATGCCTTGATTATAACCCTGAAAACACCTTAAATCAAGAGGGTTCAACAAATATCGTTAGTTTAAACAAACTAATACATTTTTCTCATAAGGAAAAAACAACAAAAGAATTTTAAAATGTCGATATTTGTCGAATGGCTTGTGTATTTTGACATTTTAGTAAGTTTATATTCATAAATTTTGTAGTGTTGAACAGTTTTCACCAATCAATAATTAAAAAGAAATATAATTATAAATAACAGTAAATTGAAAGTTGGTGAGGACATTGTTTAAAATCAAAGCCCCCGATGGCAAAAACAATTTATGTGGCAAAAGAATAGCCGAAATTCGACAGGAACGTGGATTATCTCAAAGAGGTCTTGCAAAACAAATGCAACTTGCCGGCTTTGATGTTGACCATTATTTTATAAGAAGAGTTGAAAATGGCGAAAGATTTTTAACTGATATAGATTTACAAATTTTCTGCAAGGTTCTCAACGTAAAATCAACCGATATATTAGAATTTTAAAGAGCAGTTCCGATAAAGGAATTGTTCTTTTTTATTTTAGCGTTTCAAGTTTATAGAGCATTGTTTCCGCAAAAACACCAAAACCGCCCGTAGCATCATTCAAAAAAACATGAGTAACAGCGCCCACGAGCTTACCGTTCTGGATTATGGGAGAACCACTCATACCTTGGATGATTCCTCCTGTTTTTTCAATTAAAGCTCTGTCTGTTACTTTCAAAACAAGATTTTTGTTCTCGGTTGAATTTGCATCTATTTTTTCAATCACAATTGAATATTTCTCTGTAATTCCGTTCTCTACTGTTGTGATAATTTCTGCCTCGCCCACCTGTACTTCGGAACTGTCTGCAATCTGATATAACTGAAAATTCTGCGGTAAAGAATCGAAGCAACCGTAAACTCCGAGATTATCATTACTGTAAATTATGCCTGTTTTATTGCTTTCAAGAAATCCGCACAATTCACCTGCGGCACCGTTACCGCCTTTTATAAAGCCTGTTATTTTTGCCTGGGTGCATTCACCTTGAGAAATAGGTATGGTTGATTTTGTATCTATATCGCAAACCGCGTGACCGAGGGACGCAAATGAACCGTCCTGCATACAAAAAGTTACTGTTCCTATACCTGCGGAGCTATCTCTGATCCAGATACCCGCTTTAAATTTTTGTTCACTTACAGAAAACTCCGCTTTAAAAGAAACCTCAAAAATTTTACCGTCACGCTCGGCTTCAAAGAGTAGAGTTTCACCTGCACTCTTTTCGATTATTTCAGAAACTCGGGAATTGCTTTTGACCTGTTCACCATTAACTTTTTTTATAATATCACCAAGCTTCAACCCTGCTTTTTCGGCTGTGTTTACAAGTCCGTTTTCCGTGTCAACCGCCTCTGTTCCCACTATAACAACCCCGTCTGCATAGAGCTTAAGCCCGATTGGGTAACCACCTAAATACACCTGCGGAAGATTTTGAGAAGGCGTATTTTTTTGCTGCTGAGAATCTTTGCTGTTATTAAATATGTTTAAAAAATCGTCTTTGATTTCCGCAATTTTTCCGCTGACGCCGTTCAATTTAACATCGGCTACTTCAGAGCTGTTAAATATATCGGAAGAAAATACCGATAACATTAAAACCGCCGATAAAACTATTGAAAATAACGATAAAAATACTTTACTTTTTTTCAAAAAAATCACCTCGTTTCACACATTTAAGTTGTGTAAAAACGAAACGAATATAACGAAAATTTATTGACAAAAAAACAAGCAACCCTGAAAAATCAAGGTTGCTGAAAATGGAAAATTATTGAAAATCAGATTGAAATTTCGTTTGCAATTCTGTAAAGGTCAAGGTCAATTGTTTTCTTCATATTGAGAGCTTCAATAATATCATAGTCAACAATTTTATCTTTACAAGAAGCAACTACTCTGTTACCGATATCGTTTTTAAGAAGCTGAACAGCATAGTTACCCATCTGGCTTGCAAGAACTCTGTCACGAACGGAGGGAGAACCACCGCGCTGAACGTGGCCGAGAATTGTTGCACGGCTTTCAACACCTGTTTTCTGCTCGATATATTTTGCGAGAGAGTTTGCATCAATACCCTTAACGCCTTCTGCAACAACGATAACAAAATGCTCTTTACCTGTTTTCTGGGTACGTTTCATTCTTTCGATGATGTATGAATCAATATCATAATCAACCTCGGGAATGAGAATACAAGTTGCGCCGATAGCAAGACCTGCATTAAGAGCAAGATAACCTGCATTTCTGCCCATAACCTCAACAACAGAGCATCTGTCATGAGATTCTGTTGTATCGCGGATACGGTCAACCATTGCCATAACTGTATTAAGAGCTGTATCATAACCGATTGTATAATCGCAGGAAGCGATATCGTTGTCGATTGTGCCGGGAATACCGATACAGGGAATACCTTTGAGAGTAAGAGCACGAGCACCCTTGAAAGTACCGTCACCGCCGATTGTTACAATACCCTCAAGACCGAATTCATGGCAAACCTCAACTGCTTTGTCCTGAACTTCAGGGTCTGCAAATTCGGGACAACGTGCGGAATAAAGCATTGTACCACCGCGATGAATAATATCGGAAACGGAACGAAGATTCATTTCGTACATATCGCCCTCAATAAGACCTTTATAGCCACGACGGATACCCATAACCTTCATACCGCTTTCGCAAGCTGTTCTGACAACTGCACGAATGGCAGCGTTCATACCGGGTGCGTCACCGCCGCTTGTAAGTACACCGATTGTTTTCACTTCAATGACCTCCATCACACATTTAGGGATCAACCCTATGTTTTCAAATCCAATGAATTATAACATAGTTTTATAAATCTATCAAGAGCAAAATATACAATTTAAGTTATTTTTGTAAAAATATGGCGTATAATTTTTTGAATTTGCCATTTTATTTTAATTGTGATATACTTTTACGCGGTGATAATATGAAACAGAAAATTATAAAAACAGTATCATTATTATTAATTCTTACACTTTTCAGTTCTTGCGGTGACTCTAAGGTTTTAAAAACGAAAGAAATTACAGATAAAATTACACAAACGACTGTTGTAACAGAATCTGCTATAACAGAAAATGAAGCCTACAAGGAATTTTTCAAAGAGTTTTCCGCTGATTTCACAATCCCAGGTCTTTTTGAGGGAATAATCCCTCAAGGAATTTGCTATATCGGTAAATTGGGATTATACGCTATAAGCGGTTATTATGAGGACGGAGCATTCCCCTCAATGATTATGCTTGTTGATGGTGAAACGGGGAAATTTACAAAAGCATTTCCGCTGAAAAATGTTGACAGCAAGGACTATTTCGGTCACGCGGGCGGTCTGGCTTCTTCCGAGGATTATGTTTACATTACAAGTGAGAATACTTGTTATGTTTTTGAGATTGACAAATTAAAAGACCTGAAAAACGGCGAATATTTAAGTTTTGAAAGCAACTTCAGACTAAATACTGCCGGCTCTTTTGCCTGCTTCAACGACGGTGTTCTCTGGACGGGCGATTTTATTGAAAGCAGTGACAAAGCAAGAGAGAATTCCCGAAAGGTTACAACCCTCGGAAGCGGTGAAACATTTTATGCTTACTGCGAGGGCTACATTTTAAAAGACGGTTTACCCGATGTTAAGAAGCTCAATTCCGAAAACACCGGTTACATCCCGGATTACCTCTTAGCAATTCCTGAGCAGGTTCAGGGTATGGCATTTACGGACAGCGGTAAACTTATTTTCTCCACAAGCTACGGCAGAAAAAACGATTCATTTGTTTACGTTTATGACGATGTTTTAATATCGGAAAGAGTTGGAATTTATACTGTTGACGGTACGGAAATCGACCTGCTCGCCTGCAGCAACGATTTATTAAAAGAAACAATAATCGCTCCCCCTATGGCAGAGGGCATTGTTCAGGGCAACAAAGGTCAGTATATTTTATTTGAATCAGGAGCAGAAAAATACAGAAACCATCGAGGCAAACACCCTACAGATACGGCGTTTAAAGGAAATATAGAATAAAATTAAGGAATGTATCTTGCCGATACATTCCTTTTAATTTTACCACTCTTTCTCAAAAACAGCGTCGGGGGTTTTGGCGGAGGTGTCGTTATAATACTCTATTTTCAGGTAGTTTTCATCGTTATTAAGGGCGAAAGCGACGCTTGCGGTAAATGTACCCGATTCCCCTACCTCGCTTGGTTCAAAAAGGTCTTTTTGGGGGTACTGTTCCAGTTCTTTTCCCTTGGCATCGTAGGCTTTGAAATGGGTATTACCTATTGCAAGACCGTGAGAAATATCGTCGTTTGTGTATTCATAAACAACAATTGCTACTCTTTCCGCTTCAGGCGGGTCTGCTTCCTTGGAAGCGGGTTCAGCCTCTAAAACCGTTGTTATTTTAACGGAATAGTTTCCTTCTTGCGCTTGAAGAGTTGCTTCTCCGCTGACAATTTCCGAGGGTTCTGTGTTCTCTCTGTGTTTTGTAACCCCTGCAACAACAAGGGCAAAAATCAAAACAATCACAATAAAGCAAGCGATTATTAAACCGTATTTTTTGTTCATAAAAACACCTCTTTATATCTTTATAAACCTTTTGAGTTTGAATGAATAAATATATGTTTCTTTAACGGGTATTCCCGTGCATTGAGTGAGCGCATCCGCATAAATTTCAAGCTGATTTTTATAAACTGAAACAAAATGGCTTCCATCAGTAACATTGTCGGTTTTGTAATCTATAAGAACATAGCCGTCCGGTTCTTTAAAGGCGCAGTCCAATTTACCCTGAACAACTATTTTTTCACCCTTTGCATTTTCCGGTATTTCTTCATACAAAACTTCTGCATTCTTTAAAACAGAGAATTCATATTCTTTGAGAACTTCACTCGAAGCTAAAAGACGTTGACCAACTTCACTTTTAAGAAAGCTTTCAACAGCTTTATCATCAAGAACCTGAAGTTCTTCTTCGGTTAAAAGATTTTTAGCTTTTAAGCATTCCTTCTCTTGCTCTAAATCGTTGAAAGTGTTTCGGAAATCACAAAGCTCAAGGAACTTATGAACTGCTGTTCCCCTATCGGCACCGCCCATTTTTTCGTTAAGAAAATGAGGCTTCGCCGTACCGAAATACTCTCTGTTTTTTCGTGTTGCTTCTGTTGAAGATGCGGTTCTTTTTGCAAGAATCCCCGAATAATCATAGGGATAAACATATTCAATATTATTCTTGATTTTAGAAAGCAATTCTTCGTTAACGGGAATTTCTTCCCGAACATTTTCTTCAACGCTAAAGCTATCATCAACAGACTCAATATATGAGCAATCAAAATCGAAGGACGCTTCTTCATCAAAGCTATATGAGGGTATTTCGCAAATATCTCTTATAATCCCGCCGTCGCGGTGATTTGAAAGGCAGCTTAAAAGCCATTCGGACATACTTTCTGCTCTGTAAACGGCGAAGGGGTGAAGCTTATCGCCTTTTCCGAGAGAAAGCATATGATTAAGCTTAACTCTGTTTTTCAGCGATTTATCGGCTACGTTTACGAAGAATGTCAGGTGCTCTTTCGCTCTTGTCATCGCAACATAAAGAACGCGAAGTTCCTCAGAAAGAGTGGTGAACAGCACCGCTTTTTCTGTTGCAACAGATGAAAGAGTGTGATAACGAGTGAATTTCTCGTCATCGCGGATTCTCATACCAATTCCCGTTTCTCTTGAAAGAGTTAATTGCTTATAGGCATCCTGACGGTTAAAATCTTTTGAACAGTCGGCAATTAAAACATAGGGGAATTCAAGACCTTTACTCTTATGAATGGACATAATCTTAACGCTGTTATCGTCACCGAAATCACTGTTAACGCTTTTTAAACCGCCTTTTTCAGCGGCAAGGTCAATATAGCGAACAAAATCGTTAAGGCCGTTTCTTCCGCTGTCAACAAAATCCTTTGAAAGCTTTAAAAATCCTTTGATATTGGAATTTCTTAAATCACCCTCGCCTGCCGCATAATAAATATCGCTGACAGATAAATCGTTAACAACAAACTTAACAAATTCATCAATGGGATAAGCCACGGAAACATTGCGATAAAGCTGAATTTTATTAAGAAAGTTCTTTGCCTTCACTGATTTTTCTGCAAACTTTACAAGGCAGACATAAAAATCTGCTTTTCTGTCTATCATTCTGATTTCGGAGAGTTCATCGGGTGTGAAGCCGAAAACGGGAGACAATAAAACTGCAATAAGTGAAATATCAATTAAGGGATTGTTTATAACTTTTATGAGAGAAGTGATAAACATTATTTCCTTTGATTCCGAAGAATCGCTGTCTGCAGAGGTGGAAACGGGAATTGAAAGCCTTTTCATTTCCTCGGCATAGGCGCCCAATTTCCCTTTTGCGCTTCTTAAAAGAACGCAAAAATCACCCCAACGCACCTTACGTTCACCTTTCGAATCGGAAACGGTGACACCCGAATCAACAACAGCTTTTATATATTTTGCAACCGTTTGCGGTTCGGTTGGTGCAAACTCGTCATTTTTATCTGCATTAACGCAAATAATTTCTGTATCGGGAGTAGGTTTTTCAGGGAAATTTGCACTGTAATTCAAATATTCCCTTTCGTTATACTCAATTTCTCCCATTTCGCGCGACATTATACCTGAAAATACCGCATTAACTGCTTTTGTTATACCCTCACGGCTTCGGAAATTGTTTTCGAGAGTAATTTGTGAGGGCTTTATTTCGCCGCTATAGTCGCTTAAAGAGTCTTTTAAATCCATAAACAAATCAGGACTCGCAAGACGGAAGCCGTAGATACTTTGCTTAACATCGCCAACGGTATAAAGGTTGGTTTTATCTCTTGAAATGATTTCAAAAATCTTGTTTTGGGCTTTGTTTGTGTCCTGATACTCGTCAATGAGTATCTCTTTATATTTTGCTGTAAGCTCTTCTGCAAGAGGAGTTTTCTTCTCTTCACCGCCACTGAAATCTACGAGTAATTCGATTGTTTTATGAAGAACATCATCAAAGCCGTAGGCGTTTTTCTCTTTTTTGGCTTTGTCAAGTACCTGGGTCAAATTCTTAACTGCTCCGCACAGTTTTTTAACAACCGGGTACAAGGTTTCACTGTCAATTTTATGGTCACTGACTGTGGGCAAGGTGCGTTTTTCTATTCCCGAAACAGCGGATTCCAAATCCTTGAAAACCTTATCTGTTACGCCTTGCAAATCCTTATCAACATTCTTGTTTCTTGAAGCGGGCTTTACAATTAAGCCTTCTCTTATCAAATCAACAAGTGCATCCCAATGGTTATTATCGGAAAGCTCTTTAAGAAGTGCTAAATTTTCCGCTGTATTTGAAAAACGGCTTATATAATTAGGGTCAAAGTTTCCTGAATCTTCAAGAAGAGCAACACATCTCTTAAGATTTAAAGCGTAAAAATCAGCAAGCATTGAAAGAAATTTACAAACAACCTCTGTCCAGCCTGTGTCAAAGGGTGTGCTTTCGGGAGAGAATTTCTCCGCGATTTCATCAAGCCATGAAAACGGAGACGGATATGAACGTGAATAGGTATAAAGAGTTTCAATAACCTCTTCAAGACGAACATCGCCGCGCTCGTTTAAAAACATTTGGCTAAGTGCCGCAAAAGCTTCGTCATTTTCTTCATAAAGCTCGTCAACAACCTGCTTTACGGCATATTTCATTAGCTCTTTTTCATCTTTTTCGTCAAGAATTTTAAAATCAGCACAAACATCTGCAAGGTGAAAATTTTCTCTGACAATTTTTGCGCAGAAAGAGTCTATTGTGCAGATATCGGCAGTTGGTAAAAGGGTCATCTGACGGCGCAGATAATCTGCATTTTCAAAATCGTTTTCAATTTCATCTGAAATTGCTTTATAAATTCTGTCGCGCATTTCGGAAGCGGCGGCGCGGGTAAAGGTAACAACAAGTATTTCAGAAACAGAGCAAGGATTTCCCATATCACAGAGAATCCTTTTCACTCGCTCTGTAAGAACAGAGGTTTTACCCGAACCTGCGGCGGCGGAAACAAGAATTTGCGTATTACGCGCATCAATTGCTTTTTTCTGATTATCGGTCCAATTTCTACTCATTTCCATCACCGTCCAATCTTTCCAGCGCTTTCAAATGGGTAAGCTTTGTAATTTCGTTAAAGGCTTCGCCTTTTTCACGGGCGCAAACGGGTTTATATGAGCAATATTCGCACATTTTACCCTCGCTCTTCCCTTTTTCGCCAATGGGAACGGCATCAATTTTGCCGTTATGGAGGGCGTTACCCATAGAAATAATTTTATCGTCTATAATTTTTGAAAGGTTTTTAAAATGTGACAAAGAATAATAATTATCTTTTGCCGAGCCGTCTTTTTTATAGGAAACAGGGAAATAATCGGGAATAATATCAACACCCATTCCGTTAAAAACAACGGGACTATCAAGAACCATACCCGAAAGTTTACCGCTTATTCTCTTTTGCTTTTCAACATTTTCACTTGTGGGTGTACGAAGTTCAAGGTATTTTTCTAGACCAATTCTTGAGGGAAGATACAAAACTCCCGACGGGACAATATCACCATAGTAATTCTTGCCGTTTTTCTCAAGCGCCATAAGATAAAGCACCATTTGTATATTAAGACCGTCGAAAAGCTCGGAAAGCTTAAATTCCTTCTGACCGGTTTTATAGTCTATAACGCGAATGTATTTAATTCCGTCTTTTTCCATTAAGTCTACTCGGTCAATAGAACCGGTAACTTTAACTTTACCCTCTTCAAGAGGAAGTTCATAGGCAGGAATATCCTCACCGCCTATTCTCAATTCAAAGTCGCAAGGACTGAAACTGCCTACACCGAATTCAACCTTTAAGCGTTCAATAATTACCATAGCAATATCTACAAAACGATTGAAAAGGCGCATAAATCTTTCGTTTTTTTCTTCCACGCCGCCCATTTTTTCTTCAAGATACGTTCTTAAAACCGATGAAACTGTTGCTTTAAGCTCTTCATCGGGTGTATCGAGAAATTTGGCTTGTGGATACTTTTTCAGTATTTCTTCCATTATTAAATGGATTATTGTACCGCTTTGGGCAGGGTCAAGAGCTGCTTCTTTTAAAGGCTCTGCACCTAAACCGTAGCGCATAAAATAGGCAAACGGACAGTTATAAAAGCTTTCAACCTTACTTGCGGAAATATTGACATCTTCGCCAAAAAGACGCTTTGAAATATTTTTTTCTTTAAAATCAAAGCTTTTTTCTCCGCTTAAAATATCAAGAGAATTGATTTTATCAGTGTACTCTTCTTTATTTTTAAAGTAAGCAGATAGTGTTGATTTGACTTCGTTATTATAAAGATAATTTTTTGCAAAAACCGAGAAAGCGCTTTCTTCACTTTCAATGAAATAATCAACTGGTAATTCGCTTGTTGTTAAGCTTTCAAAATTCTCGAAGCAGTTTTCTATTGTGCTGATAATCTCGGATTTGAAAAGTGTTGAACCCTCACCATCACTACATTTATAAGTAAGATAGAGCTTCTCTGATGCGGCAGTAACTGCGCAATAGGCAATAAAACGCTCTTCATCAACAGTATCTTCAAAGGGCGGTCTTACCTCAATGCCGAGATTTGTCAAAAGAACTCTGTCTGCATCTGTAAGAATTCCGCTACCAACATTTACAAGAGGAAATTCGTCCTTATTAACACCAACAAGGAAAACGACCTTTGCTTTTTCAAGTCGAATTCTGTCCGCACAGCCAACAGTAACCTCGTCAAGACCCTGGGGAATTTCTCCCATATCGCCCGAGGAAACAAGAATCATAAAAAGCTCATACCAACGCTTTAATGAATAATATTTATCCTCTGTAAGCAATGCCATTGTATCAAGAATATGCATTAAAACATTCCAGGAATATTCCTGACGGTTTGCTTCTACGGAAAAACCGCCTTCATCAAGAGCTACAGTCAATTTATATAAATTCTCTTTAATATTAGTGTCTGTTATAAAATCATAAAGGGCTTTTGCAACAGTTTTCCCCTCGGCATCTTTACATTTTTTCTTTAAAGAAAGAAGAGGTAAAACTGCTCTTTTACGGATTTCGTTAAGCTCTTCCAGCTCTTTTTTAGATTTATCATCAAAGGCGCTTCCGAAACCCTCCGGGTGCATTGTGAAATCCTTTTCCCAACCCTTTGCACCGATATCCCAGATAAGAGCATATTTTTCAAGCCTTGAAACATCGGAAAGAGATAAATCTGTAAGACCTGTTTTGAGATAACACATTAAGCTTTGGGTTGAAAGTCCCTTGGTAACACATTCTAAAGCAGAACAAACATTTACAAAAAGTGTTTCGTTTAAAATAGGACGTCTGCTATCGTCAAAAACAGGTATAGACAAGCGCTTTAACGCATCAACAACACTTTGTTTATAAGTGCCGTTGGTACGTTCAATAACCGCTATATCGCGACATCTGTATTTCCCTGATTTAAGAAGCTTTTTAATTGTGTTGGCAACGAAAAGCACCTCGTCATCGCTATCGGAGCATTTTGCTACAACTACATCACCGTTATAATCTGTCTTGTCAAATTTTTCTGTTGAAAAAAGACTTTTTTTAAGTTTTGAAATATCAGGAGAAAAGGCATTTTCTCCTTGAGAACATTCGATAGTTTCAACCTTAACATTAGTTTTAGAGGCGATTGTTCGCAATTTATTTTCAAACTCTTTCATATAATAAAGAGAAGAAAACTTTCTCGTTTTATCGTCAACACAGACTGTTATATAAACATCATCGCACTGAGAAAATGCAACCTTTAAGCATTCGAGCTCCTGCTTTGAAAAATTCCTGAAGCCGTCAAGAAATAATGTTTTATTTTTAAAGAAACCATTTTCCACCGAAAGATTAGTGAAAACACTCACTGCATCTGCATCGTCAAAATAACTTTGAGTTAAAAGTGCATCATAAGAATTTCTTATTAAATCCAATTCCAAAAGTTTATTTTTTAAAAATGAATTGGTTGAATTTTCCAGCTTTTCTTGTAATGCTTCACTGTCTATACAGCAATATTTAAGCTCTTTACAAAAATCCACAAGAGGATTCAATGCGGTGGAATTATGCCTTACATTAGAGAAAATCTCAAGACGATCTTCTAACTGCGAAAGTGCCTCGCTCATTATTGCGGCTTTAATACCGTTATCAGCAGTTTTGAAGCCTGCTTTCCCCTCTTTTTTCAGCTCCGAAAAAGCCATTCGCGGAAAACTGAAAATATCAATATTTTTTAAATTTTTAGGTCCTAAAAGCTTGAGCATTGCTCTTTCTGTTTCAAAAGAGAACTGTTCGGGTACAAGAAGCAAGGGTTTACTGCCACCGCTTTGCGCCATTTGAGAAATGACACCTCGCATTTTTGCAGTTTTTCCGCTACCTGCTCTGCCTCTCAAAAGATATAACATAATCCACCTCCGAACTTTTTATATATAATAACATATTTTTAATTTTTTGCCAATAGCAATAAACTTTGAAGAACCTTTTTAGGTACTGATAGTCTAAAAATTTTAAAAATAATAAAATTAAAAATTTTGAGCAAACTAAAGTTGAAACAAATAAACGGCGATTTGCCGAAAGGAGTTTTAAAAATGTTAGACAGAATTGCATTGATTCTTGTAACTATAGGCGCACTTAACTGGGGCAGCGTTGGTCTTTTTAAATTTGACCTTGTAGCTTGGCTTTTCGGCGGTCAGGCGGCTATTCTTTCAAGAATTGTTTACGTACTTGTTGCTCTCGCAGGTATCTGGTGCATCTCTCTCCTCTTCAGAGAAAATGAAATGCTTGAATCTAGAAACGACATCATTGAAGACAGGGCTGAATAAACCCAAAAGTAAAAGGCGCACTCAAAAACAGAGTGTGCCTTTTTACATAAAAATTTATTTTGTACCGAAAATGCGGTCGCCTGCGTCGCCCAAACCGGGAACAATATAACCGTGGTCATTGAGCTTTTCATCAAGAGCTGCAACGATTATGTCAACATCGGGATGCGCCTCAGCAAGAGCCTTAAGACCTTCGGGAGCGGCGATAATACCAAGAAATTTAATATGCTTGGGTCCGCGTTTTTTGATTTGAGAAATAGCATCAATTGCAGAACCGCCCGTTGCAAGCATTGGGTCAACAACAAAAACCTCGCGTTGCTCAATATCAGATGGCAATTTGCAATAATATTCAACAGGTTGAAGAGTATCGGGGTCACGGTAAAGACCGATATGACCAACCTTTGCGGAAGGAAGAAGAGCAAGCATACCGTCAACCATTCCGAGACCTGCTCTCAAAATGGGAACAATTGCGACCTTTTTACCTGCAAGGGTTTTACCTTTCATAACGCAGATAGGTGTTTCAACATCAATTTCTTCAAGAGGCAAATCTCTTGTTGCATCGTAGCAAATAAGGGTTGCAATTTCAGAAATAAGAGCTCTGAACTCCTTTGAGGGTGTATTAATATCGCGAAGAATAGAAAGCTTATGTTGAATAAGCGGATGGTCCATAACAATAATTTTTCCCATTTTTAACATCCTTTCGATTTTTATAAGTATATTTTAAACCAAAGTTTTAATCAATGCAAGTGTATCGGCAATATCATTTGCAAAGTCCTCTGTTCTTGCTTCAATCGAACAGGTTTCGCACCCTGCTTTTTTCAAAGAAGCAAAAAACGCTTTGTAAATTTCTTTGATTTCGTCAGAATCTTTTTCAGAAGGATAAATTCTGTTAACAGGCTCTGCAATATGAGCGTGAAGTATCTCACCTTTAAAATCTGCAATTCCCTCGATACTGTCATTATTGCCGTAAACATGGTACAAATCCGCAAGACCTGCAACGTTTTTCTTTCCGCTCTTTCGGGCGATTTCGATACCGTCTGAAACCATATGAACCATTGATGATTCACAAAATCTTAACGGCTCCATAACAATTACGCAACCTGCTTTATCTGCTCTCGGTGCGGCATATTCACTTAAAAAGAAAGCGAGCTGTTCTTTTGCTTTTTCTAAAGAAAAAACTTCAGGAAAGCTTCTTGCGGCACCTGAACCGAAAACAATCTTTTCTACTTTTAGAACCTTTGCTCTTTCAAAGCCTTTGTCAAGATATTCGCACAAGGCACCATAATCAATTGAATCGCCAACTACCTTTAAATCACCGGGAATAAACCCATTGGCGGCAAGGCATTTTAAAGAATTTTCTTCCAGATGCTCTTTACACAAATTGAAGTTTTCATCGTCAAATTTTGAAAGACTGCCAAAACCGCATTCGTAGTAATCCACACCAGCTTTTGAAGCAGCTTTCATTGCATCAAAATCATCAAGACCGCGACAAACACCAAATTTCATAATTCTACCTCATTTTTTTGTATTATTAATCATTTCCAGTGCATTATCAAGCTGGGTTTGAGTTATTTCACCACCGCTTGTAATCCTTGCTATTTCTTTTTTTCTTCCCTCTAAATCAAGAAGAGTAACGCCCGTATAGGTTTTTCCGTTACGGACAGCTTTTTCGATTAAGTAATGACTGTCGGCATACGCCATTAACTGCGCCAAATGGGTTACACAAAGAACCTGTTTGCCTTTTGAAACATCTTTTAATTTAGATGCAACCTTCAATGCCGCTCTGCCGCTAACGCCTGTATCTACCTCGTCAAAAATCATTGTGGAAATCTTATCTTTATCTGCTAAAACTGTTTTAAGAGCCAGCATAATTCTGGAAAGCTCACCGCCGCTTGCAATTTTGGCAATGGGTTTGGGAATTTCGCCTACATTGGCAGAGATTAAAAATTCTATACTGTCAATACCGTTTTCGCAAAGGTCAACCTCTTCGAAATCCACAAGAAATTCAACGCTCGGCATATCAAGAAAACGAAGCTCATCGCAAACCCTTTCACAAAAGATTTTCGCTTCTGCTTTTCTTTTTTCGGATAGTTTTTTTGCAAAACTTTGTGCATCAAGAAGCTTTTGTGAATATTGAATTTTCAACTCATCAAGAACCTCATCAGAAAGAGAAATTTCACTTAACTCTTTCTTGGCATTTTCAAGGAAAAGGAGCATTTCCTCTTCGGTTTCTCCGTATTTTTTACTTAATTTGTAAAGCAAATCAAGACGGTTTTCAATTTCTTCCAGCTCTGCAGGATTGTAGCCGTCTCCCGAAATACTGACACGAATTGAATCGGCAACATCGGAAAGCTCGTAATATAAATCCCCTAATTTTTCGGAGAGTTTTTCTGCATCGGTTGAGAATTTACCTACTGATGAAAGTTCCCTGAACGCACCTGAAACCATTTCAACCGCGCCCTTATAGGAATCGCCACCGTAAAGAGCATCATAAGCCCCAGACAAGCTTTCTTGTATTCTTTCAAAATTTTGAAGCTCGGTTCTGCGATTTTTCAGCTCTTCCCATTCGCCCGGATTAATTTCCGCTTTTTCCAGCTCATCAATCTGATAGGAAAGAATATCAATTCTTCTTGCCTTCTCTTCTTTATTGCCCGAAAGACGTTTTATTTGTGCTTTTAAATTCAAAAGCTCGTTATAGGTGGACTTGTAGCTTTCGGAAAGGTCATTTACATCCGCCATAGAATCTATATAGGAAATATGGGTTTCATTATTTAAAAGCTCTCTGTTGTCCTGCTGACCGTGAATGGAAATAAGTTCTGCGCCGATTTCTCTTAAAGCGGTAACATTTGTTAAGGCGTTATTGACCTTGCAAACATTCTTATCGGGACTTATAACCCTTGACACAAGCAGGGTTTTATCGGGGCTTAAAGGTAAGGAAAGTTCAGTTAATTTCTCTTCAACATTTTTGCTTACAGACGAAAACAACGCAGTAACTTTTGCCTCCGTCGCTCCCGTTCTTATAAGCTCGCGGGAGGTACGAAAACCAAGTACTGCGTTAATAGAATCCAATATTATAGATTTACCTGCTCCCGTTTCACCGCTCAACACATTAAAGCCCCTTGAAAATTCAATCTCGGCGCTTTCGATTATAGCAATGTTTTCGATTTTTAAAACGGAAAGCATAAAATTTACCTGCCAATCATTCTGTTAAGTGCTTCTGCAACTCCGCGGGCTTCTTCGGACGTGCGGCAGAGCATAAATATTGTATCGTCACCTGCAATTGTGCCCACAACCTCATGAACATTCATTGAGTCAATGGTAGCACAAGCGGCACCTGCAAGACCGGGTGAGCATTTAATTACACAGATATTACCTGCATAATCAACCTTTGTCATCGCGCTTTGGAAAAGAGCATCAAACATACCCGAATAGCCTGTATTTTTTGTACTCTCAACTGTATATTTATACACTCCGTTAGCACCGAGAGTTTTTAAAAGGCGCAATTCCTTTACATCTCTTGAAACAGTAGCTTGGGTAACATCATAACCCTTATCACGTAAAAGAGCGAGAAGCTCTTCCTGCGTCCCGATATCGTACTGTGATATTAAATCAAGTATGAGCTTATGTCTTCTTTTCTTCATTTCCTTCACCTTAACCCGAGATTTTTTTATTTAAAACATCAATGAATGTGTCAGATTTTATCTTTATAAACAAGGCATATTTTTCCGAACGTTTTATACTGACAACCGCACCTTCGGGAATAACCACTGCACTTTGTCCGTCGCAGGATAAAATTGCTTCACCGCTGTTATCGTGAGTTATTTCAAGCTTTGAATTACCGCCCAAAACAACAGAACGCGAGAAAACACTGTGAGGGCAAACCGGAGTCAGCAATATACTTTCAACGCTGGGCTCAATAATCGGACCGCCTGCCGAAAGTGAATAAGCAGTAGAACCCGTAGGCGTTGAAACAATTGCACCGTCTGCCATATAGTGAATAAGCGGTGCTCCGTTACAAGAAACGGAAAGCTTCATTATTCTTATAACACCGCTTCTTGAAACAACTGCATCATTTATGCAATTTGAATGATATATTATTCCGCCGTTTTTGTCAAGAATCGACACATCAAGCATCATTCTTTTTTCTGTTACGAAATTTCCGTCAATAACATTTGAAAGCAGGTGCAATTCGTCACTCTCAAGACAAGCAAGATAAGCAAGCTTTCCTGCATTGACGCATAGCACGGGTTTACCGTGTTCCGTAGCAATTTTGGCAGCATTTATAAAAGAGCCGTCACCGCCCACAGAAACAACAATATCACAATCCTTTAAAAGAGCTTCTTGCCCCCCGAAGCAAACACCATCACAATCGGAAAAAGCCTCTTTAAGTGAGTTATCCATTAAAACACCGCAATCAAGAGCAAGAAGCTCTTTTATCAGGCTATTTGTAACAGAATATGCATTTTCTCTTGTCATATTGGGAATTATAAAGAACTTCATAATATCACCTATCTAACACATTGTGCGAACGTTCAACAAGCTCCCCTGCCATTGCAATAATTTCTTCAGAATTTTGAGGTTCTTCGCATTTTTTTATGTACATAAGATACTCAATATTCCCTTCGGGACCTTTAACAGGAGAATGTTCAAGACCTGAAACCTCAAAGCATTGGGAATTTGCAAATTCGGCAATGGTTTTTATAACACTTTCGTGCACCTTGGGATCGCGAACAACACCTTTTTTGCCTACATTTTCTCTTCCGGCTTCAAATTGAGGCTTAATAAGGCAAACTGCCTCACCGTCGCTTTTAAGAAGATTATACATAACAGGTAAAATCAGTTTTAAAGATATAAAAGAAACATCAACAGATGCAAAATCTATTTCTTCGGGAATTTGTTCTCTAGTAACATAGCGAAAATTGGTTCGTTCCAAATTCACTACTCTTTCATCGCTTCTGAGCTTCCAGGCAAGCTGACCGTAGCCAACATCAATGGAATAAACCTTCACAGCACCATTTTGAAGCATACAGTCGGTAAAACCACCTGTGGAAGCGCCAATATCCATACAAAGCTTACCATCAAGAGAAACAGGAAAAGATTCCATAGCCTTTTCAAGCTTCAAACCGCCTCGACTGACATATTTAAGTGTGCTTCCGCGAACTTCAATAATGTCATCAGGCTTTATATCGCGACCTGCTTTAATTTCCTTCTGGTCATTTACATACACAATACCCGACATAATCAATGCTTTTGCTTTTTCACGGCTTTCTGCAAAACCACGTTCAAAAAGAACCATGTCAAGTCTTTTTTTATCACTCATTATTTATCTCCAATGATTTTTTTACTGTGTTATACATACCTTCACTATCCAAGAAATACTGATGCAATATACTATCTGTTTTACCCTGCTTTACAAAGCAATCAGGGAAAGCAGTAAGAGAAAATTTTGATTTTATATCTTTTTCAAGCATAAGAGTTGCAAAGCTCTCGCCAACGCCACCGCTTTTAACACCCTCTTCGAAGAAAAAGACCTGTTTAGCGTTTCCGATAAAGTCAACACTTTCTTGAGGAACTGGAACTATTATGTTAAGTTTAATAATTTTTACTTTAATTCCATCATTTTTAAGACGATTGTAGGCTTTATGAGCCTCGGCAAAGATTCTGCCATAGGTAACTAAAACTACTTCTGCATCTTCATCGCCGAAAATATCAAAGGCTTTTCCGCTACACTCATAATTTTCGGGCAATTCGGGTTCAGAACCTCTCGGATATCTGATCACGCAAGGACCGTTACTGTGATAAAGGGAATTAACAAGAGCGTTGTTAAGCTCACAATAATAACTTGGTGAATAAACAGTTATATTAGGAATACCATTGAAAAATGCGGTGTCATAAATACCGTTATGGGTTTCGCCGTCATCACCTACAATACCTGCTCTGTCAACTGCAATTACCATACGACTGTTCTGAAGAGCGCAGTCGTGAATAAGCTGGTCATAGCAACGCTGCAAAAAGGTTGAATACACAACAAAAACAGGCAACATTCCGTTTTTGGAAAGTCCCAGAGCAAAAGGAACTGCGTGTTCCTCGGCAATACCTACATCATAAACTCTGTCGGGAAATTCTTCCGAGAACTTTTTCAAGCCCGTACCCAGCGACATAGCCGCAGTTATAGCGCAAATTCGTTTATCTTTAGGCGCTTGATTATAAAGGAATTCCCCGAATTTCTCGGAAAAGTTTTCAGATGAGGCAGAAAGATTTCCGCTTTCACTGTCAAATGGTGAAACACCGTGAAATTCCGAAGGTCTTTCTTCTGCAGGCTTGTAGCCTTTACCCTTTACGGTATTTATATGAACCAAAACAGGCGAATTAACGAGCTTCGCACCCTCAAGAGCATCGCATAATTGAGATATATTATGACCGTCAATAGGTCCCATATACCTAACACCCAAATCTTCAAAGAAATTGCTTTCATAAAGCATATTCTTCAAATCTGTTTTTATTTTAAATATTTTATTTGCCAATGTTTTTCCGACAAAAGGAATTTTATAAACCGCTCTTTCGGTTAAGGCTTTTAATTTGAAATAGCCTGAACGAGAACGCATTACGGCAAGTCTTTTTGCAAGATGGCCTACATTTTTGGAAATCGACATACCATTATCATTTAATATAATAATAAGTCGGGCATCCTTCATATGCCCTGCATTATTGAGAGCCTCGTAAATAAGACCACCCGTTAAAGCTCCGTCACCTAAAACCGCAATTGCATAGTCCTTTTTGCCGTTGATTTTATTGGCGGTAGCGATACCCAATGCAGTTGATACGGAAACGCTACTGTGACCACTGAAAACAATATCATGCTCACTTTCATTAGGACGGGAAAAGCCCGAAATACCGTTTTCCTGACGAAGTGTTGAAAAATCGTCATATCTGCCTGTGAGAAGTTTATGGGTATAAACCTGATGACCTACGTCCCAAATTATTTTATCGTTGGGTGAATTAAAAACCTTGTGAAGCGCTATCGTAAGCTCAACAACACCCAAATTGGATGCAAGATGACCACCGTTATGAGAAACGGTTGAAACAATAGTATCTCTAACCTCCTCTGCAAGCAAAGGAAGCGCGTTCTCATCCAATTTTTTCAAATCAACGGGTGATTTGATTTTTGAAAGTAAATTGTGTTCCATTAAATCAATTCTCTCTGTGTGCCAAATATTCGGCATATTCTTTGAGTGCCTCGTTTTCGGGAAACTCCTGTAGCATATCTAATGCTTCGTTTGTAAGATTTTCAACGAGCTCCTGACATTTTTCTACACCTAAAAGAGTAACATAGGTGGATTTACCGTTCTGAATATCACTGCCTGTAAGTTTACCGAGCTTCTCTAAAGAGCTTGTTACATCAAGTATATCGTCTTTAATCTGGAAGGCAAGACCGATATTAAGGGCAAATTTACTTGCCGCATCAATTTTCTCTTCCGTAGCACCTGCAACAATGCAACCAAGCACGCAAGCTGCTTCAATCAATGCGCCTGTTTTCAAGCTGTCCATCAACTGCAAGGTTTCAAAATCTGCATCAGTATTATTCTCGTTAAGTAAATCTACTACTTGTCCGCCAATCATACCGCGACTGCCTGCAAGAGAAGAAAGGACTGAAACGCCGCTTATTGCAGTTTCACTATCATAAAGACCTTCAAGGCATCCTTGAGAAATTCTTTCAAACGCGGCAGTAAGAAGTCCGTCACCTGCCAAAAGAGCAAAGGCTTCGCCGTAAACCTTGTGATTAGAGGGTTTTCCACGACGGTAATCATCATTGTCCATACAAGGTAAATCATCGTGAATCAAAGAATAAGTATGAATAAACTCAACCGCTTGTGCCATAGGAAGCGCGGATTTAACATCACCGCCGCAAGCATCGCAAAAAAGCATTGTCAAAAGAGGACGAACTCTTTTACCGCCGTTTTTCACGCTGTATTTCATTGACTCAAAAATCAGTTTATATTCAGGCAAATATTCTTCGAAATAACCATACAGATTATCTTCAAAAAGTTTTCCAAAATCTTTTACTTTATTATGCATTGTTATCACCGCTACCCATAAGCGTTATTATTTTCTGTTCTGCACCGTCAAGATACTTTGAACAAGAGGTTAAAAGAGCTGTTCCTTCGGAAAAAAGTTCAAGAGTTTTCTCCAAGGGTTGTCCCCCCTCTTCCAACAAAGCAACTATCTCTTCCAATCTTTTTAAAGATTCTTCGTAATTCTGTTCCATAGTCTTACTCTCCGATTTCTATTACTTTTGCATTAAACGAGCCGTCGGAAAGTTTAACACAAACACTATCGTCTTTTTTTAAATTACTGATTTTTGTTATAGGCTTTCCATCCTTTTCAACAAGTGCATATCCACGTGAAATAACGCCTAAAGGACTTAAAGCATCTAATTTTCCTGCCAAAGCAGAAAGCTTTGATTTATTATTTTCAAAAACGGAATTTGTTAGTGTGGTAAGTTTTTCTGTTATATAAACAAGTTCACGGCGTTTCTCGTTAATATTTGTTAAAGGGTCACGTAAAGCACCGCTTTTTTCAATAGAATTAAGCTTTCCGCGTTCAATATCAATTCTGTTTTTAGTTAAAGAATAGATATGTTGCTTTAATGAAATTAAATTAGATTTCAACTCAAAAATATCGGGCACGGCACATTCTGCCGCCGCAGAAGGCGTAGGCGCTCTTAAATCTGATACAAAATCACAGATTGTATAATCGGTTTCGTGACCTACGGCAGAAATAACAGGGATTTTTGATTCAAAAACCGCACGGGCGACAATTTCTTCATTAAACGCCCATAAATCCTCAATAGAACCGCCACCACGACCAACAATAAGCACATCTGCGCCATTTAATTGATTAAATTCATAAATGGCTTTTGCAATATCTTCCGCTGCGCCATCACCCTGAACCTGACAAGGTCTTAAAACAACCTGGGCAACGGGAAACCTACGATTTAATACATTAAATATATCTTGTACTGCCGCACCGGTTGCAGAAGTTACAACACCAACTCTTTTCGGAAATTTGGGTAAAGGCTTTTTATATTCCTGCTTGAAAAGACCTTCTGCTTCAAGCTTCTTTTTCAACTGTTCAAAGGCTATATTTAGCGCACCTATTCCGTCAGGTTGCATATCATTTATATATAATTGATAAGAACCGTCACGAGGAAAAAGAGAAACCGTACCGAAAGCAAGGATTTTCATACCGTTTTCGGGTTTAAAACGAAGCTTTCCTGCGTTACCCGCAAACATAACTGCTTTAATTGATGCGGTTTCGTCTTTTACTGTCATATATAAATGACCGCTGTAATGGGCTTTGAAGTTTGAAATTTCCCCAGTTACAAAGATATGAACAAGATTTTCATCCTTGTCGAGAACACCTTTAACATAACTATTTAATTGTGAAACACTGTAAACAGTTGGTTGAGGTGTATACATTTCTTTTCTCCGTATCTATTTTAATGAGGTTAAAAAAGCAATTCCTGCGGCATTATCACAAGAAAATTCAGGCTCAGCAAAGGATGCCTCAAACTGAGAGGTAATAATATCTTTTATAATTTTATCGGACATTACCCCACCTGCAAAAACAATGGGTAAGTCGCCGTATTTTTGTAAAGCATACTCCGTCATTGCTGAAACGGTATCTGCAATATACGTTAATAAAAATTTTGAGGTGTCTTCTTTTGTTTCGCCGTCGGAAAGCATTTTCAGGCATTTATTTTCAAGCCCCGACAACGAGCAATAGCCATCTTGAAGTCTTATTTTATTTTTATACTGTTTTGGGGACTTTTGTGCTAAATTTTCAAGTCCAGCACCAGCAGGAAAGGGAATACCCATTTTAACGCCGATTCTGTCAACGGCTTGTCCTGCTTTTAAATCACTTGAACAGGAAACAGGTGTTATCTTTATAATATGTTCTTTATCAGGTTCGCAAAGGACCAAATCTGTTGTACCACCTGAAATATGAAAAGCTAAAAAGCGTTTATCTAATAAATCTGTTCTCTTAGCTGAATAGAGTGCCGCCGCAATATGACCTTGTTGGTGGGAAAAGCTATAAAAAGGCACCTTAAGAGCGGACGAAACAGCTCTTGCTGCATTCTCCCCAACCAAAAAGCAAGGCATATAAGAACCCGTCTGGGTTGTTGGTGTTACAGATGCACCAACTGCAGATATTGCCCCCGAATATTTTGATAAAACCTCTTCTAATAGCTCTGCATAGGCTTTTGTATGATGGAAAACCGCATCGCTTTGGCGAATCCCCTTTTCACCCTCTTTAACGGGCAAAAGACGTTTTGTCTGAATTACATTTCCCTCTGAGAAAACCGCAACAGAGGTAGTATAATTGCTTGTATCAAATCCTAAAAAACCGCTCATATTATGCTTTTGAAATTGTACCGAGAATACCGTTTATAAAAGACGCATCCTCATTTGTACCGTATTTTTTTGCAAGCTCAACAGCTTCATTAACGGCAACTCCGTTTGGTACTTCGTCAATATATTTAATTTCTGCAACAGCAAGACGCAATATAGCAAGTGAAACTTTAGGTAATCTTGAAAGTGTCCAATCCTGTGAATTAGCTTCAATTACCTTGTCAATTTCCTCGCAATTTGATTCAACTGAATTAAGAATATTCTCTGCAAAGCTATTGATTTTTATAAGCTCTGCTTCTTTTGCCATTGAAACAATTTCAGAGATTGGTGTTTCACAATCAAATATCTTCTCAAACAAAACAATAAATGCCTGTTCTCTTGCCTCTCGTCTTGTCATAAGTATCACCCTTAGTTAGAATTTATCAATTTTAAATTATATCACAACTGTATACATTTATCAAGTAAATAAAAAAAGGAAGAACAAGTTTTTAACCTGTTCTTCCAAAATGTTTTTTAAAATCAGATAAGACCGTAGTCAAAATCTCTGTACTCGGAAACCTCTGTAACAGTACCCTTACTGGTAAGAAGCTGACCTTTAACGGAGCCAACATAACTTGTTGTTTGTTTGATTGAAACAATTCTGCTTGTAATGGGATTGTAGATAAGCTCAACTGTACAATTTTTATAGGTTACATTTGAGGATGAAAGAGATGCAATCTTGAGACCAGCGCTAACCATATCGCCAAATTCATCACCTGTAATTACAGGGAACATTGCGCTTGTGAAGCTTTCTGCCTCTTTAGCATCGGAAGCTGTAACAGCAGGGTCTGCTTCTTCACGTAATGTAATTGTGATTTTGTGAGTTCCGTCTTCAAGTTTAACACTTGTAGCAGATTCAATAGCAGCAGCTGCATCAGCAGATGCAAGCATACCTGCATAACTTTCATTATTTATAAGGAGTTCGGATGTATCGGTATTTGCAGGAACAACAATAGGTGAAGCTTCTGCATTTTCTTTTGAAACAAAGTAAGCGGGGTTAGCGGACTCGAGATTGCACATAAGAACGGCATCAAAATTCTTATCAAGAGTTCTGTATGTAACCTTTGAGAAAGCCGGCTTGCCGATTTTCTTAGCATAGTTTACAAGAGTATTGTATTTATTGAGAACCTCTTTCTTCTGAGCAATAGATTCTTTAGATTCGGTTGTAGATTCTGTGGTTGTTGTGGAGTCGTCAGAACCGCCGCCGAGGCCACCGAGAAGACCACTGAGACCGTCAACAATACCGCCTATATCGATGCCGCCAATTATATCCATAATTGTACCTAAGATATCGCCGGAGCCACTTGAGCCACTATCACCTGCAGGTGCTGTAGTTGTTGTAGTATCAGAAGCAGAATCAGAACTTTCGGGCTCAGTTGTGGGAGCTTCTGTAGTAGAAACTTCAGTTGTGATTTCTTGTGTTGTAGCAGGAGCTGTAACCGCAGGAGCAGTTGTCTGAGGACCTGCAATATTGTCATCGTTAACAACATCATCAATAAACTGGTCAACAACAGGAATGTTGGTTTTGAGTTTGCGTTTTGTCTGCATATAGTAGGTTGAAGCAACGAGTTTAACCGCTGCACTTGAAAGAAGACCTACAACCATACAGGTTACAAGAAGCAACGCAATGACTTTTTTAAGTCTACCGTTAGCTACGTCCATATTTTTCATCCGAGTATCCCCCTTGATACCTAATAATTCCTAATCATTTTACACAAATTTAACGAAAAAGTCAACACAAAATCTGCTTATATTTAACTTATTTTTTAAAAATAATAAATTTTGTGCAAAACCCTTAATATTCACTTTGGAATTTAGCAATATTGATGATTGAAAAATCTGAAAATATATTATAGAATATAGTATCAAATAATATTGTCAATTTTTGGGCAATATAAAAGGAGATTACAAACATGAAAAAAAGCAGATTAACAAAAATCATTGCTGTTATTCTTTCGCTGACTCTTGTCTTTGCATCTTTCGGCGCAGTAACAGCAAGCGCTTCAAGTGCTTATCCAATCATAAGCAATGAAAGCGAAGATCCCCTCGGCGTTATTTTCGCCGACCTCATCGAATCCATTTTGAACTTTATTCTTAAACTTTTCTCAAGTTTGTTCAGCAATGGACCCGGTTTCGTTTCTCAGGAAGAGGCTTTGAATAAAGGGGCTGAAAACTTCTATCAAGGAACAGGTAGACAGTTCAAAACCTCTGCTGACGCTGATGCACAATGGCATCTTGGATACGCAAACGCAAGCCTTATCCCCAACGATTACAGCAACGGCACATACTACATAGGTGGTTATATAGCTATTGAAAACGGTTTCTCAAACGTTGTTGAAGGTATCGCTGAAATTCCCGGTATCGGTAAAGATGATATGAAGGTTCGTTGTGTTGCTATCAATGACGGTACTGGCGCAGGTACAGCTTTATTTGCAACTATCGACTGTATCGGTATTACAAACGCTGATATTAAGGACATCCGCTCTCTCCTTGCAGACTTTGCAGCAGCAAACAACATTGTTGCTATCAACGTTGCCTCTACTCACACACACAGCTGTATTGATACCGAAGGTCTTTGGACCAAGCTTCTTTACAAGCTTGCTCGCAATGGTATCATAAGTGGTACAGGTGCAGAAGAAGAACTTGTTCAGGGTACAAACCCCGCTTACATGGCATTCCTTAAAGAGCGTGTTGCTGATGCTCTTGTTGATGCATACGAAGATTTACAACCCGGTGTTCTTACTTACACAGAAAAAGATCTCGGTCAGGATTACTTCAACAATAAAAACCGTCCTTCTTCAGGCGAAATGATTTTTGAAATTGATGAAAGCGGCGAAAAGGTTTACACCGGTGAAAAAGAAATCGCTATGACTGATATTTCAAGATTTGTTTTCATCCCCGATGATGACACAGCAACTCCCACAATGATGCTTAACATTGCAGCTCACCCCGATGTTGCAGGTCTTCCCACTGAATCCAACTCCGGACGTGAAATCAGTGGTGACTACCTCTTCTACTGCGGTAAATTCCTTGAAGACGCAGGCTACAACTTTATGTTCTTCCAGGGTGCCATTGCAGGTATTTATATGTCAAGAGGCGTTACCGGTGACGGCGTTCCCACAGAACAGAGAGTTGAAGAATCTCAGAGATACGGCTACGAGCTTGCAAGAATGGCTCTTTCTCTTACAAAAACAAAAGAAGAAATTGAAGCTGACGATATGCTCAACTGTGCAGAAGAAATCGCTGAATACGGCGACAGTGAAGATTACACAATCTGGTACGAGAATTGGAACAAAGACGAGGAAGGCAACGATGTTATTCCCGAAGAGCAGATAGTTGAACCTTTCCTTAACCTCTATATAAAACAGGTTATAATCCCGATTTCAAACCACCTTATTGAAGCAGTTGGTAAACTCAACCTTGCAAACTATGTTGTTGCAACATTGGAAGACGGTTCTTATGCAACACTCACTGAAGTTGGTTATATGGAAATGGGTAATCAGTTCAAGACAGTATTCTTACCCGGTGAAATTTGTCAGGACCTTATTGCTCCCAATGGCGCATCTCTTTTGGCATCTAATTCTGTTACAGCAACTGCATTTAATGGCTCTCCCGCTTGCGATATTTTCGGCGAAGATGTTAAATGCTTCGGTCTTATGAACGATGCTATCGGCTACGTTGTTCCCGATAACGACTATACAATGGGCGATCCTGCTAACCATTATCATGAGCTTATTTCTCTTGGTAAAAACGTTGCATCTGCTCTTATGAGCGGTCTCAGCCAGCTTAAAGGTGAAATCGTTAGAGTTTAATCTGCAAATTATATAAGAATAACCCCTCGGTATTAAACCGAGGGGTTCATTTTTTTATTTGGTTCAGTTGAATTTTTCTGTGTAGTCTATAACATTTTGCTGGCGCTTATCTGCAAGCTCTGCATACATCCATTCTCTCTTCTGACGAGAAATGGGCCACAAGAATTTAGGAACTATTCTTAATATCCCTGTAACAGTGGGAACAATTGTACAAAGGGCAAATTCCCAGAACTTAGTTTTGTCGTTCTGCGCGCCTATTTCAAGACCTTGAACATAACCGATACGTTTCATAATAAGACTTGTAACCGAGCCTAAAAGAGCGCTTTGTATCTTTAAAATCAAACCTTTAGCAACGCCGGTTGTTGCTTCCATACGATAACCGTTTTTCCATTCACAATAGTCCATTGCTTCGTTCCAGAGGTCTGCATTAATAACCTTTGAAATTCCCCAAGACCATTTTATAAACCACTCTTTCAAACCGAAGGCTATGCACATTGGAACGGTCTTTTTAAACATCGTTTTATTCTTTGTCATACCGAATAGGAAAACTGCAGTTGTTATGGCACTGTTATAAATATCATTGAAAATCCACAGTGACTTTGAAGAGAAACGTTTTCTTAAGGGACCAACAAAGGCGTAGCTTATACTTCCGTTCATTGATGAAGGTATATTTAATAATGTAATAAGAGAATAACTGCCTAGAACATCAATAAAGTAATTGGTTTCGCTTTTGCTTATTGAGAAATTACCTAAAAATTCCGATAAGCACATTAACAACACAGGATAGTTTGAAACAATGGCTTTCATTCCCTGCTTTATGCTCGGCTTTTCGATTGATTGGGGAACTCTCTCTTTTGACTGTAAGAAAAACCAGAATGTACAAAGAGAAGAAATTAAAGCAGTTCCTCCACCCATCACCATAAACACAGAACTTAATTTCCACTTAACAACCTTGTTGTTTACAAGGTCAATTAAAACACCCATTATGTAACGGGGTAAGTCCTCACCCATATACCCTGTTAAAAGCTCTGCAAGTGTTATCAGCCGTATTCGTTCATTTGGGTTTGGCGTTATAGTCGACATATAACCGCTCTTGGCAACATTAGTAAATGTACCTGCAGTTTCATTTATTACGGCAAAAACATAATAATAAATAAGTTTAGGTAAATGTGTTCCTACCGTATTTGGAAAAAACAATGGCAACAACCAAGTGAATATACCTATTATAGTAAGAGGTATTTGCATACCAACAAGATAAGGTCTGAACTTTCCTATTCTCGTTCTTGTACTGTCAACAATTACAGAAATGAATGTATCATTAACAATATCCCAAGCAGCAGTGACAAGATTCATTACTGCGCTTACGGTGAAATCGATATGAACAACGTCCCAGATATATCGTTCCGAAAAAGAATTGATATTAAATGAGTTTGACCAGTCGTTTAAAAGGTAGGCAACTGTTTCACGAACGCCAACATAGTTGAACCCTTTATAATACTGAACCTGACCCTCAGTGCTTGATACCTGTTCCCTTACTTCATTTTTTAAATCTTTTTCAGTCATATTAAGCACCTCCCTGCTCCTCGCTGATATTCACAATGCAAGTGTCTGTAAATGTTTCGCTTAAATAATTAAGCTTAACAGTTATTGTTGCAGGTGCATCACTATTTTTAAGTCCCTTAACATAACCCATTTCATCAACCACAGCGATATTTTCATCAGAAGAAACAAATTCAACCGTATATTCACTGTCATCATCTATAATCGCATTTACGGAAAGATTTACTTCTTCATTAATACCAATTATAATCTCGTCTTCAGCAAAAGAAATTCCTGCATAAGAATATTCATAAGTATCCGTTACACTAAAGGTAAAGTCTATTTCTTTCTTGCCGAAAATCTGTAATTTATTTATAAACTCTGCTTCAGAAGAAACCTTATAATTTCTTATGACTTTTATATATTGAATTTTGTCGTCTGTGCGATTAATTTTTGCTTCGATAATAAAATCCTCTGCTACTGCATTGGCTTTTGTTACCTTGCAGATATCTTTTAAATCTTTTAAAAACATTTGACCTGCGTTTTTATCTTCCTTCAAAGAAAAAGCTTTCGACAATTCTTTGTCTTTTAAAATACTCACTCCATCTGCGACAAAAGAAATATAATAAAATTCCGCATCAACGAGATTTCCCGAGTCATCATAAACACTCGCGCCGTTTTCATCAGTTTGACCTATTGAAAAAAATGCTTCTTTCAAAGCAATTTCGGTTAAATCAATACCGGTCTTTTTACTGTTGTTGTCTTTAAAAGTACCGTTCAAATCCTTTGAAAAGTAACTGTCAACAGTTGATAATAATTTATTCTTAAAATATGTAAAAAGCTGCGAATCGCTTTCTGAATTTTTATTATTACTCGTAACGATAATATTATCGTTCACTGAAACATCCGTATAGCTGTTCGTTTTCACAAATTTATCTGCAAAAGCTTTGTTCGTAAGTTTATAAATATATTCGGTCAACACTTGTTCTGAATCAGAAAGCGGTGTAAGACTTTCTACGGTTTGCTCTTCCGTTTTTTTAGTATCTTCCAAATTATTCACGGTCACCACAAGAACAACCATACACAATACAAGTGCTAATAAGCTGCACACACCAAATAAAATAAATTGTTTGATTTTGCCACTTGATTTAGTTGAACTGTTTTTATTTTTCATTGTGTTCAACCTCCTGTTTCGCACTTTGGGCAAGCTGGTTGTTTTTCTCTTCTTCTAAAAGACGTTTTTCTCGTTCTTCTTCCGATTCTAAAACAGGTAAGGATAGATCATCATAAGAAAGCTCACCATTTTTAATCTGTCTTCTGATTTCAAGTCTTTCAACATCAACTGCTTTAATTTCAGGTTGAATATTTTTAGTTATTATAAGTCTGTTTAACGCAAATATGACAGCAAGAATAATCAAACAAGCAACAGAACCAAACCCGGCTTCACTTTCCGCAAATCCAATATTTGAAATAACAGCCGAAAAAGCAAAGCTTACTACTAAGGAAAGCAACGCTATAAATATTCCTGCCAATGAAAAGCCTTTCATTATTTTTGCTGTTTTTTGAATATTGATAAAAGAAAGTAAGAGTGTTACAAAAACTCCTAAACCACAAAGGAAAATCAAAACAATTAACCCCAAAAGCAAAAGAACTGCATTTGTAATTTCAGGAGTATAAGAGCTTAAATTCAACACAGCTTGCAATGTGCCGTCAGAAAATGCTTGATAAATACCAAATGCACCAAAGCTGATTTGAGATGTAAAAAGCCCGAAATCAATCGTTGTAACAGCAAAGGGAACAAAAATTGCACCGATAGCAAGAACCATTGCAACAATTCTCATTATTTGAATTTTGCCTGAAATAAAAGCTGATTTTAGTTTAGAAACTAAAATGTGAAAGGTTGCATATTCCAGTTCACATTTTTTGGCATCTTCTGTAAGAAGAGTTTCTTGCTGTGCATAAAATATATTCACTCCGCAATGCTTGCAGTTCGGTGCAAGCTCAAATATCCCTATCTCTTTACTGCAATTAGGACATTTCATATTTTTCACCTTATTTCTGAATTAATTTTCTAACAAAAACTCGACCAATTCCCCTACCTTTTGAGGTCTGGGTTTGTTTATTTTAAAGAGTAAGTCGTCAATATTCTTTTCTACTGCATCAACCTCTCTTTTGAAATCCTGAGCAGATACACGAAGAACACCGAAACGTACCGCTGAAAGCTGAATAAGATTATCCGATGTAACAACACGTACATTTTCATTTTTACCAATATCGCTTATAAGCTTTTCTATGTAGTTATCTCCCAGCTCTCGCTCTTTTGTATACACAACATGTATATTATTATAATTGTATCGTTGACCGTTATTCCCCGAAACCTTATATGCATCGAAAACAACAACTGTTTCACATTTGGTAAACGCAGAATAGTTACAAAGAATATCGAGTAATTTATCTCGCGCCGCACCCAGATTATCGTTTGCGATTTCCTTCAATTCGTCCCAGGCAAATATAACATTATAGCCGTCCACAATAACATATTTCTTGCGGATTTCTGTATTGTATTCCGTATTTACCGGTTTTGCAGGAGTTTTATTATGACTGTATCTGTAAAACGGATGCTTATCTTCACCAAATTCACGGGTCATAATTGCTTCAAGCTCTTTATCATCAATATGAAAATTACGCTTATTTAAATTGGTTTCGTAAGGTGTTTTTTCTTGCTCGAGGCAAGAGTCAATATGCATATACTCGAAAACTTTATCCCATTTAACATTAAACCCTGCTCCGTGAGCACAAAAAACAGAATCGGGAGTATTTTCCAAATCGCTTTCGGGAGAATAATTGGAATTTTGGGTTATTTCATCTTCATTGTGACAGATATCATAACCGCAAACCTCAAGGAATACTCTTCCCCTACCTCCTGTATAGGCGGCAACCTCGGAAGCATAGCCGTTTAAGGTTGTTACAGGTGCTTTTCCCGTTAAAACGCTGAATCCGTTTAAATCCTCGGGAGAATCAACACTACCGTGTTTCATTCTTATATCATTGATTGCTCTGCCGATTTGCTCTGTAGGAATTTCTAACCTAAAGCTGTAATAGGGTTCAAGAAGAACTGATTTTGCCTGCATAAGACCTTGTCTTACGGCTCTGTATGTAGACTGCCTGAAATCTCCGCCCTCAGTATGCTTCAAATGGGCTCTGCCTGCGGCAAGAGTGATTTTCATATCTGTTATAGGCGAACCTGTAAGTACGCCTAAATGCTCTTTCTCGCTCAAATGCGAAAGTATAAGATTCTGCCAATTTCCGCTTAAAGCATCCTCATTGCATTTTGAAGAGAAAACGAGGCCGCTGCCTCTAGGCAAGGGTTCAAGAATTAAATGTACCTCTGCATAATGCCTTAAAGGTTCATAATGTCCTACACCCTCAACCTTATTTTCAATTGTTTCTTTATAAAGAACCTTTCCGCTGTCAATTTCAACATCAACATTAAAACGAGTTGAAATAATACTTTTAAGAATCTCCGTCTGAACATCACCCATAAGAGAAACACAAATCTCCTGCAAAAAGGTGTTCCAGGTTATATGCAGCTGAGGGTCCTCTGCTTCAAGTTCTTTTAGTTTCGGAAAAAATGTTTTCGGGTCACAGTCTTTTGGTAAAACAATTCTATAGTTCATAACAGGCTCAAGAAATGCTTTTCCAAAGGATTTTTCAAAACCTAATCCATCTCCCGTATTAACTGAATTGAGGCCCGTAAGAGCATATACACCGCCACTTACCGCCTCTTCAACAGTTGTGAATTTATCACCTGAATATATACGAATACCATTAACTTTTTCTGTTTTTTCATTAACGGTCACTGTATCTTTAACCTTTAAAGATCCGCCTGTGACTTTTATATGAGTAATTCTTTCACCTTTATTGTCGTGGGTTATTTTATATACTTTAGCGCCGAATTCGTTGGTATAATCTTTTACGGAAATATACTTTTTGAGACCACAAACAAAGTCATCTACGCCGTCACCTTTTAAGCCCGAACCGAAGTAACAGGGTGTGCATTTTCTGTATGCTATAAGCTCTCTGATTTTGTTATCTCCTACAACACCGCTTTCTAAATATTCCTCTAAAACCTCTTCGTCACACATTGAAATGTTTTCAAAGAAAGTGTCGATTTTATCACCTGAAAAATCAATACAGGTATCAGAACAAAGGTCTTTTAAATCATTAATTATTTCGTCCTTTGAAAGCCTTGCGTAATCCATTTTAGTTACAAAAACAAATGTGGGAATGTTATAGGCACAAAGAAGCCTCCATAAGGTTCTTGTATGAGCCTGAACACCGTCCGTTCCGCTTATAACAAGTATAGCGTAATCAAGTATCTTCATCATACGCTCTGTCTCTGCAGAAAAATCCACGTGACCGGGAGTGTCAAGCAAATTAATTTCCAAATCATCAATATTAAATACTGATTGACCCGCAAAAATCGTAATACCTCTTTCACGTTCAAGGGTATGGGTATCCAAAGCCGTGTCACCGTTATCAACACGACCTAACCTCCTTATTTTACCCGATTTATATAGCAAGGTTTCTGCGAGAGTTGTCTTACCTGCATCAACATGGGCAATGATACCTACTACTACCTTTTTCATACTCTACCTTTTAAAAAACCGACAGAACAAGGAATCGCTCTGTCGGTATAAATTATGATTTAAAATCAACTGAAATTTTGCCGTCAGCAGCAACTACAGTAATTTCATTAACAAGTGCGCCTGCATTATCAATAAGAATGTTTGCGATTTTATCTTCCACTTCTTTTCTTATTGTTCTTCTGATATCACGGGCACCTCTGCCGCCATCCTCTGACATATCGGCAATAATTTCATATACGCCTTCCCCAACAACAAGGTCGATGCCTTTATCTTTAAGGGGTGATTTAAGCTCGCCTAAAAGAACCTCTGCAATTTTAACAAGCTCCTCTTTGCCAAGAGTATTGAAAGTAACAATTTCATCTACCCTACCCAAAAATTCGGGACGCAAAAATTCTTTCAAGGCTTTCATTGTCTTATCTTTAGATGCCTGATTTTTGTCACGGTTAAAGCCGAGCGCATTTTCACTAATATGACTGCCTGCATTGGAAGTCATAATAATAACGGTGTTTTCAAAGCTAACCGTTCTGCCCTGTGCATCGTTGGTTTTGCCTTCGTCAAGAATCTGAAGAAGAATATTGAGAACATCGGGATGTGCTTTCTCGATTTCATCAAAAAGAACAACCGAATAGGGTTTTCTTCTTACCTTTTCCGTAAGCTGACCTGCTTCATCATAACCAACATAACCGGGAGGCGAACCAATAAGACGAGAAACGCTGTGCTTCTCCATAAACTCGGACATATCAAGGCGAATGAGAGTTTCGGGTGTTTCAAAAAGCTCATTTGCAAGCTGCTTTACAAGCTCAGTTTTACCAACACCTGTTGGGCCTACAAAGATGAAAGATGCAGGTTTTCTTACTGCAGAAATCTGAACTCTGCTTCTTCTTATAGCTGCTGCGAGAACCTCAATTGCTTCATCCTGACCTATAATTCTCTGTTTGAGTTTATTTTCAAGACCAGACAGCTTACGCATATCATTTTCGATAATTTTTGATGTAGGAATACCTGTCCAAAGATTAATAACCTTTGCAATATCTTCCTCTGTAACATCATTATCATCCGCTTGGATTTTAACCTGAGCGGCTTCTTTTTCCAAAGCAAGTTTTTCTGCCTTGAGATTAGAAATTGCTTCGTAATCGGGACCTTCTTCGGCTGTTGTATCAAGTAATTCTTCCTGACGCTCATTCAAATCTTCAATTTTAGTCATAAGCTTTTGATAATCGCTTATAGCAACATTTCTTAGATTTGCGCAAGTACAAGCCTCGTCAAGAAGGTCGATTGCTTTATCGGGCAAAAATCTGTCGTTAATATATCTTTCCGAAAGGTGAACTGCTCTGTAAACGAGCGCATCGGAAATTTTAACCTTGTGGAAATCCTCATAATATTCTTTAATTCCCACAAGCATTTTATAACATTCTTCTACTGACGGTTCTTCAACCTTAACAGGCTGGAAACGTCTTTCAAGCGCCGCATCCTTTTCAATGTGTTTACGGTACTCATTAAAAGTGGTAGCACCGATAACCTGAATCTGACCTCTTGAAAGGGCGGGTTTAAGAATATTCGCTGCGTTCATTGAACCTTCTGCATCACCTGTACCTACAAGGTTATGAACCTCGTCAATAAAGAGGATTATATTCCCCTCTTCCTTAACCTCGTCAACAAGACCCTTGATACGGCTTTCAAACTGTCCTCTGAACTGAGTACCCGCAACAAGAGAAGTAAGGTCAAGAAGATGGATTTCTTTATCTGCAATTCTTGCAGGAACATCCCCTGCGGCAATTTTAAGAGCAAGGCCCTCTGCAATTGCGGTTTTACCAACACCTGGCTCACCGATAAGACAAGGGTTGTTTTTTGTTCTTCTGCAAAGAATCTGGGTAACTCTGTAAATTTCTGTTTCTCTGCCGATAATTCTGTCGATTTTTCCGTCCCTTGCTCTTGCGGTAAGGTCGGTACAGTATGAATTTAAAAATTTACGTTTTGTTTTATGTTTATTCTTTTTCTTTTTACCTTTTTTATCTTCTTTTTCTTCTTCAAAAGTTTCCTCATCAACTTGCTCATCAGATGACAAAACATTTTTTTCCGAAGGGTTATTATTAAAGAAATTCTGCATAAAAGGCATTGTTCCTGCGCCGCCGAGCTGGAAATCGTCCATATTTTCCATCATATCGCCGAACTGCTCGCTAACTGCTTCAATATCATCCTCGGTAATACCCATATTCTGCATCATCTGCTTTATGGGTCCGATGTTCAGTTCAGTGGCGCATTTAATGCAAAAGCCTTCCTGGGTTGTTTTGTCGCCGTCAACACGGGAAACGAAGATAACCGCAGGACGTTTCTTGCACTTACTGCATATCAATTTATTGTTCATTTAGTTCTCCTGAGAAAGTGTAATTCGAATTAATATTATTTTTTGGAAAAGCGTTCTTTAAACTGACGGAATGTTTCAGGAAGATAACTTGCGAACGCTACAAGAGTTAGTATTGCCGAAATAATAACAAGTATCATCATAAGTATGTTAGGAAGAGTAAACACAGCTCTGAAAACGCCTACTTCGGGACCGAATGCGATAACAATAATCATAATTGCATAAAATGCGAAGGTTGCAACCTTACCGTAGATTTCAGCTGCACCCGGACGAATTCCGCAAGCAAGCATAACCGCACCGCCTGCAACCATAACAAATTCTTTAATAATGAACACAAGGAAAACCCAGCTGAATGCTTTTAATGTTGCATCTTCTGCATTATTAAAAGAAAGGAATAAAAGAACTGCAAGTGTGATTTGAGTTAATTTATCTGCAACAGGGTCAAGTATTTTTCCCAACGCGCTGATTTGATTAAATTTACGGGCAATTTTTCCGTCAAGGAAATCCGAAAGTCCTGAAAGAACAAGCGTAAATACCGCCCAGCCGTATTCGCCGTTATAAAACAAAACTGCAAAAACAGGAATAAGAATAATTCTTATAAAGCTAAGTAAATTAGGAATTGTCCAACAACCTTTAAATAAATCTTTCATTGTAATACTCCTTAATATTGCACTTAACCGATAAGGTTAACAATCGGATTGTTTTCGATAATTACCGCATAAATCTTTGAGTTGTTGATTCCCTCTATAAGAGGAGCTGCTCCTGACATACCTGCGAAAAAGTAGAGAACAGTACAAATAACAAACACAATTGCGGCAGCTTTTACAATACCGATAACCCCACCGAGCAAAGCATTGAACTTTCCCAAAAGAGGAATATCGTTTGCTTTTTTGAAAGCACCTGCAAGGAACCTTAATAATAACGTCACAATAATGAACATTACAATAAATGTTACTACCTCTGTAACGTTAATCATAATGGTATGACCAATTTTATCAACTGCAAGGCTGATTAATTCATCATCAGAAAGATTTCCTGAAGAAGACATTGAATGAGCTATTGAATTAAAATTAACACCCATTGCCTCTGCAAGCTTAACTGCACCTTGAGGAAGACCGTCGATCATAGCTGTAACCTTATCCGCAATGCTCAAACTTGAGGAAATCTGATCCAAAACCCTTGTAAAACGTGTTTCAACAAGGTCGCGAATTAAAAGATTATATGCACCTTCTGCAACAGGTTCAAAGAACTTGTATGATACTACTGCAGATATCACAAGAGCAAAAGTATCAATCACCGTAGAAATAAAACCTTTTTTATACGCTGCTACCACAAAAAACACAAACAACGCAATAATAACAATATCAACTATGTATGCCATAAAAAAAGCCTCCTTATACATTAATTACTGAGCTCAACGGCGGTGTCGCCGTATGAATAACATCTTGATATTTTATCGAGAGAATTGATAAAGACGTATTTATCGGTGGAAAGAATACTTCTTACATCACCTTTTACATCAATTTGACTGATTTTTCTCCCATTCAAATTATAAACTATTATCTCGTTTTCGGCAAGAGCAAATATATATTTATCGCTCATTATAACGCTTTTTATTTCGCAATCTACAGAAATAGAGGTCTTTTCCTTTCCGTTTGGTGAATAAACGGAAATCGAAAAATCGTTTGCGCTACCATACTTTGCCAACGCGACTATATATTTTCCGTTATCAGCACAGCCAAAAGAATTAAACTCCGTGGAATAATATTGTTTTATTACTTCATATTCCGCATCCTTTTTAGTGATTTTAAAAACGCCTGTGTCGGAAAACAATGTTAATGTATTTACCGCTGTAAACTTCAAATCAAATGCCGCTGTACCCCGAATAGTCTGAGAATTAAGCGGTTCTTGATAATCAAAACCGAAATATTTCACACTGGTGAAAATTTCACCATTCTCTGCACCAACAACTGCCACTCCTGCAAATTTTCCGTTAGAAGCTAGAGCGATTGAAACAATATGCTCATAAGCACAGTTCCATTGGAATTTAACTTTATTGGTTGCAGAGTATACAACGAGCTTACTTGTTGAGTCCTCGCCTTCCGTTCCAAGAGCATAATTACCACTCTCACCGTACTCGGCGCAAATTATGTCGTTAGGGGCTTCACCCGTATATACAACCTCTTTTTCATTAATCAGCATATAGCTTTTGTAACCTCGATCAAATACAACAGCTTTATCACCGTTAACGGAAACTGCAGGATTTGCATAATTATGAGGTTGGGTAAAACTCTGCTTACCGCTTTGGGAATAAACAGAAAAATTCTCCGTTGTTAAAACAAGAACACTGTCGCCCATAACCACTGTATTTACAGTTGAATCGGTATTAATAATAATCGGGAAATTATCACCATCCCCAAGTACAAACGAAGAAACTCTTGCGCTGACTGCATCCAAGGGTATAATCCCCACAGAAGAGAGAATGTAAACAAACACAAATACAGCCACTAAAACACCGGCAATAATCATTTTGCTTTTTGTTTTTTGGGAAAAGCGGGAAACTCTCCCGTAGCCCGTAAAGCCGCTGTTCAGCTCCGTAAACTTAACCTTCAACCGATTCACCTCCGTAATAAACTTTATTTAAGTAAAGACCGTCCGGCACTGCAGTAATCCCTGCTTTTGTACGGTCACCGCTTTTTATAATATCAGGAATTTCCTCTGCTTTAATTCTTCCGTTATTAACATAGAGCAGAGTTCCTGCCATAATCCTGACCATATTGTAAAGGAACCCGTTTCCGCACACGCGGAATTTAACTAAATCACCCTCGCGAAAAACACTTGCACTGTAAATAGTTCTGACTTTTGATTTAACCTGTGCATCTGCGGCGCAAAAAGCAGAAAAATCGTGAGTACCGATAAAATTCTGCGCAGCTTTGTTCATTAAATCGACATCAATTTTATATTTATAATTAAATGCCCTTTTAAACATAAAGGGTGACGGCACAAGAGTGTTTTCGATTACATATTCATATTCCTTTTTTACACAATCAAAACGGGCATTGAAATCGTAATCAACCTCTTTGCAAGAATAAACTGATATTTCTTTTGGTAATTTTGCAGATGAGAGTGCCACAGGAAAGCTTTCTACAGGAATTGTTGAGTCTGTCCGCACATTAAAGTAATATTCATTAGCATGAACACCTGCATCAGTTCTGCTGCAACCAATGATATTAGGTTCTTCTCCTGTCAGGCTTTTCCAAGCCTTTTTCAGTTCGCCTTGAACACTTACGGCGTTTTCCTGCTGTTGCCAACCGTGAAACGCGGCACCGTCAAAAGCTATTTTAAATAATAAATTTCTCATAAGTTTAAATCACATTTTTAAAATATATATTTAAAACAATAATCCCTGCACAAACAACTGCCATAACAGTAAAAGCAATAAAATCTCTGTATGTGATTTTCATTTGTCTTAAACGTGTTCGACCTTCTCCGCCTGTATAGCAGCGGCAAGACATTGCATCTGTAAGCTCAATCGCTCTTTTAAAGGCAGAAATGAAAAGCGGAATAAATATGGGGAACAATGCTTTAATTTTGTTTATCAAATTACCGCTTTCAAAATCTGCGCCTCTCGCCTTTTGAGCAGACATTATACGGTCAATTTCATCAATAAGAGTTGGAATAAATCTTAAAGCAATTGTCATCATCATAGCAAATGTATGAACATCGATTTTAAACACCTTAAGAGGTGACAATAGTTTTTCAATTGCATCTGTCAAATCCGTTGGCGAGGTGGTATAAGTTAACAAAGAACTCATTAAAAGCAGGGTAAGTATACGTATTACTATGAATATAGCAGTAAAAATACCCGTATCAGTAATTGTGATAAATTTCCACTCAAAGAGAATATTACCCTCTTTAATATAATAAAGCTGTAATACCGTTGTGAGCAAAACAATTGGTAAAAGCGGTTTAAAGCTTTTTAACACAAGCTTTGGTGAAAGCTTCGTAAGGAAAAACACAATAATTGCAAAACCGGTTAAAAGTCCTAACGACCAAAAATTCTGACACACGAAAATAAATATAATAAAAACGAAGGTTAAAACTATTTTCGTTCTTGCATCTAATTTATGGATAGGTGAATTTCCGGGAAAAAACTGACCGATTGTAATATCTTTAATCATTCATTCTCCCCCTTTTCAAGAAATTCGAAAATGGCTTTTTTAGCACCTTCAACTGTATATGCCGTTTCGCCCAAATCGAAGCCGTTTTTCTTCATTTCGAGGAAAATGTTTGTTATTTCCGGAACATCAAGTCCTAACCGGGAAAGGAATTCACCCTTCGAATAAACCTCCGGGACTGTTCCCGAAAGAGCAACCTGACCTTTATTCATTACAACAACTCTATCAGCAACCGCCGCAACATCGTCCATATTATGAGAAACGAATATTACCGTGCTGCCCGTAGAAACATTGTAATCTTTAATAAGCTTTAAAAGATTATTTTTGCCAACGGGGTCAAGACCTGCAGTTGGTTCATCAAGAATAAGAATTTTCGGCTCCATTGCAATCACACCCGCAATAGCAACTCTTCTTTTTTCACCGCCTGAAAGGTCAAAGGGTGATTTTTCAAGATAATCCTCTGAAAGTCCTACATAAGAAATGGCAGAATATACTCTCTTCTTTATCTCTTCTTCTGAAAGGCCCATATTTTTAGGACCGAAGGCAATATCTTTATAAACAGTTGATTCAAAAAGCTGTTGCTCGGGGTACTGAAAGCAAAGGCCCACATTAAAACGGCACTGGCGAAGAGTTTCTTTTGAAGAATGAATATCTACTCCCTCAAATAGAACCTCACCTGAATCGGATTTCAAAAGACCGTTAAGGTGCTGTAAAAGAGTGCTTTTACCCGAACCCGTGTGACCGATTAATGCTACTATTTCCCCTTGCTCGAAATCGAGAGAAACACCTTTAAGAGCACCCGTTTCAAAAGGAGTGCCCTTAGAATAGCCGTATATTAAATTGTGCACTGAAAGCACGGACATATTTTAACCTCTGTTATCTGTATATTCTTTAAAAACTTCTACAAACTCTTCCGCAGTAAGCGGTATTTCTTTTAATTCTATTCCCTTTTCTTTTAGAGAATTCGCAAGTTCCATAGGTTTTGGAACAGCAAGTCCGATTGATTTTAAAAGCTCAGTATTTGAAAAAACTTCTCGGGGTGTTCCGTCAAGGCAGACCTTACCGTCATTCATTACCACTACCCTATCAGCTTTAACCGCCTCATCCATAAAGTGAGTAACAAGTATAACGGAAATTCCCAATTCGTTTTTCAACTTCAAGAGAGCGTTCATAACCTCTCTTCTGCCTTTTGGGTCGAGCATTGCGGTGGGCTCATCAAGAACAATGCAATTTGTCTGCATTGCTATTACACCTGCTATCGCCACTCTCTGCTTTTGTCCTCCTGAAAGACGGTGGGGTTCGTGTTTCCTGTAATCGTACATATCAACAATTTTCAAGGCATCGTCAACACGTTTTCTGATTTCTTTACGAGGAACACCCAAGTTTTCCGGACCGAAAGCAACATCATCTTCAACAATTGTTGCAACTATCTGGTTATCGGGATTTTGGAAAACCATTCCCACCTTACGCCTTATTGGAATTTCATTTTTTTCATCGGAAGTATCGAATCCATAGGTTGTAACACTTCCGTTTGTTGGTATTTCCAAAGCATTTATAAGCTTTGCCATAGTTGATTTTCCCGAACCGTTATGACCGAGAACACAAGTAAACTGTCCCTCGTAAAAATCAAGGTTTAAGCCGTTTAAAGCATCACTTTCTTCATCGGCATAGCGAAAATCAACATTTTTAAATTCTATAATTTTATTCATACTCATTTTGTCCAGACTGCAGTAGAACCGCAAGGAAGCACAAGACCGCTATCGGTAACCTTTAAGCCGATTTCATCTGCGGTAGCGAAACCTCCGAAACGCTTTGCTACTGTTGAATTTAATATGTAACTCATTACCGCAGGAGAAACACCGGCTGTGTATGAGTTGATAAGCACAGCGAGAGAACTATCAGTCAATAATTCACAACATTGATTTACGAAACCGTAAATTTCATTCTCAAGCTTCCAGACCTCACCACCGGGGCCTCTGCCGTATGAGGGCGGGTCCATAATTATAATGTCGTATTTATTACCGCGTCTAATTTCACGGGCAACAAATTTCATACAGTCATCAACAATCCAACGAACACTTCTGTCCGCAACGCCTGAAGATGCGGCATTTTCCTTTGCCCATTGAACCATACCTTTCGAAGCATCCACGTGAACAACAGAAGCGCCTTTTAAGAGAGCGGAAACTGTTGCGGCACCGGTATAGGCAAAGAGATTAAGAACTTTAACATCTTTTCTTCCGCTTTTTTCAATAATATCAGCAACCAAATCCCAGTTACACGCCTGCTCGGGAAAAACACCCGTATGCTTGAATCCCATTGGTTTAAGATTGAACTTCAAATCTCTGTAACCGATTTGCCAAACCTCAGGAATTGTTCTGTAAAACTCCCAAGAACCGCCGCCCTGATTAGAGCGGTGATATCTTGCGTGTGCTTTTTTCCACATAGGATTTGTTCTGTTTGTATTCCAAAGAGCTTGTGGGTCGGGCCTTATGAGATAAATATCTCCCCAACGCTCAAGACGTTCGCCGTCGGAACAGTCTATAAGCTCATAATCCTTCCAAAAGTCAGAAACTCGCATTAAAGTAATCTCTCCTTAACAACCTGTGCAATTTCTCCTGCCAGGATGTTTATCTTTTCTTCGTCTTTACCTTCAATCATAACTCGTACAAGAGGCTCTGTACCTGATATACGAACAAGAACTCTGCCATCGTCACCCAGTTCTTTTTCTGCGGCAGAAATCGCGTTTTTAATTTCTTCATCACGAGGAAATCTTGCTTTACCGAAATCAGAAACCCGAACATTAACAAGGGTCTGGGGAAACACCTGCATAGCAGAGCTTAACTCCGAAAGCTTTTTACCCGTTGCTTTCATTATGCAAAGAAGCATCAGTGCAGAAAGCTGACCATCGCCGGTGGTAGCAAAATCGCGAAAAATGATGTGACCCGATTGCTCACCGCCGATTACATAATCGTTTTCCAGCATATTTTCAAGAACATATCTGTCACCGACTTTGGTTTTTTCGCAATTAATGCCGTTTTCTTCGCAGAATTTAAAGAAACCCATATTGCTCATTACGGTAACAACAGCGGTGTTATTCTTAAGAATATTTTTTTCTTTCATATATTTAGCAAAAATTGCAATCAGCTTATCGCCGTCAACTACATTTCCGTTTTCGTCTACTGCAAGAAATCTGTCAGCATCACCGTCAAAAGCAAGACCGACATCGCATTTGTTACGAACAACAAAATCCTGCAATATTTCGAGATGGGTTGAACCGCAATTTTCGTTAATATTAGTACCATTGGGATGAGATGCTATAAAAAAGCAATCATCGCAAAGCTTCATAAAAATCTGCGGAGCAGTAACAGAGGATGCACCGTTTGAACAATCTACTGCTATTCTTAAACCGCATAAATTTTTGTTATTGCTTTTTCTTAAATCTTCCAGAGCGATATCTACAAGATAATTAACATAATCCTCACAAGCTGTTTTGGAATGGGTTATTCTGCCAACATCTCCGCCGACTTTAATCGGAGGAACTTGTGTTTTATCAAGTATGATACTTTCAATTTCTTCTTCAAGAGCATCGGGAAGCTTGTAGCCCGTTCCTTGAAAAATTTTAATTCCGTTATATTCACATGGGTTATGAGAGGCGGAAATCATCACTGCCGCATCATATTCGTATTTCTTTACAAGAAGTGCAACTGCAGGAGTCGGGATTTCTCCCAAAAGCATTACATCCGCTCCAACTGAACAAAGCCCTGCCGATATTGCGGATTCAAGCATTTGGGAAGATGCTCTTGTATCCATACCGATAAGAACTCTCGGCTTTTTGTGGGAGTGCTCTGTAAGCACCATTGCCGCTGCTCTGCCGATTTGCATTGCAAGTTCACAAGTAAGCTCTGTGTTGGCAACTCCGCGTGCGCCGTCTGTACCGAAAAGTCTACCCATTAAATATCACTCCAAATTTCAATAAGAATCGAATGAACCTTGGGAATCATCGGTAACCGGATTTATACCTAAATGTCTGTAACCTAAAGCGGTAACCTTTCTTCCTCGAGGTGTTCTTGTTAAAAATCCCAACTGCATAAGATAGGGTTCATAAACATCCTCAATGGTTACTGCTTCCTCGCCAATCATTGCGGCGATAGTATCAAGTCCGACAGGACCGCCATTGTAATTCTCAATCATTGCCCTTAAAAGATTTCTGTCAACCAAGTCCAGACCCAATTCGTCAATTTCCATTCTTTCAAGTGCATTTTGTGCAGATTCTACGGTAATTATACCATTACCCATAACCTGAGCATAATCTCTTGCGCGTTTTAAAAGTCTGTTTGCTATACGCGGTGTTCCGCGGGAACGGGAAGCGATTTCCAATGCACCGTCGTTTTCCGCCTCAATATTAAGAATTCCTGCGCTACGTTTAACGATTTTTGCAAGTTCGTTTGGTGAATAAAGCTCAAGTCTTAAAATTACACCGAAACGGTCACGTAAGGGTGCGGAAAGCTGACCTGCGCGGGTTGTTGCACCGATAAGTGTAAACCTTTTAAGGTCAAGTCTTATGGAACGCGCTGAAGGACCTTTGCCGATTATAATATCAAGAGCAAAATCCTCCATTGCAGGATAAAGAACCTCTTCAATGCTTCTTGAAAGGCGATGAATTTCGTCAATAAAAAGAATGTCGCCATCATTAAGACTTGTAAGAAGTGCCGCAAGGTCACCGGGTTTTTCAATCGCAGGACCTGAGGTAACGCGAATCTGAACGCCCATTTCATTTGCAACTATACCTGCAAGGGTAGTTTTACCTAAACCGGGAGGGCCGTAAAGCAAAACGTGGTCTAAAGATTCGTGACGGTTTTTTGCAGCTTCAATATATATTTTTAAGTTTTCTTTTGCTTTTTCCTGACCGATATACTCTTCAAGAGTATGAGGACGAAGAGAGGTTTCTATTTCGTTATCGTCGGAAATATATTCGGGAGCAATAACACGCTCTTCATCAGCAATAAAAAAATCGTTCATTTTTAATCTCCTAAAACTTTAAAATCTTAAAGTCATATTTTTCAATGCACCCTTAATAAGCTCTTCAACGGAAAGATTGGGCGAAAGCTTGCTGACTGCAACAGATGCTTCCGTTTGTGAATAACCCAATGCAGTTAGAGCAGCAATGGCCTCAGAAGTATTGCTCATAGAATTTGCAGTGTTAACCGCGCTTGAAACAGAACTGCTTTCCTCGGAAATAAAAGATACATTTGCGATTTTGTCTTTAAGCTCCATTATCACTCTCTGGGCAAGCTTTGGACCAACACCATTTGCGGCGGTAATTGCTTTACTGTCACCTGATGCCACCGCAACAGCAAAAGCATCCGGTGAAAGCTCAGAAAGAATTGCAAGAGCGGCTTTAGGTCCAACACCTGAAACACTTATCAAGAGCTTAAACGCATCCAGCTCATCATTGGTTGCAAAGCCGAATAAATCAAGAGCGTCCTCACGGACATTTAGATGAGTAAAAACTGTTACCTCACCACTCTGCAAGGAAAGCTTTGCAAGCGAGTTTCTTGTTGTAAAGCACTTAAATCCTACCCCACCGCAAGAGATTGCAATTGTTTGCTCATCTTTATATATTATTTTTCCTGTTAAACTATAGAACATAAATTCACCTTATATTTTATTTTTTATCATTAAGGAATCACTTGCGTGACCGTGGCATATTGCAAGGGCAAGCGCATCGGCAGCATCATCGGGCTTGGGTATTTTATCAAGATGTAAAAACATCCTTGTCATTTCCTGAACCTGTTGCTTCTCCGCTCTGCCGTAGCCGACAATACTTTGCTTTACCTGCAAGGGTGTATATTCAAAAAGAGGAATACCTGCTTTTTCAACTGCAAGGACTATAACGCCTCTCGCCTGAGCAACATCGATAGCGGTTTTCTGGTTGGTGTTAAAATACAGTCTTTCGATGCTTACTGCATCGGGCTTGAACTTTTCTAAAAGCTCTGTAATATCGTCATATATCTTTTCAAGGCGTTCATTGAATGGCATATCTTTATCGGTTGTAACCGCGCCGTAGCCCATAAGGTTGAAATTATTTTTCTCATACCTTACAACACCGCAACCAACTATCGCATACCCCGGGTCAATACCGAAAATGACCATATTTTCACCGCCTCTTAAATGACCGCACCACCGCACATTAAAATTCAAATTATTATACCATAATATAGTATAAAATAGCAATATTTTTGCATTAGTTTTTTTAGTTTATTCATAATATTTTCAAGACTTTTCCGCCCAACAGTTCACTATTGATTTTCCCAAAGAAAAATGCTATAATGAAGATAACTTATAGGAAATTGGTAAGTATGCCAACAATAAGGAGAAATAGCTATGGATAAGTTAAAAAACAAAAACACGATAGTTTTAATAATTTCTGCGATTTTAATTTTAATTGCAATTATCGTTGCAGTTGTTGCTACCGCTTCCTCCGGTAAAGACAAGAAGGATTCAACCACAACCTCCACCGAAGAAAGCGTTTCAATTGACCTTGCAGCAATTGCAGATATTAACAACGGCGGTACAACAAAGAAAGCCGAAGCATCTTTTTCTTTTGAGCCCGGTAAATACAAAATCGCTACAAAAGACGATCCGTTAGGTCTCAGACTTGAACCCAACACAGATTCTGACAGACTTATTTACGTCCCCAAAGGCGAAGAGGTTGAAGTTCTTGCTGTTTGGGAAGATTGGGGTTATGTTGTTTACGAAAAAACAGGCGGTTGGCTTTCTATGAATTACCTTGAGCTTATTTCAGGTAATGCAAAAACCACAAAGGCCTCTTCAACTACTACAACTCCTGCGGAGCAATAATGATGTTCACTTGTAATCTTTGTCCGCGAAAATGTAATATACAAAGAAAAGCTCTTACCGATAACGGTAAGGGCTTTTGCAATATGGGTGAAAATCCCGTTGTAGCAAGGGCAGCTTTGCATTTCTGGGAAGAACCCCCCATAAGCGGTACAAAAGGCAGCGGAACAGTTTTCTTCTCAGGTTGCAATATTAAATGTGTATTCTGCCAGAATAAAGATATAAGTCGCGGCAGTTTCGGAAAAGAAATATCAATTCACAGACTTCGTAAGATTTATTTTGAACTTATAGAGCAAGGAGCTCACAATATAAATCTCGTTACGGGAACTCATTTTATAAAAGCGATTTCCGAGTCTTTAAAAGCCCCCCTCCCCGTCCCTGTTGTTTACAACTGCGGTGGATATGAAGACATTAATGCACTGAAACTATTAGAAAATAAAGTGCAAATATATTTGCCCGACCTAAAATATTCAGACAATAGCTTAGCTTTAAAGTATTCCGAAGCACCTGGTTATTTTGAAATTGCAACAAATGCTATAAAAGAGATGTATCGGCAAGTGGGGAAATGCAAGTTCGATGAAAACGGTATTATGAAAAAAGGAATTATAATCCGTCATTTGATTTTGCCGAATCAACTTGATAATACAAAGGGCGTAATTGACTGGGTTAAAGAGAATTTTAAAGATGGAGAAGTGCTTTTTAGCCTTATGAGCCAATTCACGCCTAATAAAACTTGTGAGATTCCCGAACTCTCACGGCGACTTACTCAAGAAGAATATGACGAAATTGAAGAATATCTCTTCAATTCAGGAATTGAAGACGGTTTCATGCAAGAACTATCTTCTGCTAAAGAGGAATACATACCGCCATTTAATTTGGAAGGCGTTTAATTTTTGTAACATTAACTTTCTTACCTCATATTATGTAATGAAGTTAAAAATTTGACTTCAATACTTATATTAGGAGGAAGAGATATGGCTGATAACAAAAACTTCACCGACCTTCACCATATCAAAGAAGCGATTTGCATTGACACAAACAGAGTTTACGACTCCTGTGCCGACAAAGACTGTCTTACTGATTTGCGCGTTTATTTAACAGACAGAGGCCAATGTATTCTTGAAAACGCTTCTTCAGTGCGCCCGAGAGCAGCACAAATACTTAACTGCCTTGTTGAAGTTGAAAAAGTTCCATTCAACAGAGGTTGCTATTCTGTTGACCTTACATTTTTTGTAAAAGTTTGCCTTGATGCATTCACCTGCCCCACCGCTTCACCTACGATGCTTGAGGGCCTTGTTACATTCAGCAAGAAATGTATTCTCTACGGTAGCGAAGGCAATGTAAAAATCTTCTCTTCGAGCTATGTATGCGACGGCTATGACGACCAAAACCCCGTCGGCAATACAAACCCCAGAGCAAAAGTTCAATGCGTTGACCCCATCATTCTTGACGCTGACATTTGCAGAATTTGCGACTGTTGCAACACAATGGGAGATTGCTGTGACTCTGTTCCAAACTCGATATGTCGTTGCTTTGAAGGCAATTTCTGCGGTTGCGACAGCGAAAAAGCAATTAAAATCACTTTGGGAATCTTCACCATTGTTCAGCTTGAAAGAGATGTGCAAATGCTCATTCCTGCTTATGATTTTTGCGTACCAACCAAAGAATGCTGTTGTGATACCGAAGACCCCTGCGACACATTCAGAAAAATCAGTTTTCCCATTGATGAATTTTTCCCGCCTAACTCAAAAGACAACGACTGCACACCGAACTTCAATTGTGGCGGTAGTTGCGGTTGCGGTAAATAAGAAAAACGAGTGTATTCAACGAATACACTCGTACTTTTTATTTCTCGAAAATAATACTGTCTTGCTTCATTTTCTCGGCATTATTTTTATCATACCATTGACCTTCGATTTCAACGTTTTCTTTAACATCCTTTCCCTGAATAGCGAAAATGCATTGCTCAACTGCATTAAATCCTAAATTATAGGAATCCTGTGCAACGCCACCGATAAATTTGGGTCCGTTTTCCTCTGTAAGCCACTTCATTTGCTTTGCACCGGAATCAAATCCGCAGAAAACAATTTCATTATATTTCCCTGTATCAGCAGAAACCATATCACTTACTTTGTCAGCAACTTCAGGATGGGTCATAAAAACTGCTTTAACATCATCTTCAATCAAATTGTTAAGCGCGTCCTCATATTTACTTTCGGATTCTGTTTCTATTTTATATTTTCCTTTTGTGCTGTCATCTGCATCTGCTAATTCCGTAAATTTTTCTATAAACCCTGTTGCCTTATCTTCGTCGCTCTTCTCATCATCTCTTTCGATAACACCGACTGTATATGAGTTTTCAGACTTTTTAATATCTTCTTTTACTGCTTCAAACATTTTTTCGGCACAAAGAGCTCCCGCTTCCTTATACGAGGTGGAAACAGTTGAAGCAATCGGATTTTTATTGTTTGTTTCGAGATTTTCTATATCTTCTTCCTTTATGCTGTCGATTTGAACAACGGGGATTTTTTCATCATAAAGCTTACCTAAAGTCTGGGAATAGCCTTCTCCCATAGGCGCAATAATCACACCGGAAACACCGTTTGTTACAAGCTTTTCCAAGCTTGTAATTTGTGTGGAAACATCGTCTTGTGTTCCTTCATCAGTTCCTACATAATTTACAGTAAAACCGTATTTCTTCCCTGCCTCTTCTGCACCCTTTTTTACATTTTGCCAGAAGCCCATATTTTCGTTCTGGCCTACTACGGTAATAGTTTTTTCGGCAGTTCCGTTAGGCTGGGGTGTTGTGGTGGTAGTGGTTGTTTTTTCAGAATCTTCTCCGCAACTGCTGAAAAAGCTTAAGCAAACAACTCCCACAATAACAAGTGACAATATTTTTTTGAAATTCATTTTTATTCCTCCGATGTATAAAAATTTGGTTTCAAAAGTAGTATTGCCTATTTTTTACATATTAACACAAAAAAAGAGAGCCTGTTTTCAGACTCTCAAAAAATCATTCACCTATTAATCTGTTGATTATATCGGAATAAAGTGCGCCCGGGTCATCAAGAAAGCCATCCTTTAACTGCTCCGCTTGCCACTCGTCAAAAACATTAAGAGTTAAAGAAAGAAGCTTATCTCCATTGCTTTCGATTTCAAAAGTTACATCGTAACCGTTTTCTACCTTTTTTACCTCTACTTTATTTTCTCTTTCAGAACGTGCTCTTGCGACAGTATTAAGAGCAACCTTTACTGCTCTGTCACGCACACCGGGAAGGAGCTGTTTTTCAAGCTCCTTTGCACTGTTACTACCCTTTGCAGTAACAACAAGATGAGGTTCACCAACATATTCCTCTTCCTTAACGGTTTTGCTTTCTAAAAGCTCATCAATTGCAGAGTTTGCATCAAAGAAATTAACCAACCCCGTCTTTTGAAGAACATCGCAAATCTGGTTTCTTGTCATAGGAGTTTTAACAGAATCAAGTATATAGCAAATAAGAATTTTTATTTCAAGCATACTACGAAGACCGCCGATTTCTATTCCGCCGGCGAAAGCATCAAACTTAACCATAAAAACATCTCCTTTCGTAGTGCATTAATATCTTATCATTTTTTAGACGTTAAATCAATAAAAGATATGTTAATTTTATTAAAAGATTTCAAGAAGTGTTTCTCTCACTTCTCCTGCAAGATACAACGAACCAACAACCAAAACTGCCGTGTTTACATCTGCTGCGGCATAGGCAATTTTAACTGCCTCTTTAATATATTTAACAGTAAAAACTTGTTTTGCATATTCACCTGCAATTTTTGCTAAATCGGAAGCTTTCATTGCTCTGGGATTATCGGGGGTAACCGCGAAGAAAACATCAGTTTTTAACATTAAAGGTTTAAGAGATTCTTCAACGGCTTTATCTGCCATCATTCCTGCAATTACAATAACTCTTTTCTTCTTTTCAAGTTCGGGCAAAACCGCATTATAAAAGGCTTTTGCACCGTCTTCGTTATGTCCGCCGTCAAGAATTACAAGAGGTTTTTCGGATATAATTTCAACTCGGGCAGGAAGTATTGTTTTACTTATTCCGCTTTTTATATTATCGTCGGTGATGTTAAAATATTTCTTAAGAATATTGCAGGCTTCAATAACACAGGTCATATTTTTAACCTGATGCTCCCCTGCCATTTTAATGAAATATTGATTGTTTTTATAAACGAACTCTGTACCGAAAATATCACTTTTAAGAATTTTAATATCACTTTCACAAGGGATTGTGAGGGTGTTATTTTTTTCTTTTACTGTGTTTTCAATAACCTTCAACGCTTCTTCCGATTGACCCAAAGAGCAAACCACATTACCGTTTTCTTTAATTGTTCCGCATTTTTCAAAGGCAATTTGTTCAATTGTGTCGCCTAAAACTGCAGAATGGTCAATGGAAAGCGAGGTTATAACATTAACTAAAGGTGTTTCAATAATATTTGTTGCATCAAGCCTTCCGCCTAACCCAACTTCAAGAATAACAATATCACAATGAAGCTCTTTAAAGCAAAGAAATGCAGCAGCGGTTAATGCTTCAAATTCAGTTATTATAACCTCTTCTTTTTCAAGGGTTTCAACTGCATTTTTCACCCTTTGGACGTTCTCTGCAAAAAGTGATTTATCAATAGGTTTACCGCAAAATTGCACTCTTTCAAGGAAATCAGTTACATAAGGCGAGGTATACAAACCAACCTTATATCCTGCGTCAGTTAAAACATTAGAAATTGCAGTTGAGGTTGAACCTTTGCCGTTTGTTCCTGCAACGTGAACATATTTTAATGCCTTTTCGGGATTGCCGAGAAAACGCAATAAGGCATCCATCCCGTTAAGGCCGGGACGGATACCGAATTTTAATAATGAATGTATATATTTTACTGCTTCAATATAATTCATTTGAGTTTAAGAAGGCTTTCTTCAAGCATTGCAATTTTAGCTTTATGTTTTTCCTGAGCATCTCTCTGCTGAGCAACAACCTTTTCGGGTGCTTTTGCCATAAAGCCGGGGTTGTTAAGCTTGTTTTCAACAAATTCAAGGTCTTTCTTTGCAGCTGCGAGTTCCTTTTCAAGTCTTGCTTTTTCTGCCGCAAAGTCAACAAGTTCATTAAGAGGAATGTAAATTTTTGCGCTTTCTGTAATAACGCTTACGCTACCCTCTATTTCAAATTCGTCACCAATTTCAACTTCGGATGCGGAAGCAAGTCTGTTCATAAACACGCTGCCGTTTGTGAAATCCTCTGTATATTTTGTTGCAATATAAAGCTTTGCTTTCTTTGAGGGTGGAACATTCATTTCTGCGCGACGGTTACGAACTGCTTTAATTGCAGCCATAACACGATTCATAGCCTCTTCTTCAACGGGGAAGTTAAGTGCTTCATCATACTTGCACCACTCGGAAATCATAATTGATTCACCGTCATGAGGAAGAGCAAGCCAGATTTCCTCTGTAATAAAGGGCATAAAGGGATGAAGAAGCTTAAGAGTGTTTGACATTACATAAACAAGAACTGCTTTTGCTGTCTTTTTGCCATCTTCATTGTCGCCGTTAAGACGAATTTTTGCAATTTCAATGTACCAATCGCAGAAAACATCCCAAATGAAGTCATAGAGATTCTGAACTGCAATACCAAGCTCGTAGTTTTCGAGAGAGTTTGTAACCGCTTTAACAAGAGTGTTAAACTGGCTGAGAATCCATTTATCTTCTGTTGCAAGATTTTCAGGGATATGGGGTGCAGGTTCATCCTCGTCGAGATTCATAAGAATGAAGCGATTTGCATTCCAAAGCTTATTAGCAAAGTTACGGCTTGCTTCAATTTTTTCAGGAAGGAAACGCATATCGTTACCGGGGCTGTTACCTGTTGCAAGAGAGAAACGAAGAGCATCAGCGCCATACTGGTCGATAATCTCAAGGGGGTCAATACCGTTACCGAGAGATTTGGACATTTTTCTACCCTGTGCATCACGAACAAGACCGTGAATGAGAACGGTACCAAACGGAACTCTGCCTGTATATTCAACAGCAGAGAATATCATACGAGATACCCAGAAACCGATAATATCATAACCGGTAACAAGAGTATTTGTGGGATAATAGTGCTCTAAATCTTTAGTTTTATCGGGCCAACCAAGTGTTGAGAAGGGCCAGAGAGCAGAGCTGAACCAGGTATCAAGTGTATCTTCGTCCTGAGTAAGATGTGCAGAACCGCATTTACAGCATTTATCGGGTACATCAACGCTGACTGTAACGCCGCCGCAATCCTCACAATACCAGGCAGGAATTCTGTGACCCCACCAGAGCTGACGGGAAACGCACCAGTCACGAGTGCCGTTCATCCAGTTAAGATAGTTCTTTGTAAATCTTTCGGGAACGAATTTTGTTTCGCCCTTTTCAACTGCTTCAATAGCAGGCTTTGCAAGAGGAACCATACGAACAAACCACTGCTTTGAAACCATTGGCTCAATTGTGCTGTGGCAACGGTAGCACGTACCAACCTCGTGCTTGAGAGGTTCGATTTCTTTAATATAACCGCCTGCTTCAAGGTCTGCAAGAATTGCTTTTCTTGCTTCAAGAGTTGTCATACCTGCATACTTACCACAATCGAGAACCTCAGGTTCATTTTCTGTTGCTCTGCCGCTTGCAATAAGTTCATCGGCAATTCTCTTATCCTCTGCACCTGTAAGGTGACCGTCATAGGTGAATGTACGGACGATGGGGAGATTGTTTCTCTGACCTACTTCAAAGTCGTTGGGGTCGTGAGCAGGAGTAATTTTAACAACACCTGTTCCCTTTGTCATATCTGCGTG